>JBFMGU010000008.1:0-88804 GCA_040752415.1 Myxococcota bacterium
TTGTGATACCCTGGACAGTATCATGTTTGAAGACCTGCTCGAGGGGCACCCCGTCCCGGCCAGGTCTTCCGCGACCGCACCGTCACGCCCCAACCCCACGCCTTTGGGACCCGGAGGGCTCACGCCACGACGACGGCGTTCACCTGCTCGGTCGGCCCCAGCGCCGGCACCGTAGCGCGAGGCCTCCGGGGTGGCACCCTCGGACGTGCCTGGAACGTCACGGTCGTCGTTCTCCCAAAAGGCGTGGGGTTGGGGCGTGACGGCGGGCTCGCGGAAAGCCGACGCCCCCGGGGGGTGGCCCTCAGGGGGTCCTCAGATGTGATACCATTCGAAGTATCATTCTTGAAACGGGCGGAAGGGCCACCCCGTCCCGGCCAGGTCTTCCGCGACCGCACCGTCACGCCCCAACCCCACGCCTTTGGGACCCGGAGGGCTCACGCCACGACGACGGCGTTCACCTGCTCGGTCAGCCCCAGCGCCGGCATCTCCGCCCGCACCGACGGACGCGCGCCATGCGTGCCAATGGCCACCACCGCCACCGGCGAGGTGGGCTCCCCCATCAGTCGCGGCAGCTCCCGCACCGGCCACACCCGCACACCGCCCTCACCCATGAGCCGTCCGCCCACCTTGCGCGGGTCCGCGTCGACGTGCCCGTACACCGTGACCCCGTGCCCGATGAGCACGCGCGCCGCCGCCTTCCCCTCCAGCCCCGCGCCGACCATCACCACGCCCCGCGCCCGCAGCGCGAAATGCTGCACCAGGTGATGCAACCGGCACGCGCGGATGGCGTGCAGCGAATAGCACCCGCTCCGACGGGAGAGTCGCGTCTCACCCTCGCGCCAGAAATGCAGCACCCCGGTGGGCTTGGCCATGCGCACGCCCCTGCCGTGCAGGCGCAGCCACAGGTCGTAGTCCTCGGGCCAGGGCACGTCGTGGTAGCCGCCGGCCGCGCGCAGCACCTCGGCGCGGAAGCAGGCGGTGGGGTGGCAGATGGGTGCTTCCACGTAGATGTCGCGGGCGTGCTCCTCCGGGGTGCGCAGCGCGCTCAGCCACGCGTCATAGGCCACGCGCCGCTCGGTCACGCGGGAGGCGGGGAAGCTCAGCACCTCGGTGCCGCACACGCCCACGTCGGGGCGCGCGGACAGCAGCTGCTCCTGCGCGGCCAGGCGGTGGGGATGGCTGACGTCGTCGGCGTCCATGCGCGCGATGAGCTCCCCGCCGCACTCCGCCAGCCCGCGGTTGAGCGCGCGTGCAATCCCCCGCCCCTCCCCGCGCACCACCTTCAACGGCAGCCGCCGCGCCCACGACGAGAGCACCGCGTAGGTGGCATCCGCGCTCGCGTCATCCACAACGACGATCTCGTCCGCCGGCCGACTCTGGCGCGCCAGCGAGCGCAGCGCCGCGGGGAGCCAGCGCGCGCCGTCCTTCACCGGCATGAGCACGGAGATGCGGGTCACGTTGGCAGGGGTGATGACGCAAAAGGCGGTCCCGCGCAAATGGACGCGCGGCTACTTCACCACCCAGCGGTGACGACGAGGCCAGCGCAGCAGGTTGCGCGTGAGGTAGACCGCGGCCCACAGTCCCCCGGCCAGCCCGCAGGCCAACGCCGCCACCCACGGCTGCAGCTCGCGACTCAGGGTGAGGCTCACCGTCAGCCCGCCCAGCACCACCCCCAGCACCGCCGGACGCACCAGGCGACGGCCCCGCCGGATGTCCTGCATGGCCACGTGCTCCAGGTCGCGGTCGACGCGCGCGGGCCACATGGTCTCCTGCGAGAGCGCCAGCACCAGCTCCCTGACGCGCGCCAGCATCATCACCCGCGGCACCGGTCGCAGGATGCGCAGCCGCGCCGCCAGCTGTCGCAGCGCCCGCTCCCACTGGCCCTGCGCCTCCGCCAGCCCCAACCGCGCCGCCAACGCCGCCGCGCGCACGCCCACCTCCGAGGTGTGGGGCCCGCGCAGCGCCTGACGAAGCACCGCGCGCGCCTCGTCGGGACGGGTGGGCGCCAGGACCCGCGCCAGCGCCACCTGCGCCTCGGTGAGCCCGGTGGCATGGCCCTCCCGTCGCCACAGCTCGGCGGCGGCGCGCGCGTCCCGTTCCGCGGCCCGGGGACGACGGGAAAGCTCCCCGCGTGCGTGCGCCACCATCATGCGCGCCCGCGCCGCCAGGTCCCGACCCGCCTCCCCGCGCAACCCCCGCCACAGCTCACGCGCCACCTCCTGGTGTCCCCCCGCCACCGCCACGTCCAGCGCCGCGCACCACGCCGCCAGCCGTGCGCCGTCGCCCCGCGGCAGGCCCCGCGCCGCCTCCCGCCCCCGCCGGGCAAACCGCGCGGCACCCCGCAGGTCACCCTCCCCCAGGCGCAGCTCCGCGGCCATGGCCCACAGGCGCGCCGCCATGCTCACGCACCCCAGCTGCTCCATCCCCAGCGCCGTGGCCTCCGCCGCCACCGAGCTGCTCTGCTCCAACAGCGCGGGCTCCGTCCGACGCCACACCGCCCACAGCCGCTGCCCGTCGCTGGGCTGACCGTCCGCGCCCAACAGGTCCCACGGCAGCAGGTTCACCACCATGAGCAGCAGGTGCGCCCACGCCCCCAGCTGCCAGAACGCACCCGGCGCGCCCAGCATGGTGAACCCGCACAGGAGGTTCACCACCGGACCGCCAGCCAGCATCCACAGCAGCTGGTCCCGTCGGGCCAGAAGGCCCACCGGCTCCGTCCACGTGGTGGCGCTGCGCCACGACCCGCGCCCCACGAACAGCACCACGCCCAGGAGCGAGACGCGTCGCGCGCGCCAGGGCATCCCCAGCCCCACCGCGCGCACCCGCAAACCCTTGACCACCGCGCCCAGCGCGTGACCCGCCTCGTGGAGCACAATGCCCACGCACAGGTGCACCGCCAGGATCAGCAACAGCTCGGTGGGTTCCACGTCCCCGCATCCTGGCAGAGCCCACGGCAGCGCGCATCCCGTTGGACCACCGCAGCGACGTCTGGTAGCGCTCCCACCCATGACTACCAGCACGCTCTCCCCGCCGGTTCCCCTCACCTCCCGCTCGTTGGATTTCGCGGCGGTGTTGGGCGGCGCGGCGGCGGGCACCGCGGGCATTGTGCTGCTGTTCAACGAGCCCACCGCGCTGCTGGTGTTCATGCTCCTGTTGTGCGGCGTGCTGCTCCTGCGCTGGCACACCCGCGCGGACCTGCTGGGCCTTCTGGTGGGGCTGAGCTTTGGCAACCTCACAGAGGTGCTGTGCGACGCCACCGGCGTGTGGGTCCACGCCACGCGTGCCTTCCTCGACGTGGCGCCGTTCTACATCCTGGTCTGCTACCCCATCCTGGGCTTCACGGTGCCGCACCTGATGAACGCGCTGGCGGGTCGGGCGCGGGAGCGTGGGGAGGGGAGCGCGCGGGCCCTGCGCGACGCGCTGCTGCTCTGGGGCACCCACCTGGGATTGAGCTGCCTCTTCGGGACGCGGAACGCGCCGGAGGCGGTGGTGTGCGTGGTGCTCCTGGGCCTGACCTTGTGGCGCTTCCACACCGTGCATGACCTGTGGACCGCCGCGTTTGGCGCCGTGCTGGGCCTGGTCTGGGAGATCCCCGCCACCGTCTCGGGCGCCTGGCACTTCCCCGCGCCGCAGCTCATGGGCCTCATCCCCGCGTGGCTGCCGCTCGCCTACGCCGTCTTCTTCGTGAACCTGGGTCGCATCACCGTCTCGCTGCAGGAGATTCTGCTCGGCGGGCGTCGCGCGGACCCGTGAGCCCCCGCGCCACCCTCGGCCTCGCCGCGGCGTTGGTGCTGCTGCTGACGTCGTCACCGGCGCTGGCCCAGGAACCCACGACGGAAGCGCCGCCGGCCACGACGGAACAACCGCCCACCACGACGGAAGAACCCGCTCCCGAGGTGGAGTCCCTGGAGGACAACGCCAGGCGCGTGGCCCAGGGGACGGCCGCGGGCGCGGGGGCAACCGGAGCGTGCCTGCTGGTGGCGGGCGCGGTCGACGCCGTGGTCTCGGTGGCCACCGGGCTGGTCATGGGCCTGATGTGCCTCTGCCTGATCAACGGGCTCGCGAACTCCTGCGGCAGCGGTCCGCTCCCGTCGGAGACGGTGGCGCAGATTGTCCTGCTGGTGTCCAGCACCACGACGGTGGGCATGTTCCTGGGCGCGCTGCTGCAGCTGGGTCCGCTCTTCCCGGTGGTGGACCTCGTCGCGTTCGCGGTGGCCCTGGGCGTGGAGAGCGGCTCGTGGTGGAAGGCGCTGCTGGGCGCGGCGGTGGGCCTCTTTCCCACGGTGCTCGGTGCGTTGGTGATGGTCGCGGCGGTGACGGCCATTGCGTCCAGCCAGTTCCTGGGTCAGCTCTGGTATGCGGCGGTGACGGTGAATGGCTGGCCGCTGGAGACGCTGTACGTCGGGCTGGCGGTGGGCGTGGGGTCGGCGCTGCTCTTGTACGCGACGGGCCTGGTGCTCTCGCTGGTGGGCGCGTGGGCGGTGCGTCCGGTGCTCACCACGCTGCTCACCACGCGCCTGCCGCACGCGCCCTGGGCGGATTCCCCGTCGACACCACCCGGCGCACACGCTCCCGACCCCGTTGTGCCTCCGGACGCGCGCGGCGCCGAAAGGTAGGTCCCAGGACGATTCGGGGGGCGGCAGCTTTGACGGTGATGTCCGCGTCCCGGGTGCCACTCGACGCGGCCGTGACCGTCAGGAGGACGTCATGGACAAGTCGCGCGACGCCGAAAGATTCCAGGAGTTCATCAAGGACATCCGCGTGGCCATGTTGACCACGGTGGACCAGGACGGAGAGCTGCGCAGCCGCCCCATGGCCACCCAGGCCCAGGCATCCGACGGGGCGGTATTCTTCTTCACCCGCGACAACACCGCCAAGACCCAGGAGATCGGCCGGCACCAGGAGGTGAACCTCAGCTACGCCTCCCCTGACGACGAGCGCTTCGTCTCCGTCTCGGGCCACGCCGAGGTGATTCACGACCGGCAGAAGATGTCGGAGATGTGGAGACCCATCCACCGCGCCTGGTTCCCCCAGGGCCTGGATGACCCAGCCCTGGCGCTCATCAAGGTGAACATCACCAAGGCGGAATACTGGGACGCGTCGTCGAATCGCATGGTGCAGCTCGCGGGCGTCGTGGGCGCCGTCCTCAAGGGCAAGACCTACGAGCCGGGTGAGCAAGGCAAGATGGACCTGCACTGAGCCCTGTGGGTCGGTGAATCCCGAAAAGGAAGTCAGGGTCTGTCGAAGAATTGAGAGTGGGAAGCCGCGGACGCTGACACGAGCGCTGACTGCGGCCGATTGGCCGAGGCGCGGGGTCGGGCGATGGTTGCCCTGCGGTTGAGATGGGCGATGTTGCTTGGTCTGGAGCCTCCTTGGCGGGTGGGCCGGCCTGCGGGCTAGCCCAGCACGCTGTGAGCGTGCTGCAGAATGTTGGATGCGATGGCGCTCATCAGCACCACGGATGTCACCTTGGGTATGCCACGCACCAGAAACTGCGTGATTCCGTGATGGGTCTTCTGGTTCGCGTTGGCCAACTCCACCAGCCCGCTGCGAGCGCGGTACAGCTCCTTGGCCTCGTCGGTTTCCATTCGCCTGCGCCAGGCCAGAACCTCGGGGTCAGCGTTTTTCATCTCGTCCAGAGCCTTAGCGCCCTTCATGGGCGGCACAATGACGTCGATACCGCGTCGGCGCGCCTCGGCGATGTCCTCATGATTGGCGTGGCCACCATCAGCTAGGACGGTTTGTGGCCGCTGGCCGGTGCGCTCTTCAATCTGTTCGGCCATGGGTGTGATGGAGCTTCTGTCGCTGCCGACGTTGGTGACCTCCACGCCGACGATGGTCCTGGGTCCACCCATGGGGGAGCCGGCCACGGCGTACTGGACGTTGTACGCCGGGCGATAGCCTCCATCGGGCATCTTCATGACCCGCGCGTCGGCATCGGTGGTGGAGGCACGCGCAGGCTTGTCCGTGGGCAAACGCTCCTTCTGCAGTGTTTGCACTGTCGCCATGGCAGCCTCGACGCGGGCCTGGAATTCCCGTGCTGCCACTTCTCGTCGTGCGTGCTGCGCCCGCGTGTATTGCGGGTCATCGGCAGCGGCCAAAACCGCCTTGAGATGCAGGGCCGCCTGCTCGCGGCATTCCTTAAGCGAGCCATAGGTCCGGAACGATGGGGCGCTGGCCGCAGCGCGCGTGCGGGTGCCGTCCTGCGCGACGAGTTCCAAGGACAGCAGGCCCTTCTCCATCAAGGACGCCAGGACATCGGTGAACAACGCGTTGAGAGCCTCGGTTTGCGTTGCCCGGAAGGCGCTCAACTTGTGGTGCGTGATCGAGAGGTCTCCCACGATCCACCGATAGGCGATGTCTGTCGACGTCAACCGCGCAACCTCTCGCGCGCTGCCGACCCCCTGGGAAATTCCGTAGAGCCACAGCGTCAGTACCATTCGCGGGCTCAACGGTGGGCGGCCCGCCCGTCCCTCGACCGAGCCACACGCCGCAGCGAAGGGCGATAAGTCAACCCGGCCAAGCACCTCCCAGATCAAGCGGGCGGGATGGTCGGCCGCCAAGATGTCATCCGGCATCTCGAATCGGATCTCTCCTTGGGCACGCTGAGGCTCAAGGATGCGGGGCTTGGGAGAGGCGGTCTTGGTCATGGCTGGATGATCGGGGAACCTGCACCGGAGTTGATCCGCCGCTTCGATTTTTCGACAGACCTTCAGAAGTCAGAATGCGCCACCGCGACGACGAGGGGTAAGCACCTTCTGACTTCTGAATTCTGACTTCTGACTCCCTTTTCGGACTCTCCGACACCCTCAGATGGGCCGCACGAAGTTCAGCCGGTAACCGTCGGGGTCGGTGACCACCACCTCGCGCGTGTGCCAGGGCTGGTCGCGCGGTCCGTCGACGACGGCGCCCTGCGCGCGCGCCCGCTGCGCCACCGTGTCCACGTCGGGATCCAGCGCGGTGAAGCCCACCAGCACGCCCGTGCCCCGCTTCCCCTCCAGCGCCATCCCCGACGGCGTGTGCACCAGGTACAGGTCCGCGCGCGAGGCCCAGCGCAGGTGCACGAACACCGCGTCGCGTCCCGCCTCCTCGAATCCCAGCGCAAGGTAGAACGCCACGCTCCGCCCCACGTCGGAGACCAGCAGCTTCACGAAGGCGGCCATGGGCTGGGGCCGGTGCCCGTTGGTGGTGCTCATGCGGCGGGCTGTATGTCACGGGCCGGCGCGCACGCTCAACGCGCGGGCGGCGTGACGAAGTCGAAATCACACGCCATACTCCCGGGCCATGGGGTGGGAGCGCGCAAAGCACGTCTGGGTGCGGGCCTGCGTCGTGGTGGCGGCGTTGGGGCAGGCCGCGTGTGTGCAGTGTCGCGACGGGGAGGTCCGGCAGGGCAACCAGTGCCTCCGCCCCTGCAACGTCGACAGCGACTGCGCGGGCACCCAGCGGTGCGAGGACGGCGTGTGCCAGGACGGCCAGCGCGTCAGCCCCACGCTCACCGGGGACGGCGGCATCCCCGACGCGGCACGCGCCCCCGACGCGGCCACCCGCGACGCCAGCGCGCCCGACGCCCACGGCGGGGACGCTGGAGCACGGGATGCCAGTCGCGACGCGGGTGGCACCGACGCCGGCGGGGTCGACGCCACCGTGCCCGACGCGGGTCCACCCGACGCCACACTCCCGGATGCGGGTGGTGTCGACGCGGGAGGGGGGCCGCTGCCCTGCCCCGCGGTCAACCTGGGCGGCGCAACCTGCGACGTGGTGTGCCCGACCTATCGACTCCTGGTGTCCGAGGGGTACGACCCCGCCACGCGCAGCGGCCTGTGGATGTGTGGTGGACCGTCGTCGTGGATGGGGACTTCCGTGGGCGGCGGGTGGACCGTCACGCCGGTGAGCCCCACGTTGCGCACGCGCGCCCCCCTGGCGGGTGGTCCCTTCTGGGTTCGTTGAGTGGAGGAGAGCATGATGCACCGCACGCGGGTGGCGTTCCTGGTGGGTGTGGCGGCGTTGGTGACGTCGTGGGAGGCGCGGGCGGGGTCCGGCGCGGCACGCCGCGTGATTCCCTACGAGGCCACGCTGGAGGAGAACGGCCTGCCCATCAGCGCCACCGTCCCCATGGTCTTCAGCCTCTACGCCGACAGCGCCGACCAGGCCCCGCTGTGGGAGGAGTCGGCGGTGGTGGACATCCAGGCCGGCCGCTTTGCCGTGCTGCTGGGCAATGACGCCACCAATGCCCTCCCCGACGACGTGTTCAGCGCTCCCGACCTGCAGCTGGGCCTGGAGATCAACGGCACGCCACTGGCCGGACGACAGCAGCTGCTCCCCGCGCTCCTGGCCACCCACGCCGCGGGCTCGCTGGACATGACGGTGAAGGGCGGATTGACCGTCCAGGGCGCCGAGCCCTCCGTCACGCTGGCCCAGGAGGCCTCCGCGGGCGACGGGGCCCAAACCTTCCGGCTGCTGGCCAGCGAGTCCGGGTTCTTCGTCGAGGACATCACCGGGGGCAACCGCAGGCCGCTGCAGATCCGGCCCGGCGCGCCCACGAGCTCGCTGGTGGTGAGCGCCTCCGGCCGCGTGGGTGTGGGCCATCCCGACCCGCAGCAGCTGCTCCACGTGCAGGGGGTCGACGGTGCCACGCAACTGCGTGTCGACGAGCTGAGCGGCACCACGACGTCGCGCTCCCTGCTGGCGCTGCGCAACAACGGCGGCGTGAAGATGTCCCTGGAAGACTCCAGCACGGGCAGCACGTGGACGGTGGGGCTGGAGAACGGGAACCTCCGGATGGTCAGGGGCATCCTCGGCGTGACGGCGTTCAACCTCGAGGGAAGCGGCAACCTCACCATCGGCGGCACACTCACCCAGAACTCCGACGCGCGGCTCAAGGAGGACCTTGCCGTCGTCGAGCGGCCCCTGCAGCGGCTGGCCAGCATCCGGGGATGGACCTACCGGCGCGTGGACCAGCCGGGTGAGCCGCGACAGATGGGCCTGCTGGCGCAGGAGGTGGAGCGCGCGTTCCCCGAGGCCGTGCGCGTTGGCCCCGACGGGACGCGCGCGGTGGCCTACACCTCCCTGGTGGCCCCGCTGGTGGAAGCCGCCCATGCGCTCGACACCCGCCTGACGACGACGGAACAACAGACCGCGCAGTGCCAGGCCAGGTTGCGCACGGACGCGGAGCGCATTGCCGCGTTGGAAAACGCGCTGGCCGAGCGCGACGCGCGCCTCAAGCGCCTGGAAGAGCAGGTGGCCCGCCTGGCCGCCCGGCAGCCGTGACGCGGGCGCGCGGGTGATGCCTGCACGCATCAGCTTCTGACAACACCGCCCGGCACGCCGGACCGGGTGGGTGCGCCAAGTCCGCGACCTCCCTCGCCCCGCGCCCCGTGGCGCCCCCCTTGCAGCCCGCCCCACGCCGCCGCGCACCTCACGCGTGGCCATGGGAGGCTGCATGAAATGCATGTTGGGAATGGTGGTGCTGGGCGTGGCGTCGTCGGTGCTCATCCCGCGGGAGGCGCGCGCGTGTGGCGGGTGCTTCCACCAGGAGCCCACCGTGGTGACCAACCCCTCGCCCAGCGTGGTCACCGGGCACCGCATGGCCATCTCCATCTCTCCCACCCGCACCGTGCTCTGGGACCAGGTCAGCTACGACGGAGAGCCCGAGGAGTTCGCCTGGGTGCTGCCGGTGACGCCGGGAACGCGCCTGGAGGTGGGCACCGACGCGTGGTTCGAGACGTTGGACGCTGCCACGCGCGTGGTGGTGGCCCCGCCCCGACTGGACTGCGGCAGCCAGCCCTCACCACGTCGGAGCACCGCGCAGGCCGGCGGCGGCGCGGGGTGCGGGTCCACCACCGGCGGGTACAGCGAGGACGTGGCGTTGGAGGAAGACGCCGGGCCCAGCGGCGAGGCGCCCGAGGAGCCCGACCCCACCGTGCGCGTGCTGCACGAGGGCACCGCCGGCCCGTACGAGACGGTCACCGTGCGCTCCACCGACCCCGGCGCACTGAGCGGCTGGCTGCGCAACCACGGCTACGCCATTCCCGAGGACGTGGCCCCGATCATCACCGACTACGAGGCGGAGGGCTTTGACTTCATTGCGCTGCGCCTGCGTCCGGGCGTGGGCGTGCGCCAGATGAAGCCGGTGCGCGTCATCTACCCCGGCCCCGTGTTCAGCTTCCCGCTCCGCATGGTCTCCGCCGGCACCGGGGAGCAGACCAGCATGGTGGTCTTCGTGATCAGCGAGGGCCGCTGGTCCTCCGACACCGGCGCCAACGTCATGGTGGACACCACCAGCCTCTCCTACGACTTCCGCGTGGGCCGCTCCAACTACGAGTCGCTGCGCCTGGACGCACTCTCCGGCAACAACGGGAACGCGTGGCTCACCGCGTACGCTCGTCGTGGCGCGCTGTTTGCGCCGGCGCTCAACCCCATCACCGGTCGCAACACCGTCTTCGTGGCGGCGGGCACGCGCGGTTCCTCCGACAACACCGTGGCCGGTCTCTTCCTCTCCCAGGCGCTCACCAACGGGGAGAGCACCGACGGCAGCTGTCGCGAGGTCATCGAGGCCATGGCGGGGGACAACCGGGTCGTGGTGGACCCGTGCACCAGCGGCATCTGTCGCGACGTCACCGCCAACGAAATCGACCACCGGCGCCTGCGTTGTGGTGGCGCCGACGACCTGGCCACCGCGCTGGTGGGCAACCATCCCGGCAGCCTGTGGATCACGCGCCTGGAGGCCAACCTGCCGCGCACCGCCCTGGCGGAGGACCTGGTGCTGGGCGCCGCCGGCAATCAGCTCAACGTGGAGAACAACCTGCGCGCGCCCGCCGGGCAGAACAGCCCGTGCCCGCTGGCCAGCAGCCAGAGCGCCCTCGCCCGTCGGGTGCGCGCCTCCGACCCCGCCGCCCTGGTGACGGTGTTCGGGCCCACGTTCCTGGGTGTGGTGTTCATGCGTCGCTGGTGGGGACGTCGTCGGACTTCGTGACCGTGGGTGGGCGCGGGGAAGGCCCGTACACCAGCTCCAGGCACTTCTCCTCGAAAGACAGCCCGCGCGGCGGCGTCACGCCAACCGGTTCCGGAGGTGGAGGCGGAGGCGGAGACGGCGCAGGCCGGGGCGGCGTGACGTCGTCGCGCCGTTTCCCGGGCAGGACCTTGCGTATGGCCGCCGCAAAACGCCCCATGCATCTCCCCCCTGGCAGAAGGATCTACCGGACGGTGGGGTATGTTGCCCCACTTTGCGTGGATGTTCATCCCCTGACGGGTTGCCATGAACGCGTTGCTGCAACTGCACCATGGGCTGCCACGGGAGGGTCCCGGCAGCGACGCCTGCACCCGGGAAGCCCTGCAGCGCCTGGGCGCCCACGACGTGACCCGCGTGCTGGACCTGGGATGCGGGCCAGGGCGCCAGACGCTGGTGCTGGCGGAAACCCTGGGCGTCCCGGTGGTGGCGGTGGACCGGCACCGCGCGTTTCTCGCGCAGCTGACGACGTCGGCGCGCGCTCGCGGGTTGGCAGACCGGGTGTGGCCGCTGGCGGCGGACTTCCGGGCGCTGCCTCTGCCGGGTGGCTGCGCGAAGCTCATCTGGTCGGAAGGTGCGTTCTACGTCCTGGGTCTTGCCGAGAGCCTCGCGCTTTGCCGCTCGCTGCTGGCGCCGGGGGGATGGGTGGCGTTCACGGAGTGCACCTGGCTCACCCACGAGCCGCCCGACGAGGTGGCGCGCTTCTGGCGCGAGGCCTACCCGGCCATGGGCACCGTGGTTTCCAACTGCGCGAGGGCACGCTCGCTCGGCTTCCGCGTGGTGGACACCTTCACACTGCCCACGAGCGCGTGGTGGGACGAGTACTACTCACCGCTGGAGTCGCGCATCCGGCAGCTTCGCCCCCACGCGGGCGCCGCGCTGACCACCGTGCTCGACGAGACGGAGCGTGAGATCGCGCTGTTCCGTCGTCACGCTGGGACCTACGGGTACGTGTTCTACCTGCTGGCCGACGAGCGATGACCGCCGACGCCGACGTGGTCCCAAGGCCGTAGGGAGGGCGTATCGGGGGAACGCGCTGGATACCCGGCAGGCGGGGCGGCACCCCATCGGGGCGCGAGTGTCAGCTGGCACATGACAAATGTCAGCTGGCACATGACAAATGTCAGCTGGCACATGACAAATGTCAGCTCGCACATGACAAATGTCAGCTCGCACATGACAAATGTCAGCTCGCACATGACAAATGTCAGCTCGCACATGACAAATGTCAGCTCGCACATGACATGACCGACGAGAGGGCCCCCCGTCGTGCGGCCATCACTCCTCCCCAACGCCTTTCGGGACACGCGAACCCAATGGTGTGGAACCGTTCAGCGCGTGGCGTTCTCGCCGGTGCCCGTGACCAGTCCGTCGAAGGTGCGCTCGTCCTGCTTGAGTTGCACTTCCTCCACCAGGAAGGCCAGCGCCTCCCGCCCCGCGGAGTGACGACGGAGCAATCCCGCCAGCGACATGATCTCGTGGAACAGGTCCCGGCCCACGCGCTGCTCCACGCGACGCAGATGCGCCTTGCGCGCATTGGCGCCACGCAGCCGCTTCTCCCAGCCGGGCGTCCAGAACTCCTGCAGCTTGCGGAGCAGATTCCGACGCACCAGGTGGTTCCACTCCCCGGCGTCGAACCAGGTTCCCTCGCACTGGTTGCAACGCTCGAGATGGAAGACCTCGTCGAGCTCCAGCCGCGTGCGGAACATCACCCCGTGACCATGCGGACACCAACCGGCCAGCCGATCCATGGCCTGGCGAAGCGCATCCCACGTCGATGAACCGGGGACCTCGCGCCCGCGCTCGGCCAGCCGCAGCACCTCCTCCTTCTCCAACCACATCCCGCCGCACCGGTGACACACCAGCGCGGGCACATCGTCAGCAAGGGTGGCCGGCTGCAACGTGGGCATCCGGCACTTGGCACAACTGGAATGCATGCCAGCACCTCCGGCATCGCGCCCGAAGGGGGCGCAGCGTTGGTGATAGCGGGTTCCTGCGTGCACCTGCGCCGGAGAGGGTGATGATGCGTGCGGGTGGCATCCGACGTCGCGCCGATGGGGCGCTCACGGCGTGGCCATGCGTGCGGCCTTCTGCAACCCCTGCACCGTGGCCTCCACCTCGAACACCGCGGTGACCTCGAGGGTCTGGTCGGTGTCGGGGCAGCCGTTGGCGGTGACCTCCGAGGTGATGCTCATGGATTCCGCGGTGACATACGGCGCCAGCTCGGTACCGGTCATGCGGAAGGTCACCGTGTCGACGTTGTCCGGGAAGCTGTCCTGCTCCGCCACCAGCGCCTTGGACTGACCGGGCGACTCGACGTGGAAGGCCACGCGCGAGAGGTAGCTCAGGTCCTGTCCCGCCGGATCCTTCACGCGCATCTTGAGATCGATGAGGTGCGCGCTCTTGACGTCCTCCTTGGTCACCCCCTGGTTCTCGAACTCCTGCGTGTCCTCGAAGCTGATGTCCGAGAAACGTCCAATGTTGAGCGCGGCCAGACGACACTGCAGCTCGAGCCCACGCTCAACGGTGGTCTCCCCCGACTGGGTCACCGTGAAGGTCACCGTCTGATCACAAGCCGACGCGAAGAGGAACAGGGCCAAGATGGCAGGACGCATGGGTGTCTCCAGGAAGTGGAGGCCATGCTAGCCCGTCCCCCCGGCTCCCGTCGTCAGGAGTGGTCCATGCGCCCGTCCACCGCGGGTTCCTCGCGCCCACCGCCCTGCGTTGGCTCCTGGTCTTGCGCGGTCACGCGCGGCAGCGCGCACGTGGCGATGAGCACCACCACCCCAAGCGCCAACAGGATCAGGCCGCGTTTCATGACGACGCTCCTCGCGCAACCAACCGAGCCTCGCACAACGCTATTCCCCTCGAGAATACCGGCGCGAAGATGTCACCGCGCTGTCACCACGACGTGACGGACGTGACACCACCGCGACACAAAACGCGGATCAGCGCGCGCAGCGGAAGCCGAGGAGGTGATCGGTGTGCGCCGGATCCAGTGCGCTGCGGGCGGTGGAGCGCATGTGCCAGGCGTCATACGCGCCGCCCCGTGCCAGACGCCCCATCCCCTGGGTTGGCCCGGTGGGGGCCCGCTGCGCCTCGGACGGATACGGACCAAACCAGTCCGCCACCCACTCGTCGACGCTGCCGGCCATGTCCAACGCGCCCGACGGGCTGATGCCACGCGGACGGCTGCCCACGTCGAGCAGCGTGGCCTGGCACGCGGGGTAGACCGCGAGCTCGCAGGTGGGCGCCTCGTCGCCCCAGGGATAGACCCGTCCGTCGGTACCGCGCGCCGCGCGTTCCCATTCCGCCTCGGTGGGGAGACGTTTCCCCGACCAGGCACAGAAGGCGTCGGCCTGCTCCCAACTCACGCACACCACCGGGCGCCGCGGCGTGGTCTCCGGCGTGTACTCACAGCGCGGCGGGGTGCAACGTCGCGCGGTGACACAGGCGGCGTAGGCTCCCTGCGTCACCTCGGTGCGGTCGATGGTGAACGCGGGCAGCGTGACGTCGTGGGATGGGAGCTCCGTGTCCGAGCACGAGGGATCGCGCGCGCGGTTGCACCCCAGTTGGAAGGTGCCCGCGGGGACGCTGACGGTGGGCGCGGCCGGGGACACTTCCCGTCGACACGACGAGGCCAGGATCCCCAGCAACACCAGGCCCACGACTCCGCGCACACGCACGACCTGCATGCTAGCGCGAGTGTGGGGACCACGCTTCACGGCGTTTCGGTGCCGTGCACCCGCGCGCCCTCGCCGTAGACCGCGAGGGGAACACTGGACGCGTCGGTAGGCGGTCCGCTCCACACCACCACGTTGGCGTCCTTGCCGCGCATCAGCGAGCCCAGCCGTCCCTCCAGGCCCAGGATGCGCGCGGGATGGAGGGTGACCGAGCGCAGGGCTTGCTCGTCGCTGAGGCCGTGTCGTCGGGCCACGGCGGGGATGAGGTGGAAGTGCTGGCTGGAGGTCACCGGGTGATCACTCATCAGCGCCACCAGCACGCCCGCGCGCGTCAAGAGCGCAGCGTTGTCCGCGCGACGATTCTCCAGCTCCAGCTTGGTGCGCGCCGCCAGGTCCGGCCCCACGATCACCGGGAGGCGCCGACGCACCAGCTCCTCGACGATGAGGTGGCCCTCCGTGGCGTGGTCCATCACCGCGCGCAGCCGGTACTCGTCGACAACCCGCAGCGCGGTCTCCATGTCATGTGCGCGGTGCGCATGGATGCGCAGCGGCATCTCCCGACGGAGCACGCGCAGCAGGTTCTCCATCCCCAGGTCCCTCACCTGCTTGGGATCCCGCTTGTTCCGGAGATACGCACGCGCCTTCTCCAGCGTCTGACGCAACAACGCGGGCACCGCCATGCGCGTGGCCGGGCTCTTCTTCTGCTCGCGGTAGATGCGACAGGGGTTCTCCCCGAAGGCCACCTTCAGGCCGGGACGCTCGTCGTACATCATGCTGGCCATGCGACCGCCCCAGGTGCGCAGGCTCACCGCCAGACCGCCGACCACGTTGGCGCTCCCCGGCAACACGCACACCGTGGTGACGCCGCTGTGAAGCGCGTCGCGGAAGCCCTCATCCCGCGGATTGATGCCGTCCTCGGCGCGGAGCTGCGGCGTGATGGGGTCGGTGCTCTCGTTGTAGTGCTCCGCCTCGAACCCGCTCACCCCCACCTGGTGCAGTCCGGCGTGCATGTGCGCATCCACAAAACCTGGCGCCACGTGCAGCCCGGACATCCGCACCACGCGCGCCCCGCGCGGCACCTTCACCTGCGCTCCCACCTCGCCAGCACACCGCCCTGCATCACCAGGCGGCCACGTGGCACCACCGGTCCGTCGACGGTGTGCAAGGTCACATCATCCAGCACCAGGGCTTCAGCCATGTGCGCAAGCTACCCCATCCGACGCTGCGCAGCGCAAAGCGGCCAGCCCCGCTGCTCAAAACGCGCACCCCACGGCCCGTCCTAGCGGGAAGGTGCGGGGATTTGAGCGGGCATGCTTCTTGAGAAGTGGTGGGCCACCAACCCGGAGGCCGTCGTGATGAAGCTGACCTCGTTGTTCCGTGGAAGCTGTGTGGTGGGCCTGCTGGTGTCGACGCAGGCGTGCGGGGTGGGACCGGAGTGCCTGTCCCACTCCGACTGTCCGGACACCGCGTACTGCAACGGCGGCGGGCGTTGTGAGGCGTACCCGGAGGACCAGGGAACCGAGGCGCGGACGCAGACGCGCGTGGTGACCGGGGAGCGGAGTCCGCCGACGGAAAACACCGGCACGGCGCTGGGCAACTCCGGGCTCGACGCCGCGCTGGAGGTGGGCGGGGGCCTGGTGTCCGGCGACATCGGCCCGGCGCTCGACGTGAACAACGAGGTGCCCAGTCCCTCGGTCGCCATCTTTGACGGGCGCACGTACATCAACCTGCAGGTGACCCGGCCCAACGGCGGCGACGCGATGGTGGTGATCAACCTGGAGGGGACGCTGGGTGAGCTGGTCGACGAGACCCCGCCCGGCCAGGACGTACCGGTGTCCACCACCGACGTGAGCTTCAACGGTTGCGCGCAGCTGGTGGACGGGAGCTGGCGCTTTGATACCCCGGCGGAGACCATCAACGTGCGCGTGGATGAGCTGGGCGAGAACACCTTCCGCGTGTCCTTCCGCGCGCGTCTTGCTCCCAACGTGGACGGCCTCACCGGCACGCAGTACCCCGCCAGCGACGGTCTGGGTGCGGTGGAGTTCACACGGCGTTGACGCCCCCGCCCTCGCCCACGCCCCGCAATCCTTGCAGTCCCCCGTTGGTCCCCGAAAGCGTTGCCGCGACGTGGCACGCCGACCCACGGTGCGCACGCGGCACGAAACTCGCACAACCGCAGGTATGAGCCACGGCACGCAGTGGCGTGAGACCACGTACAAGGCCACGGCCCTGGCGTTGCTGGTGCCCGGATATGCGTCGGGCTACTTGGTGCTCAACCGGCTCATGATGGATGCGCCGCGGCCCTGGGACCTCTCGCTGCCGCTCGAGCACCGCGTTCCCTTCATCCCGGAGCTGCTGGCCACCTACGGGCTGGCCTATCTGATGGTGGCCGTGCTGGCGCTGGTCATCCACGGCGAGAAGCTGGTGCGCCACACGGTGCGTGCGTTTGCGACGACGTGCCTGTTGCAGCTGGTGTGCTTCGCGCTCTTCCCGGTGCGCATGACGGAGCGTCCCGAGCTGCTTCCCGACGGAACCTTCTGGCACGACGTGGGAACGTTCTGGTTCTGGCTGGACCGCCCCACCAACCTCTTCCCTTCCGCGCACGTGTCCATGTCCGTGCTCAGCGCGCTCTTCTTCCGCGACGTGAACCCGTGGCTGGGACGGCTGGCAGGCGGGTTGGCGGCCTTTGTGGCGGTGAGCGTGGTGCTGGTGAGGCAACACTACGTGCTGGACACCGTGGCGGGTGCCGCGCTGGCCCTGGCGGTGTACCGGGCGACGTCTCCCGGCTGGGTGCGCGAGGTGCTCTGGGCCCATGCCCCGCGCGCGACGACGAGCGGCAAGTAGTCTGGAGTTGCGTCCGGACAAGGATGCCCATCGGGCTTGCTGACGTCGTGAGCGGGCCACGACCTGGAGTGCGCCGGGCCCTCGCCGCCCTGGCCAGCGCCAAGTGCGTCCTCAACGGTCGCTCGCGGAGCCCGGGACTCTGCAACGGTGAGATACACGCGCGGCTGGGTTGGTGGACCCACCGCATGGCGCGGAGTGTGCCGCCGCCAATACGGTCCGCCCGCTTCAGGGAACAATGTCCACGTATTCACCGCCGCGCGCGTTGCGGCCGGAGACCTGGAAGGAGCGCAGGTCGACGTCGGTGCCGTGGATCATGGTGTCCTTGCGGCTGTTGAGCGGACGGGAGCGGTTGTTGTTCTGCAGGATGCGCACCTCGTCCCAGCCACCGCCGGTGACCGTGGTCTGCGTGTCCTGCACAGGCAGCTTGAGCGACTCGATGCCCTTGCGCTTGCCATCCTTCACCACGAACTGGTCGATGGAGTTGACACGCTTGAAGGACTTCTCGGCGTCGCGCGTGAACCCCTGCGCTGTGAAAGGCGCGCTGGTGTACTCGTGGCGGGGCTCATTGAGCTTGCCCACGCTGACCTGCACCTTCTCGTCGCCCACCACCTTCACGCTCATCTGGATCTTGTCGCCGGGGTAGAAATACTGGTTCGGCAGGCCGGGCGGCGGGTTGTGCCATTGGTTGTTCGAGTAGACGGTCTTGCCGTTCTCCTTCACCACGTTGCCTTTGTCGTCGAGCTTGGGCTCCTTGTTGGTGGTGCGCCAGAACACGCGGAAGGCGTAGTTGGGCTCCAGCTTCTTGATGACCTCCGGGTCCTTGACCTCCTCGCCGAGGCCATTGCGCACCACGCCGCCCACCTTGGTGAAGCGGTGGCGCGGGTCGCCTCCGTCGGTGCCCTCGGGGCGGTCGGTGAACGTGGGGACGTGCGTGCCGTTCACCTGGTCATGGCGACGGCTCCAGGACAGCCCCACGTCGGCTTCCTTCCCGTTGGCGTGACCGCCCATGTACACGCTGGGGATGTCCAGCGGCTCGCGGTTGCCCGGCGTGCCCATGGTGCGCTTGATGTCCACCTGCGGGAGCGTGCCGCGTCCTTCGATGCCCTGGTTGCTCGACGAGGATTCCGACGACACCTTGTGGAAATACGCGCTCTTGCCCTGCCGCACGGCGTGGTACGGCCCGGTGTCCACGGGCTTGCGCGGACCATGCGCCGCTTCCCGCTCCGCGCGCTCCAGGGCACCCAGCGTCTGCGGGCCGATCTTGCCGGTGGCGCCGACGCCGTGCGCGCGCTGGAACGCCTTCACCTGCGCGGTGGTCTCCGCGGTGAACACGCCGGTGGTGGGACCGCTGTGGCCCAGCTTGGCGAGGCGCTCCTGCAGCTCCTTGACGCTGGTGCCGGCCTGTCCTTCCTGCAGCACCGCGCCGTTGCGGATGTCCTGCACGCTGGGAGCCCCACCCACGCCCGCACCAAAGGTCGCGTTCACCCTGCCCTGCACCGCCGCCTCGTCGCGACGCGCACCCACGCGCTCCGTTTTATCCGTGTGCGCGCGGCGCTCCGGCGTGGTGGTGGTCTCGGTGGCGACGGGAGGTGGCGTGGTGGCGCTGGTTGCCTTGGGCCCTTCCTGCGGCGGCTCGGTGGGCGTGGTCGACGTGACCGGGGGGCGGACCGAGGTGCGGTTGGCGTTGACGGTGGTCATCCGGGCTCCAGCCGCCGCGCAGACATCCGGCGGAACACCGAGGTTATCGGGCGGACACGGTGCGGTGGTGTGTCATGGCGCCGCGCCATCCGCCGGTTCCCGGAGTGTTTCCGGCCACGCTGTCGACGTAGCGTGCGGCGCGTTCTACCAGGGAGGGAACATGATCAAGGTTGGCAACCCGAAGGGGCGGGTCATCACCATCCGCAGCATCTCACCCATCTCCATGGACGACGTGGCGCAGCTGGGCCCGGCGCTCTTTGGTTTCATCAAGGCCATTGGCACGCGCGTGGTGGCGCTGGTGGACCTGCGTCAATGCGGCGTGGTTCCCACCGAGGTGGCCGAGCAGTTCATCCAGATGCTCAAGAAGGACAACCCGGTCATGGAGCGCAGCGCGTTCCTGCTGGACAGTGGTCAGGCGACGCTGGGTCTGCAGGTGGAGCGCATCATCCGCGAGGCGGGGAATCCCAACCGCCGCTCCTTCCGCACTGCCACGGAAGCGGTGACCTTCGTCTCCGAGGTGGTGACGCCCGAGGAGCGCGCCGCGGTGCAGGCTTTTGTGGAGGAGTCGCAGCCGGCGTGAGCGGTCAGGTCGCTGCGGCCAGGCCCAGCTGCTCTTCACGGCGACGGATGCGCCCGTCGTGGCGCACGGTGCGTCCCACGAGGACGTGGTCCAGACAGGTCAGACCACGCGCACGCTGCTGCGGCTGGGCGTGGAGATGTAGCGCTCATGGCGCAGCCAGTTGACCCAGCCGGTCACGCTCTGCGGCTTCACCTCGATCTGGTAGCGGCCGGCGGCGAGCTCCTCTCCCGCGCGGCTGTCCGACTCGTGTGTGGCGCGGAAGACTCCGTCGTCGTCGCGCGGCACGGACTCCGCGGTATCCACCACCTTCTTGAGCGTGTCGGAGTCCAGGCGGGAGAGCTGGTCCAGGAGCTGACGCGGCGTCACGCCCAGCTGCGGCGCGGCCTGGCTGATCATGCGGCCAATGCTCTCGTGGCCGTCGCGCGTGACGTCGCGGAAACGGTAGGCCGCGGTTTCACTGAGGCCCGCGCCCTTGAGGAACACGCCCAGGTTCTCCTCGGCACGGTCCTCCGCCGCGTTGGCGCGGAAGTGGTTGAGCACGGCGTTGGCGCCAATGGTGAACACCGCGGTGCCCGCCGCAATGGCAATGCCCGCCGGTCCGCCCACCGCGCCCGCCGCCAGCGTGCCCGCCAGTGACGCCGCGGAGATGCCCGCCTGCGCGTAGTCCTTGTTCTTGACCGCCTGGGCAATGTTCACGCCGTCGAAGATGACGCCCAGCGGCCTGGCCACGGTGCCCGCGGTCTTGAAGATGCCACTGAGCTTGCTGCCCTCCTTGAGGAACGGCGCCAGGTCGCCCGCCAGGCCCAGCGTGTCGGCCACGGCCTTGATGCGCGTCTCCGCGTCGCCGGTGGCCAGGTCCTTGGCAATGGAAGCTCCGCTGACGACGAGACCGATGGTGGCGATGCGCTTCCCGGTGGGGGTTTCCAGCGCCTTGCGGGCCAGCTCGTCGTCGGAGAGACCGGGATACTGGCTCTTGAGCTGCTCGGCCACGGCGTCCTTGGCCACGGAGGTGGTGGCCTTGGCGAAGTCTTCTCCGAACTTCACCGGGTCCAGCGTGGGCTTGGCCTGGTAATCCGCGACGACGTCCTTCATCGCCCGGAGGTCACCGCTCTTGAGGCCCAGCGTGGACGCGTTGCGGTCCATGCCCTCGACGAGGCGACCAAGCCGGCCCAGGTCCCCGCTCTGCGCCAGCTCGGCGGCCCGGGTGCCCGCGGCGCGGGTGACGGAGTCGGTGAGCGCCTGGTCGTGCGCCTTGGCCTCGTCGCCTTCCAGGCCCAGCTGCGAGGCCCGTGCGTTCTCGAGGAAGGACGGCGCCCCCGCGCCCGCGCGCTCCAGGGAATCCGCAATGGCCTTCTGGCCCGCATCCGACTGCGCCGCGCGCGGCAGCTCCTTGAGCGCTTCCTGCGACGCGCCGAGCAAACGCACGCCCTCCGGCGGGAATCCACCGGTGAGCTTCGAGAGGTCCTCGGCGTTGCGCGCCGCCGCGCCCGCGCCCTCCAACGTGCTGGAGAGCTTGCGGCCCGCGTCCTCGAATTCCGTGTAGGCCGCCTTGTTCTTCTCGCGGAACGCCTCGATGCCCTTCTGCAGCTCCGCGTCGGAGAGCACGCCCTTCCATTCACTGACGTAACGCGCAAGCTCGCCGTTGAGCTTGTCAACCTGGTCCGCCTTCTCCTTGAAGTCCTCGTTGATGTCGCCAACCGCCTCCGCGGTCAGCTTGGCCACGTCGCGCGCGGCGTCGGTCTTGCCGTTGCGCTGCAGGCTGCCGGCCAGCTCGGTGGCGAACAGGGAGCCGTTGCCGTCCTGGATGGACTGCTTGAGGGAGCCGCCCAGGCGGTCCTTGTCGTCGATGTCGACTTTCCCGTCGGGGAGGCCCTTGGCGTACGCGTCGGTGATGAGCCGCGCGTTGCCCGCGCCCGCCAGCTCCGTGGCGCGGGAGAGACTGCCCATGGTGTTCTTGAACAGGTCGTTCTTGTCCTTGCCCTCCAGCTTGTCCAGGTCGGCGGCGATCTTCGTCACCGAGGGTTGCGCCGCGCGCAGCAGCTCCTCGCGGTAGGCGGGATCCCGGTTGCCCTGCAGCTGCTCCTCGAGGGCGCGCGCTCCCTGCTCGGGGCCCTGCGCGGTGGCGTCGGCGATCTTCTGCGCGTCCACCTTGGCGGCTTCCTGCGGTGACACCACGCCGGGGCTGCCGAGCAGGCGCTTCTGCGCCTCGGTGCTGAGGCTGCCGGCGTCGCGCGCGTCCTTCACGCCGTTGGCGTCGGGGAACGGCTCCTTGCGCCCCACCGCCTTGGCCTTCTGGTTGGCATCCTGCTGGGCGCGGATGGCCTCGTCGCCCTTCTTGATGGCGTCGGCGCGCGCGGTATCCAGCTGCTTCTCCAGGCTGCCCACCCGGTTCTGCGCATCCCGGCTCCGACGCGCAGCGTTGTCCACCTCCAGCTTGGGCGCGTGGTGCTCCACCCTGCGGAAGTGATCCAGGCTCGTGCTCTGCGCGTCGGCGCGGGCCTTGTCCAGCTGCGCTTCCAGGCTGCGCACCTTGTCCTGGGCCTTGCCCGCCGCGACGCGTTTCTGCTCGGCCACGCCCTTGGACTCGTCGGCGGCGGCGCTGGCGCGCTGACCGGCTTCACGGATGAGCCGCGTGGCGTTGGCGAATCCGTCGGCGAGCTTGCCGAGCTTGAAGGACCCGGTGACCTCCTCCTTCAGCTCCGCGCTTCCCTCCCGGGCGGGACCCTTGTCCTCGACGCGCGGCTTGTCGCCCACGGCCTTCTGCGCTTCGGTCTGGCGCGTGCTCTTCTCCACCTTGTCCGCGCGGCTGTCGGCGGGAATCTTGATGGTGTCGCCGGCCTTGATGAGCGCGTTGGGCCCCACCTTCCTGGGATTGGCCTCCGCAATCTCCTTCCAGCGGCTGGCGTCGCCATAGGCCTTCTTGGCAATGCCCGAGAGCGTGTCGCCCTTCTGCACCTGGTAGGTCTGCCCGGGCTTGGGCGGTGGTGGCTTGGTCGGTGGTGCCTGGGTGCGGCTCTGCGTCTGCGAGGTCTTGCTGGGACCTGAAACCGGCGGCATGCGTCCCTCCCGTCGCGCTGCTGCGTGGAAACCGGCGCCCCAACGCTAGGCGCCCGTCCGGGATCCCGCCACCGTAAGCTGGTGTAGGCACGACGACGGACCCCGTCGAAATCCCGGGATGCGTGGCCACCTCCGGGATCCCCTGGTTACCGATGGCAGGCTCGCCAGACCGTGACGTCACGCGCTGGAACCCACAAACGGACTGGGCGCGCCCCAGGCCGTCACGAACCGCGAAGGGCACGGCGCGGTGGTGGCGCGGGAGAGGCTCATCATCCTGGGCAGTTGGGATACGCTCGACACGAAGCTGGATTCCGTCGAGGTTCCGCGCTCACGTGACGGCAGCGCCCGTCTCCACCTGGAGGATGGATGTTCGTCATCGAGTTTCCTCGTCGTGGCAAGGTCACCTGGAAGGACGGAGCCATCACGGTGGAGAGCACGCCGGAGGATGTGCCGCATGACCTGGAGGAGGCGGTGCGCGCCGTGCTGGAGATGGAGGACGTGGACCTGACGGTGCCCTCGCAGGTGCGCCACGCGCTGCTCAGCATGGCCGGCGCCCAACTCGTGGTGGATACCTCCTCCCACGACGGACACGGTGGCAACGGACGGGATTCGCGGTAGCCGTCAGTCGTATCCCGCGAGCCACTGGAACATGTTGCGCGCCGCGCGGGTGTTGTCCTGCTCCTGGATCTGCGAGAGGGTGTCGTCGTCGGGATCGTCGTTGGTGAAGTACGCTTCATGGCCCAGCGCCACCACGCGCCCCTGCCCGTACTCACGCACCATCACCACCGGCGGATGCTCACCCGCGGCGTAGTGGCCCAGCGTGGCGTACGCGTCGTTGTCACCGCCGATCAGCGCACGCACCGCGGGATGCAGACGCCGCAACGGGGACGGCGCCACCGGGCCGCCAAAGCGCAGCACGCCCGCGGTCACCTCGTGCGCCTCCAGCGGGATGAGGTGCGGCTGGTAGACCTCCATCTCGTGATTCGTGACGTCGTAGATGAAGCTGTCCAGGAAGGAGATGCCAAAGCGGCCGGCAACCTGGTTCATGGGATAGTTGTCCAGGGTGCGGCCCTGCTGAGCGTCCACCCAGGACCAACCCAGCCCGGTGATGAACAGGCCGCCACCGGCTTCCACGAACGCCACCACCGCGTCGATCTCCGCGGCCTGGAACGTGCCCCACGACGTGCCCAGCACCAGCACGTCCATGCCCTGCAGCACCTGCGCGGTGATGGGACCGGTGGCGTGCGTGAGCACGGTGTGGCCGTCGAACTGCAGGAGCCCCGCCAGCGACGCCCAGTTCCCACTCACGGTGACCCAGGGCTGGTGCGCCTCGTCGAACAGGATCACGCCGTCACGCGGCACACCGCTGGAGGACGAGCTGCTGGACGACGACGATGATGATGACGACGAGGACGACGAGCTGCTCGTGGAGCTGGCGGAGGACGACGACGAGGTGGCAGCGCCGGAAGTGGAGCCAGTACTCCCGCCGCTGGAGCTGCTGGACGCGCTGGACGACGAGGTGGCGCTGGCGGCGCCGGTGGACGAGGTCACCGCTGCCACGCTGGACGACGAGGTGGCGGCTCCCGACGACGAGGACGAGGCGACGAGGTGGCCGCCATCGGGCTGGGAGCGCGTCCCGTCGACGCAGCGACCGTCCCGGCACACCTCCGAGCCGCGACAGTCCGAGTCCACGTTGCACGCGGTCACGCACATGTTCCCCTCGCGGTACTGGCCGGACGCGCACTCGACGCAGCCAGCGAGCCAGCCCACGGGTACCAGTGGCAGCAGGAACCGCACGTGCACGCGCGCAGGATACCAGAGGCACTCGTGGTTGATCCCGCTCAGAGCGCGAAGGTGAACACGTACATGCCCAGCGCCGTCACCGCGGTGTAGATGGCGCCGCCGAACACCAGCCAGCCCACCTTCTTGTGACGACGGGAGAAGGTCCCAGGCAACACCTGCTCCGCCCGCCGGTGCGACATCACGGCCAACACCAGCCACGCCGTGTAGGTGAGGATGGCGCCCGCGATGTGACCGTTGAGCAGCGTGCGCAGCGCCGGTCCCGCGTAGGGGCTCGCCGAAACGAAGCTCCCCGAACCGCCCTGCAACCTCAGCACACCTTCAAACGTGAACACCGCGGTGAAACACAGGACCAACCAGCCCACCTGCACCCGACGGTGCTGCTGCCACTTCCGCGCGCGGACCAGGCGGAACGAGGCCAGCATCACCAGCGGCGTGGCCAGCGTGACGAGGAGGATGAGGTCCAGGAGGAGGTTGGCGCGGGTGCCAAGGAAGCCGGCGGGCATGTGTTCCTTCGTCCCAGGCCAGGGGGGTGGATTTCCCTGGGAGGACGCAATCTCCCCTCGGTGAGGCGACAACGCAATGTTCCGGCCCAGGCCTGCGTTCGTGCTCGTTGCCAGGTGCTGCGCGAACGAGGACACTTCCGACATGGTCGCTGATGCGGAATGGGCCATCCACGCCGCCCGGGAGCTGGCCCGCGCGGCCGGTGAGCTGGAGCAGGTCCGACGTGGAGTCCACCAGCTCCTCCACCTGGCCACCGACGCCGCGCAGCCCGACCGACGGCAGGTCACCGAGGTGCTGGTGGACACCTTCGAGCAACGTCGTCACCTGCAGCTGTTGCAGCGCCACGCGGAGACGCTGGACCGCACCTGTCAGCAGGCCGTGGGCGCGTGCGTGGACATGATGCGGCTCCTGGAGCGTGGCCGCGCCGACGCCACGGTGGCGTGGAGCGGATTGAAGCTGGCGCGCGGAGTGCGACACAGCATCCACCGGCTGCAGCAGCACCACCACCGGGATTCCCGACGTCACGTGGACGCGCAGATGACCTGCTTCCGTCGCATCCGCGCCATTGCCGACGGGAAGGTGCCCAACGCCGAGGCCGCGCGCGAGCAGGTGCACGCCGAGCTGGCGGCCCTGGTGCGGACCCA
This sequence comes from Myxococcota bacterium, assembly GCA_040752415.1. Classification (GTDB taxonomy): domain Bacteria; phylum Myxococcota; class JACRCW01; order JACRCW01; family JACRCW01; genus JBFMGU01. Next base: position 25,816 of record JBFMGU010000008.1, read on the forward strand.
GCGCGCTGCGGAGCTGCGTTACGCGCAAGGCACCACGCGGGTGGCGCGTCGCCTGCTGCGCGGGGTGCAGACGGTGGCACCCGGACGTCGTCACACGGACCAACGCTGACGGAGACAGGGACGACCGACGCATGAGCGCCACGGCGCACCCCGGTATACCCCGGCGTGCTGCGTCTCGGTCTCTGCTGCGGCTTTGTCGACGAGCCCATCCGCTTCCGCACCGCCACCGCCCGCTACGTGGCGGGGTTGCCGCTTGCCGCGGCGCGCGCGTACCTGCTGGAGGTTGCGCGCCACAACGCCTTCAGCCTGGAGCAGGCGGTGCAGTGGTGCGCGCAGCATGACGTGGGCGCCTTCCGCATCCCCAGCAAGCTCATCCCGCTGGCCACGCACCCGGAGCACCACCAGCTGCTCCGCGTCCTCGACGACGACACCACGTTCCAGGCCTCGGTGCAGCGCGTCCGGCGGCTGGCGCCGCGCATCCGCCTGAGCTTCCATCCCGACCCGTTCGTGGTGCCGGGCTCGGCGTCCAACGGCACCTCGGAATCCTCGCTTCGTGAGCTGGAGCATCACGCGCGGATGGCACACTGGGTGGGCGCGGAACAGATCACCATCCACGGCGGTGGCGCACAACCGGACAAGAAGCAGGCCCTGTTGCGCCTGGTGCGCGCGCTGGACCGGCTCAGCCGCGCCGCGCGGGAGCGGGTGGTGTTGGAGAATGATGACCGCGTGTTCACCGTCGAGGATCTGCTGCCCGCGTGCCACCAACACGGCATCCCGCTGGTCTATGACGTGCACCATCACCGCTGCAATCCCGACGGTCTCTCCGAGGAGGAAGCCACCGTGCAGGCCGCGGCCACTTGGGGCGGGCGCGAGCCGTGGGCCCATGTGTCGTCGCCGGAGGCGGGTTGGTCGGAGGCGGACCCCCGGCCCCACGCGGACTTCATCCAGCCGCGCGACTTCCCGGTGCACTGGCTGACCACGCGGCTCACCGTGGACGTGGAGGCCAAGGCCCGGGAACGGGCGGTGTTGCGGCTGCAGCGCTGGATCCGTCGTCACGACGCGGCTGCCACCGTCCCCGCCGCGCCGCTGCACTGATAGGATGGGAGTAGCGGACACGGAGCGCGGTGATGCAGACGGTGGTGGTGGCGTCGACGAACCCGGTGAAGATCCGGGCCACGGAGTTGGGTTTCCAGCGGATGTTCCCGGGCCAGGTGTGCCAGGTGGTGGGCGTCTCCGTGCCTTCCGGCGTCAGCGACCAGCCCATGGACGACGAGGAGACCCTGCGCGGAGCGCACAACCGCGCCAATCACGCCCGCGCCGCCCGGCCCGACGCCACGTGGTGGGTGGGGCTGGAGGGTGGCGTCGACGAGAAAGCGGGAGAGCTGGAGGCGTTCGCGTGGATCGTGGTGTTGCGCGGAGACCAGGTGGCACGGAGCCGGACCGCCACATTCACGCTGCCGCCGCAGGTCGCGTCCCTGGTGCGGGCGGGCGTGGAGCTGGCGCACGCGGATGACCAGGTCTTCGGACGCCAGAACTCCAAGCACACCAACGGCGCCGTGGGCCTGCTCACCGGCGACGTCATTGATCGCACCGCCTACTACGAGCACGCCGTGGTGCTGGCGCTCATCCCGTTCCGGAACGCGGAGCTGTTCGGCTGAACCCTCGTCGAGCGGGAGCCGCTGCGGGGTCGGGGCAAACCTGTATTACGCTGCGCGTCCATGAAGCTCGAGACCCTGGCGGTGCACGCCGGACGTCGACCGGACCCTGCCACCGGCGCCGTCACCCCACCCATCCATCTCTCCACCACCTTCCAGCGCGCCGCCGACGGGAGCTACCCGCTGGGGTTCTCCTACTCGCGCGAGGACAACCCCAACCGCCGCGCGCTGGAGGAATGCCTCGCCGCGCTGGAGGGCGGCACCGAGGCACTGGCGTTCTCGTCGGGACAGGCGGTGAGCATGGCGGTGCTGCAGGCGCTGGAGCCGGGCGACCACATCATTGCGCCGCAGGACGTCTACTACGGTCTGCGCAAGCTGCTGGGCGAGGTGCTCCGCAGGTGGCAGCTGGACGTGAGCTACGTGGACATGACCGACGCCGACGCGGTGCGCGCCGCGGTGCGCAGGGAGACGCGCCTGTTGTGGGTGGAGACGCCTTCCAACCCGCTGCTGCGCATCACCGACCTGGCCACACTGGCCACGTTGGCGCGGGAGATCGAGGCCATCTGCATCTGCGACAGCACCTTCGCCAGCCCCATGCTGCAGCGTCCCCTCGAGCTGGGCGTGGACCTGATGATGCACTCCACCACCAAGTACCTGAGCGGCCACAGCGATGTGATGGGCGGCGTGCTCATCACGAACCACGCCAACTACGTGTTCGAGCGGGCGCGCGCGTCGCAGAAGTTCGGTGGCGCGGTGCCCTCCCCCTTTGATTGCTGGCTCACCCTGCGCGGCGTCGACACGCTGGCGGTGCGGATGCGCGCGGCCAGCGAGAACGCCCTCAAGGTGGCGCGGTTCCTCAGCGGCCACGCCAACGTGGAGGCTGTGCACTACCCGGGCCTGGAGACCCACCCGGGACACGAGACCGCTCGACGACAGATGCGCAGCTTTGGCGGCATGCTGTCCATGCAGGTGCGCGGCTGCGGCGAGAAGACCCTGGGCGTGGCCGCGCGTGTGAAGTTGTTCACCCGGGCCACCAGCCTCGGCGGAGCGCACAGTCTCATCGAGCACCGCGCTTCCATTGAAGGACCCGACACGCGGACACCGCAGAACCTGTTGCGCATGTCCATTGGCCTCGAGGACGCGGAGGACCTGATCGCCGACCTCGACCAGGCGCTCGCCGGCGTGTGACGACGTCACTCCGCCTTCTCTTCCACCCGATCCACCTCGTCATCACCACCCATGGCGCGCAGGCCGCGGAACAGCATCCGGACGCCCACGTCCGCCGGCAGCAGCCCGCACGACGTCATGGCCAGGCTCATGAACCACTTCTCCAGGTTGCGCGAGTCCGCGGAGGCGGGAGCGGCCTTTGTGTGCGCGCTCGTCGTGGAGGGCGGTGGAGGGCCGATGAAGAGCCACCACCAGGGAACCCACGGAGACTCCACGTAGATGTGTGCGGAGGGCGGATCGTCGTCGTGGGTGCGGGAGGGCGGGTCGGGCGGGTCGGACCTGGAATCCTTGGCCAGCATCACCACCGCCACCACCGCCAGCACCGCGCCCACCACGATCACCGCGGTCACCGCCGCCACCAGCGCCACCGCCGCCACCGCGTGCGCCACCATCAAGGCCAGGCCCGCGCTCGCCAACGCAAAGCCCGCCACCATGGCGCGGAGCCGGTTGGGCGCGTTGAAACCGGGCCACCGTCCCAGCAGCGCGCGCTCCAACGCGGGAATCGACGTGCGTGAGGAGAGCCGCTCCACCACCGAGCCCTCGCTGTCCTCGGGAGCCACGTCCAACGACGGAGGCACCGCCAGTCCCAGCGCGGTCATTCCCGACGCCACCGCCCACGCCACCCCACCGGACAACGCCAGCGGGACCATGGCGAGCGAAGCGAGGAGGAACGTGGAGGGCAGCGCCGCAATCCACGGCGAGGTGCGCACCACCTGCGTATTCAGCACCACCCCCGCCATGGCCGCGCCGGCGATGGCCAGACACACCAGCAACGGCACCGGCGCCACCAACATCCACACGCCCAATGCCGCGGCAAGACCCGTGGCCCAGGGTTGAGACCGCAGCGGTCCGATGTCCGGGCGATTCTCCACGACGCGCGCGGTGGGGTCTGCCACCGGACGCGGAGGTTGCTCCACGACGGGCGGCGCAGGATGGGGCGTGGGATCGACGACGGGCGGCGCAGCGGGCGCAACCGGCGGCGACGGTTGGGGCGCGGGCTCCACGACGGGAGGTGCAACGGGCTCGGACCCCGGTGGCGGCGTGGGACGCTCCTCGGGAATGGGCGGCTCCTCGGGAAGCGGGGCGGCCTCCGCGGCGGGCAATGCGGGAGTGTCGACGGGCTCCGCCGTCTCCGCCGCTCCAGTCTGCGCAACCAACAGTGCAGCCCACAACGTCAATGCAAGGGACATGGCAACCCACGACGGCAACAACGCCACGCGTGATGTTAGGCCTCGCCCCGCGCGCGTCCAAGGAAGGCTGCGTTGGGGCAACTGGACCGTGCAGAAATGGCGCAGTACACGAGGGAGGCATGGCCGGTTCGTCGCCACCACCCTGGCTGGATGCCGCGGGCCGCGGGTTGAAGCGCGCCGCGCTGTTCGCCGGTGACATGGGTGTGAAGGCGGGTCGGTCGCTGGCGGAGGCGTACCGGCTCATTGACCCCGACGTGCGACGTCACCTGGCACACCTGCCGCTGGTGGGCATGACGCACCTGGGTCCCCGCGGCACACCGCTGCGCGCGCTGGCCGACGACGGAGAACGTCCCATCCTGTTCGTGCACGGCCTGGGCGGACATCCCGGCAACTTCCTGCCCATGCGCGCGTTCTTCCGTCTGGCGGGACGCACGCGCACCTACGCCGTGAGCTTCCCCGACGGCGCGGAGCTTCCCGCCATGGCGGCGCACCTGCGTGGCGTGCTGGAACGGGTGTTCAAGGTCAACCAGCTGGACCCGCGTGCCCGCGTCGACATCGTGGCGCACAGCATGGGCGGCATCGTCTCCCGGCTCGCGCTGGCGGACGCGGCTTTCCGACGACGGGTGCACACCCTGGTCACGCTGGGCACGCCCCACCTGGGCACGCACCTAGCACGTCTGGCCGACTCACCACACACGCGTGCGCTGCGCCCGGACTCCGTGCTGCTGCGCCAGCTGGAGAAACAGCTTCCCTGGAAGGGACCACCGTCATCGCCACGACTGGTCAGCTTCTGGAGTCGTTCCGACGTGCTCCTGCTGCCGGCGGGCACCGCGCGCGTGCGGGGCGCGAGCAACGTGGAGGTGGAGGGGTTCACGCACCTCAGCTACCTGATTGAGCCTTCCGCGTGGCGGATGGTGCTGGAGACCCTGGCCGCCCCGGCGTCCCCACGGAGACGCGCGCGCCCCGGGTGACGTCGTCACCAGCGTGTCTCAGCGACACTGCTGCGCAATGGCCCCGCCCACCGGCGTCACCACGCGGTCGGGGAACTGCACGTCGGCCACGTGCCACAGCGCGCAGGAACCGGCCAGGTTCTGGTTGCGCTGCAACGCCACCTCGGACCGCTCGTCGATGATGATGCGTGCGCTCACCATCGCCGCGCCCTGGTCGTAGGCGTCAAAGTAATGGGCATAGAGCGCGTAGGTGCCGGGCGCGGGCTCCACCACGGCAATCTCCTCCAGGCCGGGTGCGCTCTCGGTGTCGTGGATGAGCGTGGGATTGTCGTCGGAGAGCTCGTTGCCCCACTCCGGACGCGGATCGGCAAAGTGGCAGTCGCCGCTGCCAAAGAGCGTCCCGCCGGGCGCCAGGAGATGGATGTCCACGTCGCCACCGGACTCCCATTCCAGGATGGTGCGCAGCGCGAACCGCTGGCGGGCCATGACCGTGACCACCGCCGGCACGCTGCTCTGCCCCAGGGAGTCCGTCACCGTGAGGCTGGCCACGTATTCACCCGCCACGTCGGGAACAAAGTGCACCGCGGCGGCGGTGGTGCCATCCAGCGTGGCGGCGCTGCCCTCGGGCACCGTGAGCGTCCAGGAGAAGACAATGGGGTCACCCTGCGGGTCGGAGGACTGCGCGCCGTCCAGCCACACCTCCTTGCCCACCACCGCCTGGTCACCAATGGTGTCATTGAGCACGGCGGTGGCCACGGCAATGGGCGCGCGGTCATCAAAGCTGGAGGCCAGTACGTGCACGCGCGCCTGCGGCGTGTCGGGGTCATTGCTGTGGATCACCAGCGTGAGGTCCTCATCGACGCCGTCGGCGGGCGCGTAGATGAGCAGCAGCGGCACCATGCCGAACACGGGGATGACGCCGGCATTGATGGAGGTGCCAATCAGCAGCTCCCCTTCCACGCTGGGGTTGCCCTCCCAGGTCACGCCGGTGATCTCCAGGTCGTCCGTGCCCGTGTTCCCCACCAGCACCACCTGGCTCTCCTGCTGCTCCCGTCGGACGGCGTCAAAACGCACCACCATGTCCACGCCGCAGTCCTCCCGCGCGGCCTCCTCGGGACAGACAATGATCTCCGGCCGCGGAGCGGGGACGCCGGTCCATTCCACGTCGAGGACCAGCGGCGAGTTCTCGAGGTCATTGCTCTCGATGGTGACCGTGCCCGCGCCCTTCCCCAGCACCCGCGGGGTCACCTCCAGCAACAGGACACCCTGCGCGTCCACGCCCACCTCCCGCGGATAGGCCCGCACGAACAACGCGTCGGGCACGCTGGAGGTGATGCTGTTGATGGTGAGGGTGGTGTCGCCGCGGTTGAAGATGAAGAACCGGACCTCCTCGGTGAGGCTGAGCGGGTGCTCACCGATGTCGACGGAGCGGTTGCAGTCCTGCTCCGGCGCGGTGTCCGTCTGGCACACGCTGATGCGCGGCCGCATGTCCGCCAGGCCTTCCTCCGGGCACGCGGGCAGGAGCGTCACGCAGCCCAGCACCACTCCCCAACACCGCACCATGTGCCTGCTCTGTCTCGTCGTCATGATGTCCTCCTTCACCGCGCGCACAGGTTTCCGTACTGCGCCTGGCAGGTCATGCCGCCCGTGCAATTGGCGTTGCTGGTGCAGCTGTTGTTGAGCCGGCAGGTGTTCCGTCCCGCGCCGGAGCCCAGGTAGCAGGACTCGAACGGGCGACAGTCCCCGTCGGAGTCACAGCGCTTGGCCGGCACGCAGTCATTGGCGGAGGTGGGGCACGTCCCGGCGGCGCGGCAGTACTTGATGCCCCACTCCACGGTGTTCATGCGGGTCACGGTGCAGCCGCTGCCGTTCCAGCTGATGCGTGCCGGGATCCACAGCTGGCCCACCTGCAGCTGCTGCCAGCTCACCGGGATCTCGTCGACCAGCGCGCCTTCACAGTAGATGCGCACCTTGCCGTTGAGCGCGCCCTCCGGTCCGGTGAGCGCCCCGTCCACCACGGACTGGTCGCAGTACATGTGCACGCCCACGTGGTAGTCGCCCACCACGGGATTGGTGGCCACGTTGATGTTCTCCGGCCCGTTCCCGTCGGTGTCGTCGATGTCCAGCGTGGCGTTTCCGTCGGTGGAGCCCACCGGACCCCAGTCGGTGCTCACGTTGCGCCACCAGCACGCCTTCTCGGCGGTGGACAGGTCAAAGAACGCGCCCAGCGGTGTCTCGTTGGGCTTGGTGAGCAACAGGTCCAGGTCGCCCACGCTCTCCTGCCAGACCAGCTGCACGTGGATGCGCTGCGGCGGCACGGAGTTGATGGTCACCGTGCAGGTGTCGGACTGTCCGTCGGAGGCGGTGACGGTGAGCAGCAACTGGTAGGTGCCCGCCAGGTCCACGTAGAAGCCGCTGTTGGCGGAGCTGGGGGACATCGGGTCGGAGGTGGATCCCACCGGCGCCGAGGTCACCGACCAGCTGTAGCTCAGCGCTCCGCCCGCGGGATTGGTGCTTCCCGAGCCGTTGAGCGTGACGGTGTCCAGCGGCGCCGCGTTGATGGTGGCCGGGTTGCACACCGCCACCGGTGGTCCGCACGCCTCGTCCACCTGGCCGTCGCAGTCGTCATCCTGCCCGTTGCCGCAGACCTCGCCGGAGGGGTTGGGACTGCCCGGCGTGACGCTGCACTGCGTGCCGGTTCCGCTGGGCGTGCACATCATGGAACCGGTGCGCTGACAGATGCCGGTGCCCACCGTGCAGGAAGTACCCACGTTGAATCCCTCGTCGGTCTGGCCGTCGCAGTCGTCGTCCTGGCCGTTGCCGCACAGCTCCCCGGACGCGTTGGGGCTACCCGGCGAGACGCTGCACTGCGTGCCGGTCCCGCTGGGCGTGCACATCATGGCGCCCGTGCGTGAGCACACCCCGGTGCCCACCGTGCAGGATGTCCCCACGTTGAATCCCTCGTCGGCCTGGCCGTCGCAGTCGTCGTCCAGCCCGTTGCCGCACAGCTCGCCGGAGGCGTTGGGTGAGCCAGGCGTGGCGCTGCACTGCGTGCCCAGCCCGTTGGACGAGCACACCATGGTGCCGCTGCGCTGGCAGATGCCCGTGCCCTGGGAACACGCGTCGCCCACGTTGAATCCCTCGTCGGTGGCGGTGTCGCAGTCGTCGTCCAGCCCGTTGCCGCACAGCTCACCCGACGGATTGGGGGAGCCCGGCGTGGCGTTGCACTGCGTGCCCAGGCCGTCGGCACGACACACCTTCACGCCGGACCGGGTGCAGATGCCCACGCCGTTGCTGCAGGAGCTGCCCACGTCGTAACCCTCGTCGGAGACACCGTCGCAGTCGTCGTCCACGCCGTTGCCGCACAGCTCACCGGAGGGGTTGGGGTCGCCGGGTGGCGCGTCGCAGGTGGTGGAGAGCCCATCCGCGCTGCACGCCTTCACGCCCCAGCGCTGGCACGCCCCCACGCCGTTGCTGCAGGAGACGCCCACGTCGTAGCCCTCGTCCACCTGGCCGTCGCAGTCGTCGTCCATGCCGTTGCCGCACAGCTCGCCGGCGGCGTTGGGAGCGCCCGGTGCCGCGCTGCATTCCGTGCCCGCCCCGTCGGCGCGACACAACTTGACACCGCTGCGGGCGCACGCCCCCACGCCCACCGTGCAGGACGCACCCACGTCAAATCCCTCGTCGGACTGGCCGTCGCAGTCATCATCCAGGCCGTTGCCGCACAGCTCTCCCAGCGGCTCGCCGGAATCCGCGGTGCACATCGTCGTCGTGCCGTCGGGGGAGCAGGCCTTCACGCCGGACTGCTGGCACACCCCCTGGCCTTCCGTGCAGGCGTTGCCCACGTCAAACCCCTCGTCCACCGCGCCGTCGCAGTCGTCATCCTGGCTGTTGCCGCACAGCTCGCCCGCGGGGTTGGGATTGCCGGCGGTCACGTTGCAGGTGGTGCCCAGCGCGTTGGGGGTGCAGATCTTCACGCCGCTCCGACGACACACACCGCTGCCGGCGCTGCACGCGGCGCCCACGTCGTAGCCCTCGTCCACCTGGCCGTCGCAGTCATCATCCGCGCCGTTGCCGCACAGCTCACCGGAGGGGTTGGGATTGCCCGGCGCGGCGTTGCACACCGTGGTGAGTCCGTCGGGGCTGCAGATCCTGACGCCCGGCCGCTGGCACGCGCCCACGCCGTTGTTGCACGCGTCCCCGTCGTCAAAGCCCTCATCCACCAGGCCGTCGCAGTCGTCGTCGATGCCGTTGCCGCACAGCTCCGCGGCCCCGGCGGCGCCCGGCGCCACGCTGCACTCCAGCCCCAGGCGGTCGGCGCTGCACACCAGCACCCCCTGCCGACGACACGCCCCCAGTCCCACGTTGCACGCGGTGCCCAGCGCGCCAAAGTCCTCCTCGCTCTGGCCGTCGCAATCGTCGTCGGCGTCGCCGCCGCACAGCTCGGTCAACGCCGGCTCACCGGGCGTGGCGCTGCACACCAGGCCGGTGCCGTCGTCGTTGCACACCATGTAGCCTTCACGCTCGCACGCGCCCTGGCCCACGTGACACTCGCCGCCCACCGCGAAGCCCTCGTCGGTCTGGCCGTCACAGTCGTCGTCAAGCTGGTTGCCGCAACGCTCGCCGCGCGGGTCCGCGGGAAGCGGCGTGGTGTTGCATTCCGTACCCAGGCCGCCGGGCGCGCACCGCTGCTCACCGGTGTTGGTGCACACGCCGGTGCCCACGGTGCACGGCGCGCCCACCGAGTAGCCCTCGTCGGACTGCCCGTCGCAGTCGTCGTCCAGGGCGTTGCCGCACAGCTCACCGTCGGGGTTGGGAGCGTTGGGGACCGCGCCGCACACGGTGGTCCTCCCGTCGGGACCGCAGACCCGCACCGCGGTGTTGACGCACACGCCGGTGCCGTCGCTGCACGCCTCGCCCAGGTCGGGGAAGTCCTCGTCGGTGAGGCTGTCGCAGTCGTTGTCGACTCCGTCACAGCGTTCCGGGGTGGGGCCCACGCCGCCCTCGCACACGCCGCTGAACGCGCCATTGCGACAATCCTCCGTGCCGTACTCACACGCGCCGATCTTGCTGCCACAGAAGCGCCGCTCCCCGTCCGTGCACGTCTCGGGGTCCGCGTCTGGGATCTCGGGGTAATCCGCGGAGGTCACGCAGCGCCCGGTGGTGACCGCGCAGCGCAGGCCCGCCGGACAGTCCGTATCCCGTCGACAGCCGTCGTCATGCGGGCGCTCCGCGGGATTGGAGCAGAAGCCCTCCTCGCACACGTGGCCAAAGGGGCAATCCGCGCTGGACGCGCACGCAATGGCCTCCGACTCCACCGTGGCGGGGCCGGCGTCCGCGTTGCTGCCCTGGGTCGCGGCATTGGGACAGCCATTGCAGGCACCCAGGAGGAGGAGGATCCCGACTGCAGCCAGCCGAGCCTGCCGCCCGACCGTGCGCCTCAACGGAGCGTGGAACATGAGAACCCCCTTTGCTGGATGGTGTGGCTCGTCGCGTGGAATGCCGGGGCTGGCCCCGCGACGTGGAGCGTTGTGGTTGCTGTCCCGCGCCGGATGACGAGGACGCGCTCTCCGGAGCTCATCCCGTCGGGTCATCCGGCCTGGTGTGCCCACCGTCCGCCGCCAACGTCTCGACGGAGATGATTCACGGGATGTGTTGTGACGACGTTCAGGAGACGTGAAGGACCGCAGGACGGTTGGCCCCTCTGCTCCTGCGCGGCAACGAGCGAATCCATTTCCGCATTCCCGACTTCATCTGGCCTGCTCCTTTGCTTCGGAACACTTCCGGCGTGATACGCACCCGGACGAAGCAATCATGATCCAACGCCACGTCTTCACCGACGGGACGTTGCGCTCACGACTTAGACTCTTCTTCGGAACACGCGACAGTCACGCTCCGCGGCGAGGCGGTCACGGCGGAACCAGGGACTCCAGCCCGCCGCCAGCTCCTGCCCGCGCACTCCCTCCAACGGGAGTTGCCGCGGTTGAGGAGCCCACCCGACACCTTCGTTGGGCGCCACCCGGGGAGACCTCCCACTCTCCCGCTCGAGATATGCTGGCGGCCTCAAGGCATCGCAACGTCGCGCAGCGTTGTGTTTCGTCGACGCGCCGTCGCCACGACGAGAACCGCGCCGCGCGATCTCCTTCCGATCACCTGGCGCCGTTCCTCGACGGATTTGTGGGCGCGCGCCTGGTGTGGCCGACGGAGCCACATGCTGCGCGCATCTGGAGTGAGGTGTGCGGACCGAAAGGCCGTTCGCCCGTGGTGTTCGCGACGATGTCGAGGGGGCTCAGCCGGTGGGCATCACGCGCGCCGTCACGGGGCCACGTAGGTGCAGACCGGCCCCCACACCACCAGGCCGTCGCCGAAGAGGCCCACAACGCGGAAGTGGATCCCCTCCCGGAAGAAGCCGCTGTCATTGCCGTACAGGGTCAGCGCGTGGACGGTGTTACTGAGCGGAATGAGCTCACCGTTTTCCGTCGTCAGCCAGGTGTCCCCTTCGGCCACGCCCAGTCCCCACGTGTTGTCCCCGCGCGAAAACCCCGCGCCAATCTCCGGAGGAATCGGCTGATCCCTGACGAGGGTATCCCATTCCTGGCCAAACTGCGCCGTGCCGTCGGCGTCGGTGGTGATGAGGATGAGCGCCACCGCCGGTCCGGTCACATCCACGCGCATCGCGCCGTCGCGGAGGTTGTCGGGCATGAACCCCGTGTCGCCGGTGGCCACCAGGTCCACGGACAGGGAGTCCGGCGCGGTGGCGCACGCTCCCACGTCGGGCAGCAGACCCCCGCTGCTGCTGGAGGAGCTGCTGCTGGACGACGTGCTGCTGGAGGTCCCCGTGCTGCTCGACGTGGAAGCGCTCCCGCTGGAGGAGCTGCTGCTGCCACCCGAGCTGGTGGAGCTGCCCACCGTGCCTCCGTCGGGAGATGCGAACGTGTCCACCACCTCGAGCAGTGTCGTCGTGGCGGCCGCCGCGCCCATCTCGTCCTCGACGGTGAGCGTCACGTCATAGGACCCCACCTCCCGGTACCGGTGCAGGTGCAGCGACGAGGCGGTGATGAGCGTGGGGGTGCCGTCGCCGAAATCCCACGCGTAGGAGCGGATGGCGCCGCGGGGGCTCCGGCTCCCGGAACCGTCGGCCATCACGCTCTCCCCCAGCGTGACCACGCGCGGCACGGACAGGCGCGCCTCCGGCGCCACGTCGCACGCGACGAGCACGCCGACCACCAGGATGCGCGCCATCACCACCCGCGCGCCCACCACGACCCCACGCATTGGCATGACCCCGTTCTAGCAGATTCGCGCGACGGTGCGCGCCGGAGGAACCGCATGGCCGCCATGATGTGTCCCGGTTGCGCCGCCGAGCTGGACGCTGGAGATGGTGCGGGGCGTTGCCGCAACGCGGAGGACATTCCCTCCTGCCTTACCGAGCGGTAAGGAGCTCCCCAGAGGTAAGGAATGGACTACTACGCCACCGTCACGAGCAAGGGTCAGATCACCATCCCCAAGGCGATTCGAGACGAGCTTGGCCTCGAGCCAGGGGATCGGCTCGTGTTCCGGCGCGGCAGGGATGGCAAGGTCACCGTGGAGCCGGAGGATGGCGACGTGGCGCGGCTCCGGGGAATGCTCAAACCGCGCCGTCGTGGCGTTTCCCTTGCGGACATGGATGCGGCAGTCCGTCGGCGTGCCGGTCGTCGCAGCTGACACGAACCATGGACGCGCTCGATACCAACGTGTTGGTACGCTACCTCGTGGATGACGACGTGCAGCAAGGCGCGCAGGCCGCCGCGCTCATCCAGGCGTCCGATCGACGTCGGCGGAAGCTCTACGTCTCAGACGTGGTCATGGCGGAGCTGGCCTGGGTGCTTGAGGAAGCGTACGGCTTCACGAGGATGGAAATCGCCGGTGCTGCCCGTGCGGTGCTCTCCAGCCGTGTGTTCTCGTTCCGCGACAAGGCTCGCTTGGCCCGCGCCGTGTCGGACTTTGAATCGGGTGGCGCGGACTTGTCGGACTACCTGATCAGGCGTGAGGCGGAGTCAGCAGGAGCTGGCCGGCTGTTCACGTTCGACCGCAAGCTGAGCCGCGAACCGGGCTGCGCCGTCCCGCGCTGAGGGGGCGACTCGTTGCCGCGCCTCAGTGCAGTGGGAACCCCGTTCTAGCGATTCGCGCTACGGTGCGCGTCGGAGGAACCGCATGGCTGCCATGATGTGTCCCGGTTGCGCCGCCGAGCTCGACGTCACCGCCCCCTTCGCCGATGCCTGTCCGCGCTGCGGCGTGAGCTGGGTCGTCGCAGGAGGCTACCGGGTGGAGACGCTGGTGGGCCGCGGCGGGATGGGCACCGTCTACCAGGCGCGGCACGTGGTGAGCGGCGAGCGCGTGGCGGTGAAGGTCCTCACGTTGAACGCGGGCCAGGATTGGAAGGGCTACGAGCTGTTCGAGCGCAGCGCACGCGTGTTGCAGGGTCTGCAGCACCGCGCCCTTCCCCACGTGCACGCGTTTGACCACGGCGCCGACGGACGCCTGGTGCTGGTGCGCGAGATCTTCGACGGAGGGACGCTGTTCGAGCGCATCAAGAAGGAGCGGCGTCATCTTTCGCCCCACCAGGCGCAGGCGCTGCTGGAGTCGCTGTTGGGCATCCTGGTCTACCTGCACGGCCGCGTTCCCCCGGTGGTGCACCGCGACATCAAGCCGCAGAACATCATGTTCCGCAGCGTCGACGACTGGGAACCGGTGCTCGTTGACTTTGACACCGTGGCCGCCGCGCCCGCGGCGCAGCGGGGCAACACCATCGTCGCCACGCCCGGCTATGCCGCGCCGGAGCAGCTGGCCGGTGACGCTTCTCCCGCCGTGGATCTCTACGCGGTGGGCGCCACCATGCTCTTCGTCCTCACGCACGTGGAGCCCGACGACCTACCCCGCACCCGCGGTCGCTTCGACGTGGAGCACCTGCTGGGCAACGTGGACCCGCGCGTGCGGCAGCTCATCCTCCGTCTCGTCGAGCCGGACCCCGGTCAGCGGCCGGCGAGCGCGGAGGAGGCCCTCGCGTCCATCGTGCCGTCCCTGGAGCAGCGGACCGTCCCACCGGAGAAGCGCGCCCGTCACGTCGTCCTTGCCGCCGGCATCGTCCTTACCGTCGTCGGCGTGCTGGGACCGCGCGCGTTCCGTCGGAGCGAACCCGTGGTGCAACCGGTCCACATGGCGCCGCCGCCTCCCATTCCGACGACACCACCGCCGCCCGCGCCACCCCCGGCGCCCGAGCCTCCGACGTCACATTCCCCGCCCTCGCGCCCCCACGAGAAGGATCCACCCCGTCCTCCGCCCAAGCCCAGCCGGCCCGCGGAGCCCTCGATCGAGGACGTCCTCAAGGGACTCTCCCGACACATCCAGTCCGTTACCATGGCCTACGGCGGCTACCGCACGCCGCGCATCACCCTGAAGGCCAGCACCAATGACACGCAGGCGCTGCAGGCCGCCGTTGCCGTGGGGCAGGAGATGCTCCGTCGTGACGGCGGGCCCGAGAAGCTCATTGGCACACGCAGCGGTTACGCGCTGGTCTACGTGGACCTGCCCCCGGAAGCGGTTGGCGACCGGCAAACCATGAAGCCCTTTGCGCTGCGTGAGCTTTCCGTCGACGGAACCGCCGAGAAAACCAAGCGCGCGAGCAGCCACTTCGGTCCGCCCTATCTCCTGCGCGCCAGTCGCGTGCACGAGCAGCGCGGCGTCGCCTATTGCTGCAAGAATGAGCGCGTGGGTGAAGTGCGCGAGGGCAGGATCCACCTGGACTGAACGCACCGGAAATCCCGCGTCCTGACGGGTGCTTGTGGCGGGTTTGTTGCATGGTCACCCGGGGTGGTTAAGAGTCTTTCCGTCCCGCCGCCCGACGAGAGCCCCGAGCCGTGACCGCCTCCGCCCCAGCTTCAGCTCCGTCGACACCGGCCGGCGCATTGGTCCAGCTCAGGAACGTGGTGCGCAACTACGTGACGCCCGCGGGGATGTTCCCGGCACTGCGCGGCGTGGACCTCGACATCGCGGCGGGTGAGTTCGTGGCCATCGTCGGGAAATCCGGCTCCGGCAAGTCCACGCTCATCAACATGATGACCGCCATCGACAAGCCCACCAGCGGCGAGGTGTGGATCAACGGCACCGCGGTGCACGCGCTCAGCGAGAACCAGGCGGCCATCTGGCGCGGGACCACCGTGGGAATCGTGTTCCAGTTCTTCCAGCTGCTGCCCACGCTCTCCGTCGTGGACAACCTGGTGCTGCCCATGGACTTCTGCAACCGCTTCAAGCCGGAGGAGCGGGAGAAGCGCGCGTTGGAGCTGCTCACCATCGTCGGACTGGAGGACCACGCACGGAAGCTTCCCACCGAGCTGAGCGGCGGACAGCAGCAGCGCGCGGCCATTGCGCGGGCCCTCGCCAATGACCCGCCCATCCTCTGCGCCGACGAGCCCACCGGCAACCTGGACTCCAGGACCGCCGACGCCATCTTCTCGCTGTTCACGGACATGGCCTCGCGCGGAAAGACCATCATCATGGTCACGCACGACCGCGACCTCGCCTCGCGCGTAGGGCGTGCGGTGCTGGTGGCGGACGGCCTCATCGTCGAGGATCTGCCCGGTGGGCAACAGCTGCGGAGCGCCTCATGACCCCGCGTTGGAAGAAGGTTGCCTCCGACCTCTTCCAACAGCGCTCGCGCTCGGTCCTCGTCGTGCTGTCCATTGCCACGGGTGTGTTTGCCGTCGGTGCGGTGGCGGGGACCTATGACAGCCTCAAGGAAGGCCTCACCAGCGTCTACGCCAAGGGCGTGCCGGCGCACGCGCGCATCTTCTTCCTGGAGCCCTTCCCGCTAGACCTGCACGAGACGGTGCGTCGGTTCCCCGGCATCGCCGACGCGGAAGCGCGCCGTTCCGTGGACGTGCGCATGGTGGGCGACGAGGAGACCTCCAAGGGCCTGCAGCTCACCGCCATCCTGGACTTCAAGGACATCCGCATCGACCGCGTGCGGCCGGTCAGCGGTGAATGGCCCCCCAAGCAGGACGAGGTGCTCCTGGAGCGCTCGTCGCTGGAATCCTCCGGGCTCAAGATCGGCGACACCATCACCGTCGAGACGCCGCTCCGTCGGAAACGCACGCTGAGGATCGCGGGCACGGTGCATGACCCCGGTGTGCCGCCCAGCTTCTTCACCGGTCGACTGCACGGCACCGTGTCCATGGACACCATCGAGGCGCTGGGAGAGCCACCGCTGCCCGACCAGCTCCTGCTGCGCGTGAAGATGCCCAACCCCACGCGCAAGGACGTCGAGAAGGTCGTGAAGGCGGTGCGCGCGCGACTCGAGGACAGCGGGCTCACCGTGGTGTGGAACTGGATTCCGCCGCCGGGACAACATCCCGCCAAGGAGCCCATCACGTCGTTGTTGTTCATCTTGACCGTGCTGGGCGTGGTGGTGCTGCTGCTCAGCGGCTTCCTGCTGTTCAACACCATCACCGCCATCCTCACCCAGCAGACGCGCCAGATCGGCATCATGAAATCCATTGGCGCCACCACCGCGCAGATCGCGGAGCTCTACGTGGTGCTGGTGCTGGCGTATTGCACGCTTGCCGTCCTCGTCGCCGTGCCCACGGGCTTTGTGACCGCGCGGTTCGCCGCGGAGAGCACGGCGGGGATGCTCAACCTGGACCTGCCGGAGTTCGGGGTTCCGCCGTGGATCCTGGGCTCGCAGGTGGCGCTCGGGTTCCTCGTGCCCCTGCTGGCGGCGTTGCCGCCCATCATCCGCGCGTCGCGCATCACGGTGCGGGAGGCATTGGCGTTCTACGGGTTGCCCTCCGCCGCGTCGTCACCGCGATTCATTGACGTGCTGGCGCGGAAGGTCCGCATCATCACCCGTCCGGCGCTGCTCTCCTTGCGCAATGCGTTCCGTCGTCGACTGCGCCTCGGCTTGACGCTGGCCACGCTCACCACCGGCGGCGCCATCTTCATGGCCGTGCTCAGCACGCGGGCGTCCATGACCGCCACCCTGGAGCAGGCGCTCTCCTACTGGGCCTACGACGTGGAGGTGCAGTTCATCCGTCCCTACCGCGCCGACCGCGTGAAGGAGGAGATCCTGCGCGTCCCCGGGGTGGCGGCGGTGGAGACGTGGGGATTCAGCGCCGCGCAGCTCATGAAGGACTGGCAGGGCACGGAGGAGAGCCGCGTGTTCATGCTTGCTCCGCCCGCGGAGACGCAGATGCTGAGGCCCACCCTCGTCGAGGGACGCTGGCTGCGCAAGGATGACGAGGCCTCCGTGGTCATCAACACCGAGGTCCTGCGCAACAACCCCGACGTGAAGGTGGGTGACCACGTCCTGTTGCGCGTGGGCGGTCACCGCACGACGTGGCGCGTGGTGGGCATGGTGCGCGGCGTGCTCAGCGGTCCGTGGGTCTACGTGAACCGGCCCTACCATGCGCTGGTGGCGCGCGAGGGTGGTCGTGCGGCCAGCGTGCAGATTGTGACGACGGAGAAGAGCCCGGAGTTCCTGGCCGCGCTCTCGCAGCGCCTGGAGGATCACCTGCGCGCGGAGGGCTACCAGGTCTCCTCCGTCGAGAACGCGACGCAGTGGCGCAGCCGCGTGGAAGGGCAATTCAACGTCATCACGTCGTTCCTGATTGCCATGGCGCTGCTCATGGCGTTGGTGGGTGCGCTCGCGCTCGCGGGCACCATGGGCATCAACGTGCTGGAGCGCGTGAAGGAGATCGGCGTCATCCGCGCGGTGGGTGCGTCCACGCCCACGGTGATGGGCATCTTCGTCCTCGAGGGGATGACGGTGGGCCTCTTGAGCTACCTGATTGCCATGGTGCTCAGCCTGCCGCTCGCGTACCTGATGTCCTACCAGGTGGGCGTGACCTTCACGCGGGCGCCTTTTGACTTCACGTGGTCGGCGCAGGGCGCGGGCGGGTGGTTGGTCCTGGTGATGATCCTCTCCGTGCTGGCCAGCCTGTGGCCCGCGTGGAATGCCGCCCGTATCAGTGTGCGGGAAGTGCTGGCGATGGAGTAGAGAAGTGGTGAGGCGCGCATGAGTCTCCTGGGACGACTGGCATGGAGTGCGGGAATGGTTGCGCTGGGCGCCGGCGTGACCGCGGGGGTCATGAATGCCGGTGCCAAGAAGGCGGAAGCCTCCAAGTCCACCGACGCGGGCCCGCTCGCGCCGCCGGGTGACATCGTGGCGGAGGCGGTGGTGACGCCGGTGGAGTTCGTGTCGCTCTCGCTGCCCATTGGCGGAACCATCGTCGAGATTGCGGCGCACGAGGGGCAGCGCGTGCAGGCCGGTGCGCTCATTGCTCGACTGGACGGACGGGAGGCCTCCGCCCGACTCAACAGCGCCCGCGCCGAGCTGCAACGCGCCGTGGCGCACCTCAAGGAAATCCGTTCTCCGATGCGCCCGCAGGAGCTCGCGGTGCGCGACGCGATGATTGCGCAGACGAAGACCGAGGAGGACCGCCTGCGCTCGGAGCTGGACCGGCTCACGCAGCTGCACGCGCGCAGCGCGGCGGCACCGGCGGATGTCGAACGCGCGCGTTCGGCGCTGGAGCGTGCGGCGGCCATGCGTCGTCAGGCGGAGGCGGAGCGGGAGCTGGCGGTGCTGGGCCCGCGCCCGGAGACCATTGCGGTGGCGGAGGCGGCGGTGGAGACGGCGCGCGCCACGGTGAAGCAGGCGGAGACCGCGTCCCACAACCTGGAGCTGCGCGCGCCCATTGCCGGTGAGGTGGCCTATCTCGACCTGCGCGTCGGGGAATTCGCGCCGCCGGGCACGCCGATTGTGCGGCTGGCGGACACCTCGCGCTGGGTGCTCAAGACGGATGACCTCACGGAGCTCGCGGTGGTGCGCGTCAACGAGAACGCCGCGGTGACGGTGACCCTCGACGCCATTCCCGGGCTGGAGCTTTCCGGTCGGGTGACGCACGTGCGTGCGCTGGGTGAGCGCAAGAAGGGCGACATGACCTACACCGCGACGATCGAGCTGGACCGCCAGGACGAGCGGCTGCGGTGGAACATGACGGCCAGCGTGCGCATCAACTCCAAACAGCCGACGGCAACGGTGGGGTCACCCGGTTGATCCCAAGGTTCGTCACACGCGCACGGCGTGTCGACGAATCCACTCCGAAATCCAACGCAGCTCGAAGGCGCTCACCTGGCCAGCCGGTGGAACGTGTCCCGGAATTCGCACATGAACTCCCGCCCAGCCTCCACCTGCTCCGCCACGCTCGGGTCATGCGGCGTCAGGCGAAGGCCGTCCGGAGTCTCGGTTACGAACAACGTATCCCCCTTCTCCACCTGCAACTTCGCCACGATCTCTTTGGGCAGGATGATCCCCAGGGACTTGCCTACCTGGATCAGCTTGAGCGCGTGCATGACGTCCTCACATCATGATGGCGACGGTCGTCATAACAGCCACAACCGTGCCGGTCACAGCGGATCGGCGCAGCAGCGGAATCCCGTCGAGTAGTCCCAGTGCAGCCGGTCATGCGCGGTGGTGCGGTAGAGGCACCCCTCCCCGTTGATGCGCGTGTCCACGTAGAAGCCGCCGCGGAACGTGCCCGCGGGGTCGGCGGTCCACTCGTGCAGGTTGCCCATCATGTCCATCAGCCCTTCCGACGTCACGCAGCCCGCGTTCTCGCCCGTCACATCCAGCCCGTTGGCCAGCTGGTTGAGACACGGGTGACCAATCTTCGAGAACGGGTCCGGATCGTCGGGGCCAAAGTACTCAATCGCCGGGTGCGTCGAGCGCGCGTCGTTGCAGACGCCATCCTGTCGCGCGTTGCCGTAGGGATAGATCCTTCCGTCGGGGCCCTGGCACGCGCGCAGCCATTCCACGTCGGTGCATAGGCGCTTGCCCGCGTTCTGGCACGCCGCTTCGGCTTGATTCGCGTTGATATAGCCTTGCGGTACCGCGCCCGCCGCGCTCATTGCGCGCATGGCCCGGTTGCCGGGATTGAAATACGGTGACCAGTCCCCCACGCCGCCATCCGGCAACATCTCGACGAGAACCGCCTCGTACACATCCACGCAGAAGCCATCCACCAGCTTCATGCCCGCGGGACACGCGGCATCCCAGCTCTCCTCGACGATCCCCACGTTGGGCAGCGGATGGTCCGCCTCGGTGCACTGGGGAGAATCGTCGGGCGGGTGACAACACTGGATGTCCGCCGGTCCCGGGCAATACCCCGCGGTGCTCACCCAGCTCCCACCACACAGCGACGTGCTCGCGCACACACCCGCCACTCCCGCCACGCTGCACTCCCCGTGCTCCGACGGAAACGCCGCACACGCCTCCATCCCCTCATCGGTGTCGCAGCCCTGCTCCGCGCAGCACGTCTCGAACGTGGCCGGGCCCGCGTCGCGGGGAGAAGGCGGCGCGCAGCACTGGATGTCCGCCGGTCCGGGACAGAGGCCCGCGGTGCTGACCCAGTCCCCGCCGCACAGGCTCGTGCTCACGCAGACGCCCGCGTTCCCGTCCACCGCGCACCGGCCGTGCTCCGGCTCATACGCCGCGCACGTTGCGGTCCCGTCCGAGTCCTGGCACCCGCGCGTCTCGCAACACGACTCGAACGTGACCACCCCCGCATCCCCACCCGCGGCGTCGGGCGTGGTCGCGTCGCGTGCGCCCGCGTCGGTCCCCGTTGTGGCGTCCACCCCGCCCCCGTCCCAACCCGCGTCGCGCGGCAAGGCGGCGTCCGCCACGGTGGCATCGACCGACCACGGAACGTCCCACCTCCCGGCCGCGTCGAGCCCGGGTCCCGCGTCCTCGCGCGGTGCGTCATTCCCGGTGCAGGCCCCCAGGCCCAATCCCAGCACCAACCACCCCAGCGTCGCCGTGCGCATCACAGCATTGTCGGCACCCGTCCCACCTCCGACCTGCGCGTTTTCTGCGAGCGAGCGCCAAACTCCGGCGCAAGTCGGTCACCCTGCGGATACGAAAACTCTTCGGCATCACGGATCCGCGGGCGGGCCGGACCGGGAAAGCCTCACAACTTCAAGGGCTTGTGCGGTTCCGCCGGGAGCTTGGCCGCGCGCACGCCGTGCGCACCGTCTCTGGTCATTTCACCGATACTGGCCTAGTCAATCCATACCAAGGTGCCGGCTCGCCGGCTTTTCCTTCGAGGTCGCACGTGACGACGATTGGTTCCGGGGGTGGTTACGCGTCGCTTGGGTCGGTCCATGCGGGGCTGTTGGAGCGCATGGGCATTCCAGGGGAGGTGGCATCCCTGGCCGGCGCGCAGATCGACGCCGAGGTGGGCGACTTCGCGGGAATGGCCAACAACCTGTCCGACCTGTTCGAGAAGAACATTGGTCGACAGGCTGCCGAGGCGCTGCTCGGCGGTGCGCTGCCCCCGCCCATGTTCACGCCGCGTCCCGGCGAGATGATGGCGCAGATCCTGGACAGCCCGCTGGCCAAGGCGCTCGGCGCTCCCCCGGGGTTCCATCCCATGGGCGCCATGAAGCGCGAGCAGCCCTTTGGCGACGGGAAGCTCGGCAAATCCATCGAGAAGGCCATCAAGAAGGACCCGCACTTCAAGGCCGCCATGGAGAAGGCGCTGGGTGGGGTGATCATCCCCGACGGCCGCAACGACGGGAAGCTCACCGTGTTCCGTCCGCCGGTGAACACCGTGGGTGAGATCATGAAGGGCGCGCTGGCCAAGGGTCTGCTCGCCGGCGGCGGAATCGCCGGTGCGCTGGCCGGGATGGGCCTGCCCTTTGGTGCCGGTGGTCCGCTCGGGCATGCGCTTGGTCGTCTTGCCGCCAACCTCGCCAACTTCGCCGAGAACGGGCCGCTGGGCGCGTCGGGAAGCAAGAGCGCACAGAGCGCCGGGGGCGCGGGCGACGCGGGTGGCGTCGGTGGCAACGGCAGCAAGTGGGGCCTGGGTGCCGAGGAGGCCCAGTTCGCGCAGGGCATGGGCATTGACCTCGCGCACGCCAGCTTCGAGGACGTCCTCTTCCTCCTTCTCATGAAGTACGCGAAGAAGAAGGAAGACGACATCATGAAGAAGGTGCAGGAGCTGGATAAGTCCATGCAGTCCGGCGGCGCCGGTGGTGAGGGCGGCGGCGGCGGTGGCATCGGCGACATCATGGGCGGCGGTGGCGCCGGTGGTCCCAAGGGCGCCGGTGGTCCCAAGGGCGCCGGTGGTCCCAAGGGCGCCAAGGGCGCGGGTGGTCCCAAGGGTGCCAAGGGCGCGGGCGGTCCCAAGGGCGCCAAGGGCGCGGGCGGTCCCAAGGGCGCCAAGGGTGCCAAGGGCAACATGGCCATGGGTGCCGTGAACCAGGTGGCCGGCGCGCTCGGTGGCGGCGGTGGTGGTGGCGGCGGCGCGGGCAAGACCGGCGGTGGTGGCGGCGGCGGCGGAGGTGGCATGCAGGGCGCCAACCTCGGCGAGAAGATGGACACCTCCAAGATGAGCGACACCATGAAGCAGCAGATGCTGCAGAAGCTCATGGGCGACCTGCAGAAGCTCTACGAGATGCTCTCGAACATGATCAAGAGCATGCACGACATGCAGATGACGCCCACCCGCAACCTGCGCGGCTGAACTTTCTCGTCGTCACGCGGGCAGTCCTCCACGATGCAATGTGCCGTCCAGCGCCGCTCCATCTACCTGGCCCCGCCGGGGACGATGGACCGGCACTGGATCGCGCGTGAGTTCAGCAAGCCGCACATCTACGAGATGTTCGGGTTCAACTCGCCCGCGAGCATGCTCATCGGCAATCGCGTGCGGGATGACCTCATCGTCGGGGCCATCAGGCTCACCAGCCACCAGGTGCGCATTGGTTTCGCGCTGATGTTCCCACCCACGGACCTCGTGGAGTTCTGGGAGTTCGGCTACGCCATCACCGAGCCGAAACACCGCAACGCGTTCAACGCGGTCAACGCCATGGACGCCATGGCCCATTACACGCTGGACCTCATGGGGCTCCCGCTCGTCGGGGGGCGCACCCGGGAGGACAACCGCGCCGCCGCAGCCATTGCGCTGCGCTCCGGTCACAAGCCGCTCTACACGCGCCAGTGGGACGGACACACCTACACGTTCTACACGCTGGACCAGGCGGGCTGGGCCAAGCGCAAAGAGAAGCTGGAGCGCGGGGAGAAGGAGCACCCGTACACCGGCGCGGTGTTTCACGTGATGGAGTCGCCGCCGTATATTCCGGTCCAGCCGCAAGGCGCGGCTCCCGGGGACACCGGCGCATGAACCGCACCTATGACCTGCTCAACCTCCGCAGCAGCGGCAACCCGGGCTTTGCCCGACTGTTCTCCCGCGCCCACAGCCACGCCTGGGACATCGACCGCGACGTCGACTGGACGCAGGGGCTGCACACCGACGACGAGCTGGTGGCGGCGGGCTGGGCGCCCTACTCCCGCACCGAAGCCTATGCGCGGCTAAGCGCACAGGAGCGCGCGCATTTCAACCGTCGCGCGTTGTCGTGGACGCTCAACAGCCTGCGGCTGGGCGAGAGTGTGGCCTTGGAGGTGTGCCTCAAGATTGCGCAGGGGACGCGGCTGGATGACTACCGCAACCACGCGGCGGCGCAGGCCATGGATGAGGCGCGGCACCACCAGGTCTATGTGCGGCTCATCGAGATGATGGGCGAGCCACCCGACGAGGTGGACCGCGCCACGCGCAACATGTTCGACGAGGTGCTCTCGCTGGACGAGCTGGTGGACCTGGTGGCGTGGGAGCAGTTCTACCTGGAGAGCGTGGCGGTGAACGTGCTGCGCGGCGTGCGCGACCACGCCACCCACCCGCTGATCAAGAAGGTGTTCTCGCTCAACCTGCGCGACGAGGCGCGCCACCTGGGCTTTGGCGTGCTCTTCATCCAGGAGCACTTCAAGACGCTGAACCTGGAGGACCGCATTGCGTTTGCCCGACGGTGGCTCAACCAGATCCTCACGCTGAGCTTTGGCGGCCAGGACCCGGTGGCCATCCAGCGGCTCACGCGGTGGCTCTATGAGTCGGGCGTGGCGGACAGCGTGCAGACCGCCATGAACATGCTCAACCAGCAGGGCGTGGTGTTGCAGCAGGAGCTGGAAGCGGTGTTCCGCGGTGAGCGCATTCCGCAGGAGCTCAAGAGCGCGCAGCAGGCGGGACTGTTGGCGCCGGAGATCCTGGAGGCGCTGGGGCTGCAGAACCATCCGGTCATCCTGGGGACGCTGCGCTCGGCGGACCCGGTCTTCGAGTGACGCTCCACGACGTCGAGAAGGTACCCGGGGCGGGCGTGCGGCTGATGGCTCGCGGTCGCCGGCTGGGGGAGCTGGATGTGGCCGCGCTGGGCGCGCTGGTGCGCGGTGAAGGCGCGGTGCTCCTGCGTGGATTCCAGCCCCGGGCGGAGGAGTACGCCACGCTGATGCGGCGGCTGCTGCGTCGGCACAAGCACACGCCGGTGCACCGTGGGACGCATCCGCTCCACCGGCTGCTCCAGACCACCACGCCGGGAACGCAGGCCATGAGCTACCACGCGGAGTACGCGCACCTGCCGGACCGCGTGGATGTCATCTCGTTCTGGTGCCAGGTTCCCGGCGGGGAGACCCGCGTGTGCGACGGGGCGCGGTTGATGGACGCGGTTTCTCCGACGACACGCGAGCTCCTCACCGCGCAGCGCATCCGCTACCTGGCGTGGCACGACCCCGCGGCGTGGACGGCGGCATGCGGCACCCACGACGTCACCGAGGTGCAGAAGCAGGCGGAGGGGATGGCGGGATACCAGGTGCACCCGGGGCCGGGTGGCGGGCTCATCACTGAATTCACCACGGGCGCCATCACCGGGCCGACTCCCGCGCTGGTGGCGAACCTGCTTCCCGGTGCGTACGCGGCGCTCACGGTGGTGCTGGAGGACGGGAGGCCGGTTCCGGGTGACGTGGTGGAGGATGTCCGGTCTTCCGCGGGGCGTTGCGGCGTAGGCATGGTGTGGGAGCCGGGTGACGTCGTGCTGCTGGACAACTGGCGCATGCTGCATGGGCGCGGGGAGCAGACGACGTCGCGGAAGGCGTGGGCGGTGCTGGGGTACTGGTGAGGACCGTTCAGGGTTCCTCACGGTCTCCGCGGCGTGGCCCCCACGCACTGGAGGCCCTCTTCCGCGCGCCACGTCAGCGACGCCGCCGCCAGCGTGAACACCGGCATCTCCGCCATCACCGCGCGCTCCAGGTATCCCGTCGACACCAGCTCCGCGAGCACGTCGGCACCCATGGGCTGCACATGCACCGCCAGCTCCACGCGGTCCGGCTGCTCTCCCGCGTACACGTACGCGCGCGTGCGGTGCGTCTGCGTCCAACCGGGGTCGCTCGGCAACAACGCCGTGGGAGCGGGCATCAACACGCTGTCATAACGCGCGGCCTCCCAGAACAGGTGCGTGGGCGCGTCGGCCTCGTCGTACAGCCAGTCGCGCATGAGCCAGAGGTTCTCGTCGCCGGAGCGGGTGATGTCGCCGTGGGGCGGGAGCACGCCACTGGAGTACGCCAGCTCCTCCCCGCGGTACGCCTTCACCTCCACCCACACCCGACGATCCTGCGCCGCCCCGCTCGGAAACGCGTGCCCCGCGGCGATGTTCTCCAGCGTCACCTGGATATCCACCACGCCACCCTCGCGGTACACGCACAGCTCACTGAGCAGCGTGGAATCCAGCATCCGCTGCACCTGCGCGCGCTGCTCCTCGCGGTTCGGGAACTCGGTCAGCGCCACGTCGACACCCGGCCACGCGTGCGAGTGGGTCCTGCGCGTGGGCCCTCCCGTCGCCGCCGGCGCATTGCGACCATCCATGTGGCACGCGTTGCACGTGAGCCCGCCCTCCGACGGGGGTCGCGAGTAGATGCTGTGCTGCCACTCCTTGAACGTGCGCTCCAGCTCGACGTTGCGTGGCGTGACGATGTCATGGCAGCTCCCGCACAACGTGGCGGACTCCACGGAATCCCGCGCGTGCAACGCTGAGTACTCCGCGCGGTGCGCCGGATTGGCCACGGGATTGCGGAACCCTCCGCGCATGATTCCGTCCATGGACAGTCGCAGCGGGTTGTTGTGCGTGCCCTCCACCCCGACGACGGAATGGCAATAGAAACACGTCACACCCTGCAGGTGCTCCGGGAGCTCCGCGGCATTGAGCCCATCGGTGGTCGCGCCCAGGGCCACGGCGAGCGGAGCGTGGCAACGGATGCAGAAGTCCCCGAGCGCGCCGTTGGTGGCCTCCTGCCCTCGTCGGTTCATCGCCAGGAAGACCGGGTCCCGCGCGGCATACGCGTGCATGCTCCCCGACCACTCCCGGTAGTGCTCCGCGTGGCAACCGGCGCACGTCACCGGGTCCATGAGCTCCTCGACGGACAACGACGTCCTCCCCGCATCCGCGGCGCCACCACCGCCGGAGGTGCATCCCAGCGCCAGGAGCATCACACCCACGTACCGCATCCGCGTCATGCCTCAGCCCTCGATGCACGCGTGGAAGGTGATGATCTCCTCCGCGCCTCCGTCGGGGGTGACGTGCACGTTGAGCTCCCAGCGCCCGGGCATGAACAGGTTGAAGGGGCCCACCTGGTACTCCCCCGTCGTCGACTCGGTGCCCGGAAAGTCGGCGGGGTTGGTACCGTGCCCGTGCTGCGGCATGAACGGCTTCAGCGTCACCTGCGCGCCGCCCACCGGTGTCGTCGTGGCTGGGGTCTCCACGCGCAGGATCCAGGTGTTGTCGCCCTTCTCCGCGGGCTCCGGCGTCATCCGCTGGATGCGTACCTGCACCGCCCCGCCGTCGGCGCGGCGCGCCAGCCCGGCCATCGCGTCGTCGTCACAGATGCCGCTCGCGTCGGGCTGCTGGCCGCCGTCCACGCCCCCGTCCGCGCCGCCCATCACCCCGCAGCCCGTCGTCAGGGCCATCCACAGGAAACACCAGTGTCTCATCACGCGGGCAACGTACAACGCCCCCGTGGGTGGTGAAACCGTAATGTCTGGCGAAACGCTTGCGTGCGCGGGTCGGGAATGGGACGCGCCGCGGGAGAGGGACGGGCGCGCCGGCGGAGCGAGGATCAGATGGCGCGGTTGGTGAGGTCGTCGACCGACATTCCCTCGTAGTCGGACGAGAACTCCACCACGGCCTTCCACGTCTGGGCGAGGCGACGGCCCTCCGCGGTGTCGAGCGCCTTGCTGTCGTCCAGGTCGGCCTTGGCAATGGCCTTCATGGCGTCGGCCAGGGCGCGGTTCACCTCGGTGATGGAGGGGCTGGCCTTGCCGGTCTTGGCCGCCGCGTAGCGGTGCACCTTGTCCAGCGCTGTGTCGAGGGAGCCACCGTCGCCATAGGTATCCTTGAGCAGCGAGATGTCCCGCTTGGAAACCTTGCCATCGGTGCGGCCCACGGAGTCTGCTTCCTTCATCAACGCGGAAAGCAGTTGGACGCCAGAGCGAACGGTGCTGAGCTTCACGGACATGGGTCTCTCCTCTGATCAGGCGTCGCCGTCATCAACGACGAGGCCGGGGTTGGACGTGGTGCTGCTAACGGGACGTGCCGGGTTTGCGGGTGCTGTTGTCCACGCGGGCCCCCAGCGCGGACATCTTCTCCAGGCCCGCGAAACACGCGGCCAGGCGGGGAAGCAGGTGGTTGGGATCCTCGACGACCAAGGCGCGCGCCTCCAGCGCCTGCCGCACATCCAGGGTGCCGTCGACGAGACGCTCCAGCGCCTTCACCGTCAACCCCAACCGGAGCACGGGGTTCTCCACCTGCTCCGGCACCACGCAGATGCGGCCTTCCCGCGCCACCAGGGCCCAGGGGACACGTGCGACGTCGGTGGCAATGATCAGCTCCACCGGTCCGCCCACGCGCTGGAACACGGCCACGGGCTGATCCCACAACGCGCGCTGGAGGCGGTGCATGGCCAGCACCATGCGTGCCGCGGGATCCCTGGTAGGAACCGAGGGTGCCGTCATGATCCCTCCACGCGTTCGCCCGACGGGCGCACGGGCCCCTGCATGCCGCGCGGGAAAACGAAGTGCAAGGTCTGGCCGGTGACAACGCGGTGAAATTGGAGAGGTCCTCCATGGCCCGGTCTGCGGTCCGCTCGCTTCGCTGGAGTTCGGGAACCGACGCGACGACGCGGCGCGCCGTGGAAGCCATCCTGCCTCCGCACCGCCTGGAGCTGTTGCCGCTGTTGGGGGAGGGCCGCACGGGAAGGGTGTTCCAGCAGGGCAAGCTGGCCATCAAGGTGGCCCATCCCGACCCGGTGTCCCGACGAGCCCTCTGCTCGGAGGCGCGCAATCTCCAACACCTGAACAAGCGTGGCGCGGCGACTCCACGACTCCTGGCCTGGATTCCCGACGGGCGTCTGCTGGTCCGCGACGTCGTGACGGGCACGCCGCTGATTCCGTTGCTCCAGCAGCAGGCGCCCTCCCCCGCGCTCCTGCAACAACTCTGGGAGCTGCTGCTGGCCACGCGCGACGTCGAGAAGGACACCGGTGAGGCCGTGGACTTCACGCCCGCGAACATCCTGGTGCAACGGAACCGGCCCGTGCTCGTCGACGCGGGACCGCGGCCGGGCGGCTCCATGTTCCGCCGGGTCCACGACGTCGATTCGCTGGCCCAGGCGCTGGACGCATACCTGGTCTGGAAAGACTCGCCCGCTGGAGCGGTGCCGCTGCTGCCCCCTCGCATGCCGGTGAACCCGGAGCTTCACGTCGAGGTTCCCGTCGGAGCGCCCCGTGGCGGCCAGCTGCTGTGGAGCAACCAGCGCCTCATGGACGTGATGGGTCGACGCTGGACCGAGCAGGAACTGAGCGCCGCGTTCAACCTGGCCACGCACGGTCGACCGGTCACGCGTGTCGGCGCGGCAACGCGCTACCAGGAGTCGCTGGAGTACTCACCGCGGGGCGCCAAGGGAGATGGGCGCGGGGTGTGGGTGGGCCGCGTGCCCGGAGCGCCGTACGGCACGCACGACGTCATGCTCAAGGGCGTGGGCCGCACGCCACTGGCCTGGCTGGGCAAGCGGTACCACCAGGACGGTTTCGTGAGCCTGCCGCGCACGCTGTGGGAAGCCGCCGTTGCCGAGGAGCTGGCCCGCCTGGGTTTCGAGGTGCCGCGCGTCCTGGCGATCTTCAGCACCGGCAAGTCCACCCTCGACAACACGCACCGTCGCTGGCCCGCGGCCATGGCGGTCCGCGTGGCTTCCACCCACTGGCGACTGGGCCACCTGCGCCGCGCCTCCACCGACGGAGAGCAGTTCACCGCGCTGCTGCACCACGTCGGGCGCGCGCTGCACGGGTCCTCGTTCGACGCTCGGCGTGGGAAGGACCAGGAAGAGCTGTTGTGGACCTTCGCGAGGAACCTGGGCCACAACGTGGGCCGTTCCGAAGCGCTCAACATCCTGTGCTTCAGCACCTCCCCGGGCAACGTGCGCGTCGACGGGCACTTCCTCGATTTCTCGACGGTGCGCTTCTTCCGCAGCTACCTGCCGGACTGGCGCTATCTGGACGTTCCGCGCAAGGTCGTGGCCACGCAGAACCACTGGCGTGTGTTCGTGGTGCAGTTCGCGCAGTGTTTCCGTCGTGCGGGCCTGTGGTCGGAGCGGAAGGAGCTGCACGCCGCGCGGCAGGCCACCGCGTTGTTCAACGGCGAGTACCACCGCGGCTACCTGGAAGGGTTCAACGCCTTCGCAGGCCTGGAGCCCCAGCACCTGGCGCGGCTCACGACGGAAAATGCGTCCGCGCTGGTGCGTGCCCTGAAGGCTGCGCGAGCCCTACGGTCCGAAGGCTACGTCGAGAGTGCCGCGTGGGGTCAACGGTGTCCGGCCCCGCTCCTCGACGTCGAAGGACGCACGCGCCAGTTCGTCACCGCGTGGGTCGACGGCCAGGAGGACCCGTGGCGACAGTGGCTGACCCACCCGGTTGTCGACGTGAACGAAGAGTCCGCCGCGGTGTGCCGCGAGCTTGTGGATCAGCTCTCGCGCATCATTCCGCCCGCCGCGCGTCGTGTTGCGCAGCCGCGGTCCTGGGACGAGGTGATCCGACCCGCCTGGGAGAAGGATGCCCTGGCGCGCACCTGCTACCAGCGCAATGGCCGCCGCGCGCTCCAGGAGTGGCGTTCCCTCCACGACGGAGAATGGCCTCTTCCTCCGGGCGCATACCCGTACCTGCGGGCGCGTCAGCTCGCCCGGGCGCTGGGTCACGTGGCCCTGCCCGGCCTTGAAGGGCCGCGCTACGAGTACGTGGTGGGACTCACTCCAAAGCTCGCACGCGGCATCGTGGCGGCGTGCCGCAAGGTGCTGGGAGCTGCGCTGTTGGGCGTGGTGATCCACG
Source organism: Myxococcota bacterium (assembly GCA_040752415.1). GTDB lineage: Bacteria > Myxococcota > JACRCW01 > JACRCW01 > JACRCW01 > JBFMGU01. The sequence continues at coordinate 56,115 of JBFMGU010000008.1, forward strand.
GCAGCCGCGTGATGACGCGCGAGCGCGTTGCGGTGGCGTCGGGACGACAATTGGTGGGGAAGGCTCGGTCCGACGTGGTGCGGGAAGGTGGGCCGGCACCGGGAGCGTCGTCGGACCTGGACCTCAAGGTCTTTGTCGACGGGACAGGCCTGGACCACGAGGAGGCTGAGCTGCGACTGGGCGCCGCGCTGCGCAGGCTGGGTGCACCGTTCGCGTTGCCCGCCCGCATCCCGCCGCGACAACGCATCATCGTCGCTCCTCGCGCATCCCTCGTCGACGCGTTCCGCTGGTACAACGGGGGACCTCGTCGTCAACAACAGGGCAAGCCGCCCATCCCGGAATGCCAGGTGGTGGTGCTCCACGACGCACGCGGCTCCCGCCGTCCCTCCCCGCGCCGGGTCCAGGCACTGGCGCGCTCACGTCCTCCCGCGACGGTGATTCCGTTGCAGCGCCTGCTTCCGGGCACGGCACGCGACGCCACCAACACCCTCTGCCCGCTCGACGTGCACATGCTGGAGATGGTGCTGCGAGACCGGCCCGACATCCCGGTGCCGGCGCTGGAAGTGGTGCCCGACGGACCGCGCTTCCGCGTGGTGGCCGGGGAAGGTGCACGTCGTGCGGCGGAACGCGCGGGCCGGAGTGTCGTCGGAATCAGGATTCGTCCGCGGCCATGACGCGCTGCAACGTGCGGGTGCGGTTCTCCATGGCCGGCGTCATGCGGTGCGTGCAGGTGGCGCAGGCGGGCAGGCCGGAGAAGTCCGCGCGCAACAGCCGGGAGCGCGCCTCCTGCATGAGGACACCATTCCACAGCTCCGTGAACGGCGTGCTCCCGACGTGGCCGAGCACGTACGGCGCATTTTCCGGCAGCGAGGTGTCGTAGATGTGGCAGCAGAGCTTGAGGTGCCCATGCACGTCGATCGCCGCGGCCTGGACCGGCAACAAGCACGGACGGGTCCGCTTGGTTCGCGGCCGCAACTGCACCAGGCCCACGCTGCCGGCGCGGTCCGTGTAGTGCTCCACCACCGGCTGCCGCACCGAGATGCGCATGCGCCCAATCCGCGCCACGCGTTCCAGCTTGCGCGTCTTGCTGCGGGAAGCTCCGACGGGTTTGAGACCCACGCGGGCCAGGAAGCGCTCACTGACGTCGGGATCCGGCGGCGTGAATGCCTCCGCGTTCGACGGATAACGGGTCACGCGGAGCTCGTTGACGCCGGCTGCCGCCAGCTCCTTGGCGTTGTTCGCCGTGAGGAAGTCGCCGTTCGTGTAGATGGTGAGCTTCGCGTGGGGCAGTTGTTCCCGGGCCTGCGCCACCCGCGTCATGAGGTTCGGGTCGGCCATGGGCTCGTTGTAGTTGTGGAACGCGAACCAGCCCCGGAAGTCGTGACGCCCGAGATCCTGCAACAGCGCGAGCCAGGTCTCCTCGGCCAGCCACTGCTCGCGCGTGCCGCGGTCGTGCCAGCCATTCGGACACCATGCGCAACGTCGGTTGCAGTACGTGCCAATCTCCACCTCCACGAACTGGGGAAGTGGCATGGGCCGCCGCGCGATTCCGGGGCTCAACCGCATGGGCCGCACTCTGCTTGGGCGGAACGCAGCGCACAAGCTTGACAGCAGCGCGTCCGTCTCGCTCTACCGACATCTCCGGGGTCGACATGGCGGCGTACGTCTCGGTGGTGATGACGGTTCACAACGGCGCGGCGTACGTGGCCGAGGCGTGTCGCAGCATCCTGGCGCAGACCCACCGCGAGCTCGAGCTGCTCGTCGTCGACGACGGCTCCGAGGACGCGACCGCGGAAATCCTCCGTGGCATCACCGACCCGCGCCTGCGCTGCCTGCGGTTGGACAAGCCGCTGGGCCCCTTTGCCGCCGCCAACCGCGCGCTCGACGAGGCGCAAGGGGACCTCATTGCGCGCCTGGATGCCGATGACGTGGCGGAAGTGGAGCGGGTGGCGGCGCAGGTGGCGTACCTGGAAGCGCACCCTGAGGTGGGACTGCTGGGAAGTGGAGCCACACGCATCCGCGCCGACGGAACCACGCTGGACACCTGGCGCGTGCCCGTGTCTGACGTCGACATCCGCTTCATGTCGTTGCTTGGCTGCTGCCTGATCCACTCCTCGGTGATGGTGCGCGCGGAGCTGTTGCGAGGGGCCCATGAGCGCTACCGCGAGGATCCCCCCGTGGCCGGGGACTACGACCTCTGGACGCGCCTGCTCCCACGGACCCGCGCCGCCGCGCTCCCCGAGCCGCTGGTGCGTTACCGCGTGTGGGACGGGAGCATCTCGGTTCGTCGTCGGGCGGAGCAGGAACGCCTGCACACCGCCATTGCGCGACGTTGGATGGCCGAGACGCTCGGGCTGGGCGCCACGGATGAGGACGTGGCCTCGCTTCGGACGTGGCTGATGACGCCCGCGCGGGAACCCGGGTCGCGCAGCCGGGTACTCTGGGAGGATCTGTCACATCGCTTCGCCGAGCGCGTGGGACCTCCGCCGTCCTTCTCCGACGCCGCGGTGCTGGCGCGACCCTGGGTGCGTTGAGGGCTTCAGGTCACATAGCCCTGCATCGTGAAGATCACGCGGATGCCATCCTGCTGGGTACGCGCGTGGACGTACCGCGTGTTGTCGACGATGGCGAAGTCCCCCGCCCGGTTCCACACGATGCGCGCGCTGAGCTCCGCGGCCTTCTGCTGGATCTCGTCCGTGATCTCGCGCGGGATGGGGGAGCCGTCTTCCCACGTCGTCACCAGGCCGTTGTAGACGCCGGGGAAGATGTTGGTGCACAGGCACGGCTCACTGCGCAACACCGAGGGCGTGACCGCGCTGGTGACCCAGTGGGTGGTCAGCGTGTCGTCGGGATTGTGCACGCATTCCAGGCCGGGCACCTCGCGCGCCTGGCGCACAATCTCTGTGGCGTCCTGCGTCCCGCTGAAGGCCGACCAGTTCGCGCGGTCCAGCGTGGTGCTGTGGCGAATGCGACGCGTGCGGAGCGCCTCCCGCGTGCTGGGACTGAGCGCGCGCAGCAGCTCTTCTCCGTCGGTGACCAGCGTCTCACCGCCCCATTGCGCGGGCACGGCGCAATAGAAGCTGATGATGTGCGTGCGCTGCGGCACCTGGGCGAAATCGGCGTGGAAGTTGAGACCCTCGTTCCCCAGCAGCGCCGTCTGCAGGCCGGGGTGCAGCTTGTCCCGTCGACGCCGCACCTCGGGCGTGGTCTTGACCTGTTTCATGAACAGCCGCGCGAACCCCACGAAGTCGCTCTTGCTCGCGTCGAAGCCACGGAACACCAGGGCACCCCGCTCCTGCAGCAGCTCCTTGAAGGGGCGGATCGGAAGCTCGCGCACCTTGGCGCCCTGGCTCGTGACGACGACGCCGGGACCGTTGCCGAACTGCTCCAGGCTGACCGCCAGGCCTTCCAGACGCGGGTCGTTCATGCCTCACGGGTTAGCACCGCATGCCCGCGCGCGCGACCGTCCGACGGCGGGCGTGTTATCCCCATCCCATGGGTGCGCACGATCAGGATGTCCAGGCGTTCTTTCGCCAGTGGAGCCAGACCTATGACGACGCGCAGCTCCAGGACCGCGTGTACCTGCCGCTGCAGGAGCAGATCGTGCGGCGCCTGCAATGGTTGCGTCCCTCGTTGAAACCGTTGGACCGCATCCTGGATGTCGGCGTGGGCACGGGTCAGTCGCTGGCGGCGCTGCGCGCGTTGGTGCCCGCCGTGCTGGGACTGGACCCGTCGACGGACATGCTGCGGCGCGCGCGGGAGCGACTGCCCGAGGGGTGCGGGGTGATGCGCGCCACGGCGGAGCACGTTCCGCTGCGGGATGCGTCGGTGGATGCGTGTGTGTCGTGCTTCTCCATCCACTGGTGGCCCGACGTGGAGGCCGGTCTGCGTGAGATGCACCGCGTGCTGCGGCCACACGGCGTGGCGCTGATCATGATTCCCACGACGAGCCTGCTCGGCCTGCAGTCGATGTCCGTGGGGTGGCGTCATCCCGCGCAGCTCACGCACTGGAAGCCACCGTCGTGGTACGCGCGACAAGCCCAGGCTGCCGGTCTCACCACGCGGCTGCCGCGAGAGGTGGCGCGCGGAGCGTGGCTGCTGGAGGCCCGTCGTGGCGACGGTGGTCCGTGAGGGGCTGCACACGCTGGATGCCACGGTGCTGGCGCGCCGGGTTGCCGCGCGGAAGGTTCGCGCCGTGGAGGTGGTCGAGCAGTACCTGGCGCGCATCTCGCGGGAGAACCGGCGGCTGAACGCGCTCGTCCTCGTGGACGAGGAGGGTGCGCGACGACGGGCGGAGGCACTGGACCGGAGGATCCGTCGCGGCGCGCGGGTGGGCCCGTTGTGTGGGGTTCCCTTCACGGTGAAGGACGTCATCGAGACGGCGGGATTGCGCACCACCGCGGGCGCGGAGGCGTTGGCGTCCCATGTTCCCGCGCGGAATGCGCCAGCGGTGCAGCGCCTGCTCGACGCGGATGCGATCCTCGTCGGGAAGACGAACACGCCCGCGTTCTCGGCGGACATCCAGTGCAGCAGCCCGCTGCTCGGGGTGGCGAACAATCCCTGGGATCCCACCCGCACCAGCGGCGGAAGCAGCGGCGGGGGCGCGGCCGCGCTGGCGTCGCATCTCACAGCGCTGGAGCTGGGCAGCGACCATGGTGGTTCCATCCGCATTCCGGCGGCGTTCTGCGGTGTCGTCGGGTTGAAGCCAACCGCGGGCGTGGTTCCTTCCCGGGGGCACCTGCATCCCGTGCCGGGCGCGCAGGAGCGGGACCTCTCGATCATCTGCTTGGGACCGCTGGGGCGCAGCGTGGCGGATGTGCGGCTCGCGTATCACGTCCTCACGGGAACCCATCCGCGTCGTCGGGGAAAGGCGCCACGGGTCTTCGCGCTGCTGCGACGGGTCCCGGGTCTGCCGGTGGATGACGACGTGGCGCGAGCCTTGGGTGACGCGGTGTCGACGCTGATACGCGCGGGTCACGTCGTGGACGAAGTGACGTTGCCGGAAGAGCTGTGGGGCCGAGCCTGGGCCGCGTGGCAGACGCTCATCCACGACGACATCATGGGTCCATGGAACGCGCTGGGGCGTGCGTGGATGGGGACGGTGGCACCGCAGTTGCGCACGCAGATGCTGCAGTCCGCCCAGCGCGCGAGGGAGACGCAACGCCAGGTCGCCGCTGCGCTCGACGGGATGCTCGCGCAGCGTGACGCCATCCTGATGCCCGCCACGCTGACAACTGCGTTCACGCACCGTCCCATGGGAACGCCGGTGGAGGTTGGTGGTGAACGTTGTGACTACTGGCTCTCCGCTGCCGCCACGACGTCACTGGCGAGCCTCACCGGTCATCCCGCGCTGGTGTTGCCCGTAGGTTTCTCGCGTGAGGGGTTGCCGCTCTCCGTGCAGCTCGTGGGTTCGCGCGACGGGGATGCGTCGTTGCTGAACTTTGCTTCCGACGTGGAGGCGTTGCACGTTCGACATCCCGTGAACTGGGAACGCTGAGCCAAAGCGGTACTTCATACCGCAGTCCGAAAGCCGGCCACGCGCGGTCTTCGTTGCTGAGGCCGGCCGTGCCTTCGGTGCGAGCATGCGGCGCAACAGGCATCGCGAGCTCGCACCTTTCGGACTGCGGTATGAAGTACCGCTTTCGCTCGGACCAACCGCTATTCGCGTTCCCACAACGCCGACGCCAGCGCGTCATCCGGCGAGTCCACGTGGGACATGAGCTGACCAAACAGCTCCTCCTCCGCACCGCGCAGGGCGTCCACCTCCGCGCCTCCACGCAGCAGCGTGGCAATCTCCTCGACAGCGCGGTTGGGCAGATGGATATCCAGGATGCGCTGCGCATCCACGAACGGGTTGTCCAGCAGCACCTGCTCCAGCATGCCGTGCATGCCCACCGGCCACAGGTAGAACGGGAAGCCACCGCGCGTGTCGTCGAGATACCGCTCCAGCGCACCTCCCGCCGGCGTCCCGGTTCCGCGCTCCGGCGGTGCCCCGCTCGCATACAACGTCGCCACCGGCACACGCAGCGACATCGCGCGCACCGTCGTGGACGCGGGGCAATTGGGCGTGAGGTACAGGTCCGCCGCGCCGAGCACCCGTCGGAAATTGTCGGGCGGCATGGAAGCGTGGTGTTGATAGCGCAGCCCCGTCCCGTCGGGCGGCGGCAGCGGCATGGCTCCCACGTGGACCACGTGCACGAGACGCGACGCACGCGCGGCCTGCGCCAGCAACTCGTACATCAGCGCGGGGAAATGCGTGGCCACCGCGCCGGCTTCCGGGTGCTGCGCCAGGCGGTGCTGCCAGGTGCTGGTGGTGATGACCACCATGGCTTCCCCGTCGCCAATCTGCAGCTCCGCGCGCAGCTGTTTCCGCGCGTACTGCGGCATGGGCCCCGCGTCATCCATCATGGCGTAGCGACCCACTCCCGGGACCGAGCGCTGCGGCGGCAACGACGGACACGGCTGCACCCGCCCCAGCTCCGCCGGGATGTACGGCATCTGCGTCAGCATGGGCCGGCCGAAGATGTCGACGTCGAGGGCGGTGCGCGGAAAGTCATAGAGGTCCAACGCCACCACGCGCGAGATGCTGAGCGCCTCCGGCACCAGGCCACTGAGCCGCCCCGCGAACTCCGGCGAAAGCCCGTACATCAGCAGCATGTCCGCCACGAGGATGACGTCGGGACGCAAGGTGCGGACCGTGTTCTCGATCTTCGCGAAGGCCAGTCCCATGCCCAGCGTGGGATACACATGCACCCGCGCGCCATACCACTTGGCCAGGCCGGCCAGGCTGGTCCCCACCAGCGCGTGTACCTCCAGCGGACGACGACACCGGCTGAGAAGCTCCATGGCCATGGTCAGCTCACCCGTGGTCACCGACGAGCAACCCAGCACCAGCACACGCAACCGCGACGCCATGCAGCACCTCTGGAGAGCGCGCAGGCTGACACGGCGGCGTGGCCCGGGGCCAGTATTCACCGCACGACGCAGGGACCCTCTCCCGCAATCCCTGCGTCGCGCGGGAGAAGCTCACGGCTCCACGCAGAGGCCCACGGTCTGGCCGTCCTCCTCGCCCACCGGGTTGCACGAGGCGCCGCTGAAGGGACACTCGTCGGCAATCGCGCACAAGCGACCGCAGATTCCCGGCGCGCTCGGGTCGTCGGAGGCGGGCAGGCACTCCCAGTCACCCGCGCCGCAGTCACCCGCCTGCCAGCAGAACGTGGCGCAGTATCCCCGCGGCGCCACCGTGGGATCCACGCCTTCACCCGCCGCCAGGCACCAGCCGCCATCACAGTCGTTGTCGGTCTCGCATCCGCGCGCCGCGCGCGCCGTGCCCTGTCCCACCGGGAGCTCGTCCCAGCTCTGGCATCCGCCGTCGGCGCACGGGTCGTCGGCGGGAACGCAGTTTCCGTCGACATCGCGCACGGTGCCCGCGGGGCAGCCCCCGTCGTTGCAGGTGTCATCCAGCGCGCAGTCCGGGATCTCCTCGCCGTCGCACACCATGTTGCCGGTGGGGCCCGCCTCCACCGTGCCAGTGAAGCTGCAGCTGTGCGTCTCGCCCATCTCGTCGGGGCCGGTCATGGTTCCGCTCAGCGTTCCGTCGGGCGCAATGTCCAGGTGCAGCGTTCCGTCGGGGGAGACCGGCGTGGCGAGGTCGTCGTACACCTCGTCCAACGTGATGGAGCCGTCGGGATGCACCACCTCCGTCGACGCGTAGTGGAACTCCTGCGTGCGGCCCGCGTAGGTCAGGCCCCCATCCGCCGTCACCGTGTTGGTCACCGTGCCGTCCTCCGCCACCACGGTGGATTCCACCACATCCCAGTGCGCGCTGGCGCCGTCGGGATAGGTCACATCCACCGCGTAGCTGGCCTGCGCGTTGCCGTTCTCGTCGACAGTCTCGCTGCCCACCACGTGCGCGCTGGAACCGTCGGGATAGGCGTAGGTGAGGTCAAACGCACCGGTGTCCGGGTCATGCGTGCCGGTCACCACCGTGCCGTCCTCCAGCGTCTCGTTCACCTCGTTGCTGGTGGACGCCTGCGGCGCGGTGTCGGCGAGCATCACCACGCCGTCCTCGGGGGGACGCCCCATGTCGGGGAAGCGGTCGGACAGCTCTCCACGCACCGGCGCGCGCGTGGTGGCACCGGAGCGCACCAGCACGCGCTGCGGACGGTTGGCGCGGTCGGGAGCGCGCTGCCAGCGCGACGTCTCGCGTGTCGTCGTCGGCTCCTCGTGCTGCTGCACGGCGACCTGCTCTTGCGTGCTGTTGCCGTTGTCATTGACGCCGCACCCCAGCGGCAGAAGACACACCACCACCAGCGCCCGCGCGGGGCGGGCCAGAAGCTTTGCGCTCATGTTGTGGTTCCCCTGGGGACCGGACGACCCCGCGACGTGCGGGCGGTCACGCCCAACCCTCAGACGCCGCTTCTGTGGCGCGTTCCCCGCGCAGTGTTCACGCCCGGATCGACGACAGTTCACAGATTCTCGCCGTGAACGCGTGGTCACACCGTGCACGCGCGTTGACGCCCTTCAAAGGCCCACCCGTCCGTGCCACGCTGCCGGGCGGGCCCGAGGTGCGGAGCAAGCGGATGGTGCGGTTCGCGTTGACCTTGTTGTGGGTGATGGTTCGGGTGGCGGTGGCGCGAGTTTTCCGCGGACCGTTGCGCTCGTCGTGGAGCTTCGGGACGGAGGTGGCGGTGGAGACGCTGCGCGCCCTCACCGTCTGGGTCCGACGGGTGGGCCTCAACGGCCTGCGCGCCCAGGTGGTGTCGCTGGAGCGTCCTCCCGCCGAGTACGCCGGCGTCCGGTGGGAGCGTGTCGACGTGCGCGGCATACCCGGCGTGTGGTTCACCCCGGAGGACGTCGACGCGCAGGGCACCATCCTCTACCTGCACGGCGGCGGCTACGTGACGTGCTCCATCGAGACGCACCGTGAGCTGATGGTCCGCCTGGCGCGGGCGTCGCGTTGTCGCGTGCTGGCCGTGGACTACCGCCTGGCACCGGCCCATCCCTTCCCCGCAGCGCTCGACGACGCCGTGGCTGCCTACCAGTTCCTCCTCGACGCCGGCGTCCCGCGCGAGGGCATCTTCGTGGCGGGCGACTCCGCCGGTGGCGGCCTCACGCTGGCGCTGCTCATGACCCTGCGCGACCGCGGCGTGTCCCTGCCCCGCGCTGCCATGTGCATCTCGCCGTGGACGGACCTGGCCGCCACCGGCGCCACGCTCCAGACCAACGCCCGCACCGACTACATCCCCGCCGACCTCATCGTCCCGTGCGCGCAGCAATACGCAGGCACCCATGACCTGCGACACCCGTTGATCTCACCGCTCTACGGCGAGTGGCACGGCCTGCCCCCGCTGCTCATCCAGGTCGGCGGCGCTGAGACCCTGCTCGACGATTCCCGTCGCGTCGCGGAGCGGGCCCGCGCCGCCGGTGTCTCGGTCACGCTCGAAGTCGCCGAGGACATGTTCCACGTGTGGCATGCATTCGCGCAGGTGGCGCCGCAGGGGAAGCAGGCCATCAAGCGCATGGGTGATTACGTGCGCCAGCACCTGACTGCGGGCAATGACGTCTCGCAAGCCGCGTGAGCGCTCGTGGTATGGTGCAACCGGCTCGTCGTCGTCACGGGCAGTGAAGGAGGGTTCCATGACACATGCCCCGCTTGCGGACCTGCACCGCCACCTGGACGGTTCCTTGCGCGCGGCCACGCTGCGGGACCTGGCCAACCAGCTGGGCGTGACCATCCCCGACGACATCCGCTTCTTCCGGGGCATGGGCCTGGACGCTGCGCTGGAGCGCTTCCGTCACACGCTGGCCGTGCTGCAGCAACCGGACGCGGTGCAACGCGTGGCCGACGAGATCTGTGGCGACGCGCAGGCGGAGGGCGTGACCACGTTGGAGATCCGCTTCGCGCCGCAGCTGCATCACGGTGCGTCGCTGGAGAGCGTCGTCGACGCGGCGCTGGAGGGCGTGGCCGGGCGCGCGGGTCTCATCCTGTGCGGCCTCTACGGTGAGCCGCCCGCGGTGCTGGAGCACCTGGTGGCGGTGGCGGAGTCACGTCGCGGCGTGGTGGGCATTGACCTCGCCGGTGGCCCCGCTCCCGGTCAGCAGTACGGCATGGTGGACTACGCGGCGGCGTTCGAGCGTGCGCGTCGCATCGGGGTGGGACGGACCGTGCACGCCGGTGAGGGGCGGCCTCCCGCGGAAATCCGCATGGCGGTGGAGCTGCTGCACGCGCAGCGCATTGGTCACGGCACCACCGTGCTGCAGGATCCCGCCGTCGTGGAGCTGGTGCTGAAGCGGGGCGTCACGTTGGAGGCGTGCCCCACGTCCAACGTGCACACCGGCGTCATCCCGGGCGTGGAGGACCACCCGCTGGCCACCTGGCTGAGGCGCGGCCTGCGCGCGTGCGTGTGCACGGACAACACACTGCTCTCCGACGTGGATTCGCCCACCGAGCACCGCAACGCGCTCCGCGCCCAGGGCATGGATGAGCAGTTGCTGGGCATGGCCATCGCCTACGGACACGCGGCGGCGTTCCGTCGGGAATGACCGACACCTCAGGGCGCCTCAGCGTTCCGCTTCCTTGCTGCCCACCACCGTGAGGTTCAGGCCCACCTGCACGTTCAGCGGTTTCCCGTCGACGGTGATGGTGGTCTTGCCGTTGAGGTACCAGCCGAACGAGCCCGTGCTGAACTCACGCTTCTCGGCGAGCATCTCGTTGCCATTGAGCATCACCTTCACCGACTCGGCCTTTTCGATGAAGTTCGTCTTGGAGATGGGGCAGGTCTTTGCCATGGCGCGCATGCTTCACCAGGCCCCTCCCCTGTTCAAGGCCTGCATTTGCGTCGCGCTCCCGCCCGTTGCTAGCAACCGTGCCGGCGCCCGTCGTGGGGGCCTTGGGGTGACGTGGTGGGGCAACGTGCCAAGAGGGCGGCCATCCGACGAGGCATCCCCCCGCTCGCCGTCGCGGCGCCGCTGGCACTGCTGGGCCTCGGCCGGCCGCAACCCGCACGTGCGCTCCTGCTCGGCGGCGCGGCGTGGCTCGCGCTGCTGGGCCTCTCCCGCGTCTTCCGCCTCAAGGCGCGCCTGCGCTGCTGGACGCCACCCGTGTTGTCGTCGTGGGGCGCCTTGCTGCTGCTGCTGGTTGCCACCTGGTACCTGTGTCCTCCGCTGGTGACCAGTGGCAAGACGCTGGCGGCGTGGGATGCGCCCATGCACACCTGGCACGCGCACAACCTGGCCACGCGCCTGTTGCCCGCGTTGCGCGGCTACAACCCCAACCTCCTCTTTGGCTGGCCGGAGGGCGACGATTACGCGCTCTTCGTCTACCTCCCCGCCGCGCTGCTGCATGTGCTCTCCTTCGGGTTGATCTCCGTCGAGACGGCCACTGCGCTGGAGATGCTGCTGGCCACGCTGCTCTGGCCACTGGCCTTCTGGCTGTGGTTCCGACAGGAAGTGGGCGCCTGGACCGCCCTGCTCGCCGCGGTGCTCGTCTTGTGGGACCCGGGGTGGTTCCACCAGATCGGCACCATTCCGCTGTTGGTGGTGGGGCTGTGGCCGTTCCGCATGAGCATGGCGACGAGCATGCTGGTGCTGATGGCTTCCCAGCGCTGGCTGCGGGAGGGAACCCGCCGGGCCTTCGTGCTCCTCGTGGTGACGTCGTTGATCGCGTGTCAGCTGCACGTGGGCGGCTGGGTGTTCCTGGGTTATGGCGTGGCGGCGTTGTGGCTTGCGGGCGGCGCGGCCGGAACAACCAGGGAGCGCGCGCTGCGGTGGGTGCTCGTTCTCGTCGGCGCGACGTTGGCCACGGGATGGTTCATGGTGCCCTGGCTGGCGCAGCGAGAGCTCTTCATCAACATGTCGGAGCCCGGCGAAATCAGCGCGGCCACGTTGCTGCAACACCTGCGTGCGCTGGATCCCTTCGGACGGCTCACCCCGCTGGAGCTGGCGTTGTGCGTTGGCAGCGCGGTGTGGCTGGCGTTGCGGGGGAAGATGGCGGGTCGCTTCGCGGTGGCGTCGTTGCTCGTGGGCACCGTGCTCGCCGTGCGCGACGTCATGGTGACGCTCTCCCCGGACGCGCTGCGCCCCATCTTCGAGACGCTGATGTACCCCCGCTTCCTCTCCTACGCGCGCGGGGCCATGGTGTTCTGCGCTGGTGTCGTCGTTGTCGTATTGGCGCGGTGGGTGTGGCGGACCCAGGTCAGCGTGCGCGGGCGCGACCTCTCTCGGGAGGCACTGGCAACGCTGGTGGCGGGCGGTGTGGTGATGATGCTGGTGGCGGCGTCGGAGAAGGACCTGGCCACCACGCTGGACCGGACGCGCGTGGTTCCCACCGTCGACCAGCTTCCCGAGACCGCGGGCCTGGTGTCCGCCGCGCGCTGGCTCAAGGAGAACGGTCCTGTCGACGTGCTCCTTGCGGTGGAGGACGTCATCAGCAACCAGAAGCCCACCGCGCACCTCCCGGGCCACGTGCAGATGCTCTCGGGCGTGCCCGTGGTGTCCACCAGCGAGCTCGCCGCGGTGGCGTTCATCAACTACGTGCCGGGCAAGAACCGCTACACACCCGACCAGCTCCGCGCCGGGGGCATCACCCACTGGGTGGCACGCTCTCCGTTGCCACCCGCGCCGTGGCTCACGCCGGTGAAGTCCTTTGACGGCGCGCACCTGTTTGAGGCGGAACGCCTGCTGTCGGACCAGCGCCTCACGGGCGCGGCGGATGGCGTGCGGATCGAGCGCATGGACGGGGAGCGCGTGATCCTGGTGGGGCCGGAGGCGGGCTACACCGCCGTGCTGCGCATGCGCTGGACACCGCGGTTGCGTCCCGTCGACGGGTGGGCCGTGACCATCACCCGCGGCGCCTTCCTGCCCGGCTCCCCGGAGTTGTTCACGCGGGTGGAGGTTCCGCCGGGACGTGCACGGGTGGAGCTGGAGCTGGGTCCGCCGCCGCGCGCGGTTGCGGGATATCTCGCCACCGTGGTTGGGCTGCTGCTGTTGGTGCTGTTGTGGAGGGATTCCCGGCGCTTCGCCCCGGCGAATCCGGCCTAAGCGGATCCGCCCGACGTCGCCAGGTCACGGATGCGGTGCAGGCAGTCCTGCATGGCGCCGCGGAAGGGCCCGCTCAGGACGGCGCGTGCCACCGGCCAGAACACCGGTGAGGTGAGCACGAAGTGGAACTCCCAGCGGATGTGCGTCCCGCCCGGCGTCTCCGTGAACGTCCACCGACCACCCCCGGACCGCACCATCCAACTGAACGGCGGCTTGAACCCGCTGAGCAGCTCGTACTGCTGCGTCACCGGTCGACGCAGCGCCACGATCCGCTCTTCCACCACGGAACCGTCACTGTTGGTCACCTGGCGCACACAGCCTTCGCGCAGCGCGCCACCGTCCTGCACGCGCGCCGCGCGGATGCCGGGAATGGGTCCGCGACCGTGGAACACGCGGGGCAGGGTCTCGTTCGCCGTGGCCAGGTCGAACACCTCGCCCGGCGGCCGGGACACGTCCACCTCCGCCCAGGTGGTCACTTCCATGGGTGTCCGGGCTCAGGCGCTGACGCGCATGTTCTCGTCGTAGAACGAGCGCATCCGCGTGCGCTCCGCGGCGTCCAGCGCCTCATCCAGGTAGGCCAGCAGCCCCGCGTAGTCGTCGTCGCGGTACAGCCGACGCACGGGATTCAGGCCCTCCCGCACCAGCCGCTCCCACTGCAGACCCGCGGTCGCGCTGGCGGAGGGAATCAAGTACGCGCTCCGCTCGATCTTGGGATTGTCCGAGCGCATCGTCGCCACGATGATCTCGGTGACCTCCTTGCTCATGATGCCCAGCTTGCGGAAGTCCGCGCAGCACACCATGGGCCGGGTGTGCATGGAGAGGATGGCGGTGATGTCCTTCACCCCCTGGTGCATCTGCTCCACCGTCAGCGGCGAATCCGCCCGCAGCTCCAGCAAGCGACCCACGTGGTTCTCGAACCTGAGCATGTTGCCCCCATGTCAGTGAATGGCGACGTCGACTAGCACACACCGTTGGGGCGGAGGAACCGCGCAGGCTTCCACCGCCCGGTGGAGCTTCGTGACATTTCGGTGTCAGCGGGCAGGCAAAGCAGCCGCGGACGACGCGGTAGCAGGGGGCGGGTTCTCGTCGGTGAGGGCGGTCTGCCAGTTGGCCATCAGCAACAGCGCGGCCACCAGGGCACTGACACCCATGGGCAGGGTCAACACCAGGAGCATGGCGGTGCCGCCCATGGACATCAGGCTGCGGGAGACGTTGTATTCGTGCCGGGACAGCGGGACGAAAGGACCGTAACTGTCGGGCTCGAAGCTGAAGAACCACCACACGCTCGCGGTCAGCACGCTGGCAGGAACCGCGTAGAGGACCGGCGTCAGCATGGCGCAGCCACCGCCCAGCGCAGCCAGCAGCGGGGCCAGGCGTCGCACCACGTTGGGCGACTGCGCCTCGCGGATGCGCTCCTCATCCCGACAACAGCCCTCCGCCGCCACCCGCACGCGTCCCAGGTCCAACGCATCCACCACGCCCACCACGACAGAGAACGTGGTCAGCGCCCCGGCAACGGCCAGCGGCAGCGCCGCGAAGACAAATGGCAACGCCACGAAGATCGGCGAGATTCCCGGCCCCTTGGACAGCTCGCCAAAGCCATGGGTGTACGCGGAGATCTCGTACTGGCCCCACCAGTAGCCGATGCAAGGCCCGCTGGCCGCCAGGCACCCGCCCGCCGCCAACAACGAGCCTGCCTCGAGCAGGGTCAGAGCATTGCTCTCTCCGTTGCGGCGGATCACCACGTCGGTCCACACGCGGCTGAGCTCCGTTTCGGGCTGTCTCTGCAGCTCCTCGCGCAGGGCCTCCAGGCCTTCCGCGTCGGTGCCCAGGCGTTCCTGGAGCTGGGGATCGTCGACGGAGATGGCGGCGTTGCTGGCCAGCTCCCGCGCCACCACGTCCACGCCGGTGAGCAGGCCGTCAAGGCCGCGGGCGCGCATCCCGGAACGACGCACCGCGCGCGCGCTCTTCCGCTCCAGCAGGGTGGTCTGCAGGTTCCACAGTCCATCCTCGCCGTCCAACGTCGTCACCACCAGCAGCGCCACGTCCAATGCATCCGCCACCTCGCCCAGGCACGAAGGGTCGGCGCAGCCACTGAGCTGTTGCTGCGCCTCCTTGCCCAGCAATGCCGCGATCTCCGCGCGGGTCACCACCTTGAAGGGCGCGTGACGGGAGAGCGCCTCGGCCAACGCGCGTTCCAGCCCGGGCGCGGCCTGCTGCAGCTCAGCGCTTGCATTCCTGGGGATGCGGAAGGGCACCACCAGCGCCTTTTCCGACGACGATGCCGACGACGCCACCACCGGCTCGGCGAGGGCCACCAGGGAAGCCAGGAGCCACGTGACCATCATGGGGCGCTCCCGGTCTTCGTCGTGGCGGCGGGCGCGGGGTCGTCCTCCACCGGCGATGGTGATGGCCACAGGAGCAGCAACAGTCCCACCGGCGTGGCCACCAGCAGCGGCGTCAGCGCGGCCAGGAACCCCAGGTAGTAGGGCGGGGCGCCCACCGCCAGCGCCAGGTTGCCCTCGAAGGTGGCCTGGTACGCGTCGGTGGTGGACTCGATCTCGTCGTAGGAGATGCCAAGGCCGGTCAACATCACCACGGCGACCATGGCGCCGTAGATGCCCAGGCCCTGGAACAGCATGGCCGCGGTGAATGGGCCGGAAAGCGCGATGAACAGCGCCAGCGCCTTGTGGAAGCCGTCGGTTCCGTTGGCATCGTGGATGTCCGCGTCACGTCGACAGCAGCCAGAGCGACGCACCGCCACGCGACCGAGGTTGAGCGCGTCCACCACCGCCAGCGCCACGCCCACCATCGCGGAGAGCACCACCAGGGGACCGGTGATGGCGAGCGGAACCGCGACGGCCATGAGCAGCGGCGGGTTCACCGTCGACGAGACCACCGCGCCGTAGACGGGGAGGAACACCATGACCAGGGCCAGCGCGCCAACGGCACTGAGACCAAAGGCCACCGCCTCACCCGCCACCAGCGCGCGGCTCTCGACGTTGTGCTGGACGATGAACTCGGTCAGCGCCTCGGTGGTGGTGGCCTGGGGGTGCTCCTCGCGGAAGGTGCGGAAGGCGGCCAGGTCCTCCGGGGTGGTGAACCCCAGGCGCTGCATGGCGACGGGTCCTTCCAACACCGCCGACTCGGGCTTGCCGGCCAGCGCCAGCGCCATCTCCTCGGTCTGGGCCACCAGGGACTGCAGCGTCCGGCCCTGGGTGCTCGCGCGCTCCACCACCGACGCGTCCGACTGGCGGATGAGCGACGAGGTGAACAGCAGCACCCCGCCCACCGGTCGCACCTCGCTGAGGACCACCAGCTCGGAGTGTATGGCGCCCAGCAGCTCGGTGAGGCAGCTGTCCTCCGCGCAGCCGGCCGCCTGCCGCACCGCCTCGTGGCTCAGCATCTCCTGGACCTCGTCGGTGCTGAGCACGCGGTAGCCGCTGGCCTCCTGCATGCGCGCGGTCAACGCGCTGGTGAGCATGATGCTGCCCTCGGCGCCCGCGGCCCCTGCGGTGATCATGCGCACCGGCAGCACCGCGAGTGTGGGTGCGGGCCTTTCCTCCGACGGGGTGGTGGCGGACGACGGTGCCGCCTCCGTCGCGGCGCGCGAGGGACCCCCGGCGCCCTCGGCTTCCGCCTGGGCGTGCACCGCCAGGATCAGGGCGAGGACCGGGAGCATGCGAGCCGGACCCTAGCCCATGGCGGGACCTGCGCGGCAAGCCAGTCAGAGGACCGAGGCCCCACGGGGAGCGACATCCACGCACGCGGCTGGGCTGAACCGGGTTGTCAGGCGAGGTGTTGGCCGGGGCGCCGAGGAGGACAACCGCGGCGCGAAACCCAGGCGGGTCGGGGCGAGGCGCACCAATCGGGGGCTGCGCGCGGACCCGACCGCATGTTCCCGGGGACCACCGTGCGCGAAGGACACGGATGGCACGTTGGTCCCCGGGAGGGTTGGGTCAGTCGAAGACCGGGTACTCGCAGATGTAGGCGATGGTCTCGGAGCACGGACGGTCGCTCCACCGCGCCTGCGGATCAAACGCGGTGAGGAGGATCTCCGCGCAGTGTTCCGCGCCACCGAAGTTGTCCGGCTGGCCCGGGTACCAATCGGTGAACGTGACGGCCTCACCCGTGGTGGAGACCCATGTGCCTTCGGTCGCCACGTCATTGAGGCCAATCCAAGCGCGCGCACCGCCAGCGAGGCTCTGCACGAGGTCGTTCTCCGCCGCCAGGGTGGGAACCGTCAAGTGCCCACCCCTGAACGTGCACCCACTCTCGGCGTCGTTCCAGTTGGCCGCGGTGTCCACCCTGGCGTAGCAGCGGCCCGTGTTGGGATCGACGGAGAAGGCGGCGCCCTCCGGGTAGTTGCCGCTGTCGCACACCTGGCCGTTGACGCACTGGCTGGTGCAGCCGTCAGTGTTGTCGGAGTTGCCGTCGTCGCACTGCTCGTCGCCGGTCTGGACGCCGTCACCGCAGTCGTGCGGCTCGATCTCGCAGATGTACTGCAGAGCCGCGCCACCCGTGCAGGCCTGGTCGAACCACGCGTCCGAGGCATTGGCCGCGATGCAGTCCGGAATCGCTCCGGAGTTGCCCGGGCCTTCACCGGCCGCCCATGCCGCGAAGCTGTACACGTCGGTGCTGACCACCCACTGGTAGTTGTCGGGCAGCGTGTTCCGCAGACCAATCCACGTGACCGCGTTGCTCAACCCGGCCGTGGCGTTGGACCACTCGTTGAAGCCGGTGAACGTCACCAAGTGGCCGCGAGCGCCGATCGCGTTGCCCTTCGCGACGCAGTCCGCCTGCGCCACGTTCCAGTCGTCGGTGGCACTGGCCGCCGGCATCAGCAGGTAGCAGTGATCAGGGTTGCCGGCGTCACCCACCACCGCCTCGGCGGCCCCGAACGCGCCCGCCACGCACTCGATGGTGCAGGTCGAGCTGCAGCCGTCGCCGCTGTCGCGGTCACCGTCGTCGCACTGCTCGTAGTACTCGGTCAGACCGTCGCCACACTCGCAGGCATCACCGTAGGCATCGCCGTCGGTGTTGGTCTGCGAAGCGTTGGAGACGAACTGGCAGTTGTCGGCACCGTCCATGACGCCGTCGTTGTCGTCGTCGGGGTCACACGGGTCGCCCTGCGCGTCGCCGTCGTTGTTGGCCTGGCCGGGGTTGGCGTTGAGCGGGCAGTTGTCGCCGCCGTCGTTCAGCCCGTCGTTGTCGTCGTCGGAGTCGCAGGCGTCGCCGAAGCCGTCACCGTCGGTGTTGGTCTGGTCGCTGTTGCTGACGAACTGGCAGTTGTCGGTGCCGTCGGCAACACCGTCGTTGTCGTCGTCGCTGTCACACACGTCGCCCGCGCTGTCGCCGTCGTTGTTCTCCTGGCCGGGGTTGGCGATGACCGGGCAGTTGTCGGAGCCGTCGGACAGCCCGTCGTTGTCGTCGTCGGAGTCGCAGGCATCACCCTCGGCGTCGCCGTCGGTGTTGGTCTGCGCCCCGTTGCTCACGAACTGGCAGTTGTCCGCGCCGTCCGCCACGCCGTCGTTGTCGTCGTCGGCGTCGCACACGTCTCCCTGGGCGTCGCCCTCGTTGTTCTCCTGGAACGGATTGGCGTCGACCGGGCAGTTATCCGCACCGTCAACCACGCTGTCGTTGTCGTCGTCGGGGTCGCAGACGTCGCCGAGGCCGTCGTCCTCGTTGTCGTCCTGGCCCGGGTTGAAGTCCACCGCGCAGTTGTCCACGTCGCCGCAGACGCCGTCGCCGTCCTGGTCGTTGTTCGGGTCGTTCGGGCAGGCATCCACCGGCTCGCAGATGGTGTCGCCATCGCTGTCGTAGCAGGTGACCGACACACGCAGGCGGTAGTCGAACTCCAGGGCCTCCTCATCGAACGGATACTCCTCGACCAGCAGCCAGTAGGTACCGGCGGGCAGGTTGGTGAGGAACGCACCCATGTCCGGGTTCGCCGGGTCGAGGTGCGAGCAGTAGTCGATGCCGTCGTCGTCGCTGGAGATCAGCTCGCCGAAGGAGTCGTAGAGGTGGACGATGGTGTCCGTCCCGTACTGGAACGGCGGCCACGTCGCATCCGAGCCCGGCGGCGGGGACAGCTGCGGGTCGCAGGAGTCCAGGAACGGCGAGCGGTCAAAGGACTGCACGTCCAGGTTGAACGGCTTGTCCGCCGTGAACTCGAACCAGTCCACGCCGCCCAACTCCGCCGTGGCGTTGGCCACCACCACGGAGGCCGTGGCGGAGAGGGCGCCAATGCCCAGCGCGTCCGCGACGGTGCTGTCGTCGTTGTCCTCGGACTCGAAGATGTTGCCCGCGTCAATCTGGCACAGCGAGCTGCATCCGTCGTCGTTGAGGAAGTTGCCGTCGTCGCAGGCCTCACCCAGGTCCATGACGCCGTTGCCACACACGAAGCCGAGCTGCAGGGCACGCGAGTAGAAGTTGGTGGGGTCGGAGGGGTTGTACGAGTACGGCACCACGCCACCGCAGTTGCCAGTGCCCAGCAGGTCCACCGTCTGCCCGAAGGGACCGGACGCCGGCGTGGTGCTGCCGTACGGACCCCAGCCAATCGGGTGGAACGTCTCGTTGATCTGCAGGTTGGTGCCCGTGAGGGTCACGTTGGCGCGACCTTGGTACTCAGGCGCCCAGTTGCACGCACCCGCCGAGGAGTAGCCGTTCTGCGTGATGCCGCCGATCTGGCCCACGGTCGTGGAGTACGTGTAATCGTACAGGTCCACGAGCAGGGTGGCGGGGTTGATGCGCACCTTGGAGAAGCGGCTCAGGACGGTGACGCCGGGGTAGAAGGTCGGGTCGGCCTTGGTCTCCGACACGTTCTCCCAACCCACCTGCGACAGCGTCACGAACTCGACGGGCGTGCTGGCCATGTTGTGGCAGTAGGCCAGGTAGCTGATGTCGGGGTCGTGCTGCGGGTGCAGGCGGTAGGTGCCGTCGGCCGCGGAGGCGTTGGCGGCACGGATGTCCGCGCAGGTCTCCGCCGGTGCCGCATCCAGCGTGCAGGAACCACCCAGCACGCAGGTGCAGCCGTCATTGGCGAGGTAGTTGTCGTCGTCGCACGGCTCACCCGCGTCCACCGTGCCGTCGCCGGGGAACGGGCTGCCCACCGCCACGCGGATGAGGCCCTGGTCATAATACGTGCCGTCGGTGATCGTGTACTCCACCGTGGCGTAGCCCACGAAGTTGGTGGTGGGGTTCACGATGATCTGGCCCGCGGAGATGTTGATGGTGCAGTTCACCCGCGCGCCGAAGTTGAAGATCGTCGGGCTGGTGCCGTCCGGGTCGCTGTCGTTGGCCAGCATCTCGGCGAACGTGATGGTCCTGCTGGTGTTCATGGGCGTGGTGAACCGGTCATCCACCGCCACCGGAGCATCCGGCGTGTTGGCCACCACCACCGTGATGGTGGCGACACTGGAATCCAGGGCACCGTCGTTCACGTGGTAGGTGAAGCTGGTGCTGCCCTGGAAGTTGGGCGCCGGCCAGAACAGCAGACCGCCGGGGGTGGTGGTGACAATGCCGTGCGCGGGGTTGGGCTCGGTATCCAGCACGATGGCCGCGCCGGAAACCGCGTTGTCCACGTCGCTGTCGTTGCCGCGCGGGTCAATGACCACCTCCGCCAGGGCGGCCGGGCCGTTGCCCTGCACATCCTCGGTCATGTTGAAGGTGTCATTGTTCGCCACGGGCGCGTCGTTCACCGGCACCACGAAGATGTTCAACGTGGCAGTGGCCTGCGCGCCGCGCTCATCCTCGATGGTGTAGCCCACCGTGGTGGGACCGTTGAAGTTCAGCGTCGGCGTGAAGGTGATGTCGGAGTCGGTGAAGGTGGCCGAACCGTTGGAAGCGGACACCGCCACCACGCGGATGGAGTCACCGTAGAGCACGTCGACATCGCTGTCATTGGCGGTGACGTTGAAGGTGACCGGCGTGTCCTCGTTGGTGCTGGTGGCGTCATCCTGTGCCACCGGGGTGTCGTTCACCTCGTCAACAACCACGGTCACCGTGGAACCGGCCGTGCCGATGCCGTCGATGGTGTCGATGATGTCGTAGTTGAACGTGATGGTACCGGCGAAGTTCGCGTCGGAGTCCACCTGGAGGCAGCCGTTCAGCGACGCGCAACCCGGCGTGCCGCTGGCCACGGTGGTGACCGTGGCGTTGCTGACGCCCCAGAACCCGAGGATGCTGAGCACGTCGCCCTGCGCGAAGTCCGCGTCGGTGTCGTTGAGCAGCGCATCCACCACGACGAGCTCGTCCTCGTTCACGTGGATGGTGCCGCCCGCGCCGTCCGCCACGGCCACGGGATCGTCGGGAACCTGCGTGACGGTCACGGTGACCACGCCGGTGTCGGTGAGGCCGATGATGTCCTCCACCGTGTAGCCGAACGTGACTTCACCCACGAAGTTCGCATTCACGGTGATGTCCACGGTCTCCGCGCCGCTCTGAGTCACGGTGGCGCCGCTCAGGCCCGTGAGATCCAGCGCGGAGATGACCAGGTCGTCGCCGTAGACCAGGTCCGGATCGGTGTCGTTGGTGATCAGGTTCAGGCTGAACACCAGCGAGTCCTCGGCGACGGTGGTCGCGTCGTCCACCGCGGTGGGGCCGTCGTTGTTGTTGGTGACGTTGACGGTGACCGTGGCGGTGGAGCTGTTGTTGGCGATGTCCGTCACCGTGTAGGTGAACGTGACGCCGGTGCCGGAGAAGTTGGTGGCCGGCGTGAACACCACCTGCTTCTCATCCGCGGTGATGGTCACCGAGCCGGCGGCCGGCGGCGGCTGGGTCACGGCGGTCACGCGCAGGTTCTCGCCCAGCTCATTGCCGAAGCCGAGGTCCGGATCCTGGTCATTGTCCAGCACCGGGATGGTGATGGCGTTCTCCTCCGGTGTGTTGACCGGGCCGTCATTCACGGCGACCACCGGGTCCTGGACCCCGGTCACCACGATGGTGACGTGCGCCGTCGACTGGACGCCGGCGAGGTCGCGGATGGTGTAGTCGTAACCCGCAATGCCGTTGAAGTTGGACGCGGCGGTGAAGGTGATGCTCCGGTTGTCGCCCTGGATGGTCGGGGTGCCGCCCACCGCGTTGCTGACGCCGATGACGGTGAGCACGTCGGTGTCCGGCGCGCTGTTGGCCAGGTCCACGTCGGTGTCGTTGGTCACCACGTCAGCGGTGATGAACGTGTCCTCGGCAATGGAGCCCAGGTTGTCGGCGAAGGCGGTCGGGTTGTCGTTGACGGAGGTGACCGTCACGGTGACCGTGGCCGAGTCGCTGCCGCCGTCGGCGTCCTCCATGGTGTAGCTGAACGTGTACACACCAATGAAGTTGGGGGCCGGGGTCAGGCGGACCTGGTTGCTCTCAATGCTGGTGGTGGCCGCGCCCGCGCCGTCGGGGTCGGTCACGGAGACCACGGTCAGCGCGGAGCCCTCCACCGGGTCCTCGTCGTTGGCCAGCACGTCAATGAGGATGGAGTTGTCCTCCGGCGTGGTGGCGGGGTCGTTGTCGGCGTTCGGGAGATCGTTCACCGAGTTGACCACCAGGGTCACCGCGCCGGTGTCCGTGGCGCCCGACGGCTCCTGGAGGACGTACTGCCAGGTCACCAGCCCGTAGTAGTTGAAGGCGTCGGGTTGCGGCTCCCAGACCACCTTGTTGGGGTCCATGGCGTCCTGCGTGATGGTTCCGTGGTCGACGATGCCAAGGAACAGGATGGTCAGCGCCTCGTCATCCACGTTGTTCGCGGCGTCGTTCACCACGGAGAACACGGTCACCGGCGTGTCCTCGTCGGTGACGAAGGCCGGGTCGACGGCGCCGTTGTCGTCGTAGGCCAGCGGCGGGTCGTTGACCGGGGTGATGGTGACGGTGGCCGTGGCGGTGCGGCACAGCGGGTCGGCCTGCAACGAGCTGGTGCCGAGGTTCCAGGTCTGGCCGTTGTCGCAGACGGTGTAGGTGAAGCTGTCCGTCCCGAACATGTTGGTGCCCGGCGTGTAGATGATGTTGCTGCCGGAGATCACCACCGTGGAGCCGAAGTTGCGCGTGCAACGCGGGCTGGCCAGGTCGGCCGCGCAGTCCGGGTGCGCCGGCGTGGGCGGACCCGCGCGCAGCGTGGCGCTGACGTTGGTGATGTTCAGCGTCTGGCCCTCACCGCCGGAGCCCTCATTGGCCGGGCCCACGGTGTCATTGGCCAGCAGCACGGAGAACGGAATGGTCTTGGCGACCTCTTCGCTGGTGGTCAGCGCCGCGCCGCCCACGTCGTCGGACGGAACCGGCGGGTCATTCTTGGGACGCACCACCACATTGATGGTGCCGCTGGCCGTGCGGAAGTCGTTGTCGGGATCCGGCGGGGTGCCGTCGGCGGTCACGCCGTTGTCCTGCGCCGTGTAGGCGAAGGAGTCGGTGCCCGTGTAGTCGGGATCCGGCGGCGTGTAGGTGATGTCCGAGGCGCCGTCCGCCACGCTGCCGAGAGTGACGGTGGGGATGGCCCCGGCGCTGAGCACCATCAGGGACTGACCGGCCTCATCCGCGGGGACGGGCACGGCAGCCACCGTGTCATTGGCCAGGAACACGTTGTCCGCCAGCGTGCGCGGCGTGTCCTCCACCACGTCAATGGTGTCGAGGTTGGCCACCGGCGCGTCGTTGGTGGGCCGCACGATGATGGTCACCACCGCGGTGTCGGAGCTTGCGCCTGCCTCGTCCACGACGTGGAACACCAGGCTGTCGCTGCCCGCGAAGTTGGCGTTGGGCGTGTAGGTGCGGTCCGCGACCCCGGTGCCCGGCGGGTTGAGCGTGCCGCTGGTGGGTGCGGTGTCGATCACGTACGAGAGCGTGGCGACGTCGGTCTCCACGTCGGACGCATCCAGCGTGATGAGGATGGAGCCGTCCTCCTGGACCGCCACGGTCTGGCCGGTCACCGTGGGGATGTCGTTCACGGGCAGCACGTTGATGTCGAGGCCACCGGTGGGCGGCTCCGACAGCGTGCTGGCCGTCACCGCGCCGGTGTCGGTGGCGCGCGCCTCGACCGTCAGCGTGACGTCCACCGGGAGGTCATCCACGGGGTTGGGCGCGTTGAGCTGGTGACGGTAGGTGAGGCCGACGAGCTGGGCCGGCGTGAGCCGGTAGGTACCAAAGCCCAGGTCGGTGCCGGCGGAGAGCGAGGCGCCCTCGGGCACGCCGCTGATGTAGATGTCCAGCGTCTCCGAGCCGTCCATGTCCACCAGCGCGGTCACGATCTTGCCGTCGAGGCTGATGTCCGTGTCCTCGTCGCCGGAAGCGGCGCTCACCGTCAGGGTGGGCGCATCCGCCACGGCGGTCACCGTCACGTTGATGGTGCGCGGGGTGTTGGCGGTGTTCCCGTTGGCGGCCTCCGTGGCGGTGGCGGTCACCGTGAGGGCGAAGTCCGCGTCGCTGTGCGGAGCCGGCGTCAGCGTCAGGGCCGGGGTGACCACGTTGTCGACGCGGCAGCTGCCCGCCGGCTGACCGGCCGTGCTGCAGCCGGCAATGCTGGCGCCCGCGGGAATGCCGGAGATCACCGCGCTCAGGGTCTCCGAGCCGTCGGGGTCGTTGAGCGCCATGCTCACGTTGAGGGCCACCGGGGTGTCCTCATTGGTGCTGGCGTCGGCCACGGTCAGCGTGGGCGCGTCCGCCACGGCCACCACCGTCACGAACACGGTGGCCTGGTCGGTGAGGCCGCCGGTGGGACGGTCGGAGATGAGGTAACCGAACAGCGCCGGGCCGTCGTAGTTGGAGTCCGGCGTGAAGCGCACGTGCGTCCCGTTGGTGGCGTTGGGCGTGCCGTCGGAGTTGACGCGCGCCACCGTGCCGTGACCGTTGATGTCATTCAGCACGTTCTGCACCGTCAGGGAGTCGCCGTCGGCGTCGGTGTCATTGGACACCAGCTGCGCCAGCGGCAACATGATCGGCGTGTCCTCGTTGGTGGTGATGATGTCCGGCGCCACACCGTCGTCGTTGGCCACCGGCGTGTCGTTCACCGGGTTGACCGCGATGCTGACGCGGCCGGTGTCGGTGCCACCGCGTCCGTCGGCGACCACGTAGTCGAATCCGGCGGGGCCCGAGTAGTTGGGCGCGGGCTGGAAGATGACACAGGGGGCCGGCGTGGGGTTGCAGGTGGCCGCGGAGCTGGAGAGCGAGACCAGGCCGTTGCTGGGGTTGCTCACCGTCGGGACACCGAGGGTGTCACCGTCCACGTCCGTGTCATTGGACACCAGGGCGGACACCGCGATGATGACCTGGGTGTCCTCGTCGGTGGTGCCGCTGTCATCCACCGCCACCGGCGCGTCGTTCACCGGGTTGACGGTGACGGTCACCGTGGCGGGAGCGGAGATGGCGCCCGCGCTGTCGCGCGCGGTGTACTCGAAGGTGGCCGTCCCGAAGAAGTTGGCGTTGGGACGGAACTCGAGCGTGCCAGCGTTGTTGAAGATGGTGCCGTTGGTCAGCGCCGTGGCGTTGTTGAGCGTGATGGTGTCGCCGTAGACGGTGTCCGCGTCGGTGTCATTGGCCAGCACCGCGGTGGCGATGACCAGCGCGCCGTCCTCGTTCATCGTGGCCGTGTCATTGACCGCCACCGGCGTGTCGTTCACCGCCGTGAAGGTGAAGGTCACCGTGGCCACGTTGGAATCCGCGGAGGCCGGGTCGCGCAGGCGGTAGCTCACCGTCACGTCGCCATTGAAGTTGGCGTTGGGGTGCGTGAACACGATCTGGTTGCTGCCGTTCACCGAGGCGCCCGCGGGCGGGGAGACCAGCACCACCGTGAGCTGGTTGAACAGGTGGTCCACGTCGCGGTCATTGGAGGCGTCGTCACCGCGCGGATCCACCGTCAGCGTGGAGCCTTCCGCGCCGGACGCGGTCAGGTTCACCGCCACCGGGGCGTCGTTCACCGGCGTCACGTTGACGGACACCAGCCCCGTGTCGGTGGAGCCGTTGCCGTCGCTCACCACGTACTGGAAGGACGCGGAGCCGTTGAAGTTGCTGGCCGGGGTGAAGGTCACCGAGGTGCCGTCGAAGGACACCGTACCGTTCACCGGCGTGTTCACCGAGTCGATGGTCAGCGTCTGCGGCGGCGTGTCGGCGAGATCGGCGTCGGTGTCATTGCTGACCAGGTTGGCGATGGTGAAGGTGCGCGGCGTGTCCTCGCTGGTGCTGGCGGAGTCATCCACCGCCACCACCAGGTCATTCACCGCGGTGATGGTGACGGTCACCGTGGCGGACGACGCCAGGCCGGTGCCGTTGCGGTCCTTCACCTCGTAGGTGAACGTGTCCGCGCCGTTGCGGTTGGCCGACGGCGTGTAGGTCACCACGCCCGCGCCATCCACCGCCGCCGTGCCCTTGGTGCCGTTCTGGACGATGCGCACCACCTTGAGGGTGTCGTTGACCGGCGGACCCATGTCCGCGTCGGTGTCGTTGCCAAGCACGTTGACCACGAGGTTGGCCGGCGTGGTCTCATCCTCCGCCACCGTGAAGGTGTCGTTGGCGGCCACCGGCGCGTCGTTGACGTCGGTAACGGTGACCTGGACCTGCGCGGTGGCGGTCAGCGGGTTGGTGGGGTGGTTGTCGGTGATGGTGTAGCTGAACGTCACCGTGCCCACGAAGTTGGCGGCGGGCGTGTAGGTCACGCTGGTGGCGGTGAAGGTCGCCGTGCCGCTGCTGGGCGCGGTGGTGCCGGTCACGCTGAGCGTGGTGCCGGTGTCCACGTCGCTGTCGTTGCTGAGGACAAACACCTCGACCGCGGTCTCCTCCGCGGTGGTGGCCGTGTCGTTCTGGGCCACCGGCGCGTCGTTGACCGCGTTGACGGTGACCGTCACCAGGCCGGTGTCGGTGCCACCCTGGCCGTCGCTCACCGTGTACTCAAAGGAGCCCGTGCCGTTGAAGTTGGTGTTGGGCGTGAAGGTGATGCTGCCGGCCACCAGGCTCACCGTGCCGTTGACCGGGTTGCTCACCGCGGTGACCGTGCGCGGGTCGCCGTCCACGTCGGTGTCATTGGCGGAGAGGTCGGTGGCCGGGAAGGTCAGGGCCACGTCCTCATTGGTGCTCTTGCTGTCATCCACCGCCACCGGCGCGTCATTGACGGCGGTAACGTTCACCGTGACGTGCGCGGTGACCGTGGCGATACCGTCGGTCAGGTCGTAGTCAAATCCGGCCACGCCGAAGAAGTTGGCAGACGGCGTGAAGCTGAAGCTGCCGCCGGCCAGGGAGACCGTGCCGTTCACCGGGTTGGAGACGGCCACCACCGTCAGCGGGTTGTTGTCGGAGTCGCTGTCGTTGGCCTTCAGCACGTCGGTGGACTGCGTGAGGGTGACGTCCTCGTTGGTGGAGACGGTGTCGTTCTGGGCCACCGGCGGGGAGTTGGAGAAGGAGATGTTGAGGTTGACGTCGCCCTGCACCGTGGCGACGCCGTCGGTCAGCGAGTAACGGAAGCTGGCCGGGCCGTTGTAGTTGGTGTTGGGCGTGAAGGTGATGACCCCACCCGAGAGGGACACCGAGCCGTTCACCGGGTTGGAGACGGCGGTCACCTGCAGCGTGGTGCCCACGTCGACGTCGGAGTCATTGGACAGGACGTTGGCCACCGGGATGTTGAGCGGCGTGTCCTCCAGACCGGTGAAGGAGTCGGTGCCGGCCACCGGCGGGTCGTTGACGGGGGTGATGTCCACGGTGACCGTGCCCACGTCGGTGCCACCCTGACCGTCACTCACCACGTAGGTGAACTGCGCGGCGCCCACGCCGTTGAGGTTGGCCGCCGGGGTGAAGGTCACCAGGCCGGAGCCCACCGTGACCGTGCCGTCCAGCGGGTCCACCATGGCCACGCTGGTGATGCTCAGCGGGTTGCCGTCCAGGTCGGTGTCATTGGCGAGCAGGTTGGCTTCCGCCAGGTTGAGCGCCACGTCCTCGCTGGTGGAGCGCGTCTCGTCGGTGGCCACCGGCGCGTCGTTCTGGCTGGCCACCGCCACGGTGACCGTGCCGTTGGCGGTGCCGCCGCGGCCGTCCGCCACCGTGTAGCTGAAGGAGGCCGTGCCGTTGAAGTTGGCGTTGGGCGTGAAGGTCACGTCGCCACCGGCCAGCGCCACGCTGCCGTTGGAGGCGCCGAACACGTTGGTGACCGTGAGGGTGTCGCCGTCGGCGTCGGTGTCATTGCCGGACAGCACCGTGGAGGCCACCGTGAGGGGAGTGTCCTCGTTGGTGGAGAGGCTGTCGGCCGCGGCCACCGGGACGTCGTTCACGCCGTTGACGCGCACGTTGACCGTGCCCGTGGCGGTGCCACCCACGCTGTCGCGGACCGTGTAGGTGAAGATCACGTCGCCATTGAAGTTGGGCGCCGGGGTGTAGGTCACCAGGCCGGCGTTCAGCGTCACCGTGCCGGCGGGCTGGCCACCGGTGTCCTGCGCCGGGGAGGAGACCGCCGTCACCGTCAGGGCCTGGTTCTCCACGTCGGTGTCGTTGCCGGCCAGCGTGGCGGCGGCGATCACGAGCGGCTGGTCCTCCGTGGCCGTGAAGTTGTCGTCGTTGGCCACCGGGACGTCATTGACGCTGTTGATGGTGACGTCCACGAACGCGACCGCCGTGGCGCCCGCGGTGTCGCGCACGGTGTACTGGAAGCGGCCCGCGCCGAAGAAGTTGGCGTTGGGCGTGAAGGTGATGGTGCCGTCGCCGTTGAGCACCGCGGCGCCGTTGCCACCGCCCGCGTTCTGGACCGCGATGACCTGGAGCGAGTCACCCTGGTCGATGTCGTTGTCGTTCACCAGCAGGTCGTTGGCGGGGAAGGTGAGCGCCACGTCCTCGTCGGTGGTCTTGGCGTCATCCTGCGGCTGCGGCGTGTCGTTCTGCGGGACCACCGTCACCACGATGTCCGCCGTGGCGGTCAGGTTCCCGTCGGTGATCTGGTAGGTGATGACGCCGTCGGACACCGAGTTGGGCGCGGGGTTGAAGGTGATGGACTCATCCGCGTTGAGCACCGCTGTGCCGCCGGTCACCAGCACCACGCTGGAGATGTGCAGCGTGTCCAGGTCCACATCCGTGTCATTGCCCAGCACGTCGGCGGCCAGGATGGTGACGGAGGTGTCCTCGTTGGTGGAGGTGGTGTCGCCCATGGCCACCGGCGCGTCGTTCACGGCGTTGACGGTGACGGTCACGCGCGCGGTGGACTGGGAACCCGCGCTGTCCTCCACGGTGTACTGGAAGGTGGAGGAGCCGTTGAAGTCGGCCGCCGGGCTGAAGTGGATGCCGGTGGCGTCCAGCGTCACGGTGGCGGAGCTGTCGGTCGGGTCGGCCACGGAGACCACGGTCAGGGTGTCCGGATCCACGTTGACGTCGTTGGCCAGCACGGTGGCGGTGGCGACGTCCAGCGTGGTGTCCTCATCCGTGCTCAGGCCGGTGTCGTCCATGGCCACGGGCGCGTCGTTCACCGGGGCCAGCGTGATGGTCACGGTGGCCTGCGCGGTGCCGCCGTTCCCGTCGGAGACGGTGTAACGGAAGGTCGCGTCGCCCGCGTAGTTGTCCTCCGGGTCAAAGGTCACCGTGCCCGCGCCGTCCACCGTGACGGTGCCGTGCGTCAGGGCCTCCACCGCGGAGACCAGCAGCGGGTCGGTGTCGATGTCGCTGTCATTGGCGGTGAGGGAGGCGGAGGAGATGGTGAGGATGTCGTCCTCGTTGGCGGAGAGCGCGTCGTCGTTGGCCACCGGCGCGTCGTTCACGGAGGTCACGGTCACGGTGACCAGGGCCGGGTTGCTGTTGATGATGCCGTCGGACACCGCGTACTCGAAGCGCGCGGTACCAAAGAAGTTGGCGGCGGGCGTCACGGTGACACTGCCGTCGGCCTCCAGGACCGCCGTGCAGTTGGTGTTGGACACGATGGTGGCGATGACGAGGGGGTTGCCGTCGGCGTCGGTGTCGTTGGCCAGCAGCGTGGCCGCGCTCAGGTTGAGCGGCACATCCTCGGCGGTGGTGGCGACGTCGTCGTTGGCGACCGGCTGGTCATTGATGGGGTTGATGGTGATGTTGACCACGCCGGTGGCCGTACCACCCGCGCCGTCCTCCACGGTGTACTCGAAGGACGCCGGCCCGTTGTAGGACGCCTCCGGGTCGAACTGGACGCGGCCGTTGGCGCTGAAACCCACCGTGCCGTGCACCGCGTTGCCCACCGCGGTGAGGGTCAGCGTGTCGCCGTCGACATCGCTGTCGTTGGCAAGCAGCACGGCGGGCTGCAGGAACACGTCGATGTCCTCGTTGGTGACGGCGGCGTCCACCATGGCCACCGGGTTGTCGTTGACGGAGTTGATGGCGACGGAGATGGTGGAAGTCACGCTGCCGCCGTTGCCGTCGGAAACCGTCACGGTGATGGTGGCCGGGTCGTGGGAGTCCTGCGCCGGGGTGTAGGTCAGGGTGTCGCCATCCAGCGTGAAGCTGCCGGCGCTCACCGAGTCCACCGTCAGGCTCAGCGTGTCGCCGTCCACGTCGGTGTCATTGCTCAGCAGCACCGCCACGCTCAGCACCAGCGGCACGTCCTCGTCGGTGGTGCCGCTGTCGTCGGTGACCACCGGGGCGTCATTGACGGAGTTGACGGTGACGGTGACCAGGCCCACGTCGGAGGTGTTCTCCGTGTCGGTCACGGTGTACTCGAAGGTGGCGTCGCCGTTGAAGTCCGGCGTGGGAACGAAGGTGATGGTGCCGTCGATCTCCAGGGTGGCCGTGCCGCCGCCCACCGAGGTCACCGCGGTGACCGTCAGCGCATCGGTGTCGACGTTGATGTCATTGAGCAGCAGGTCGGCGCCCACCACGATCAGGTTGGTGTCCTCGTCGGTGACGAGCGCGGTGATGTTGGCGGCGCTGTCGTCGGTGGCCACCGGCGCGTCGTTGACCGCGGCCAGCGTGATGGTCACCAGGCCCACGTCGGTGCTGGTGCCGTCGCTGATGGTGTACTCAAAGGTGGCGTCGCCGTTGTAGTTGAGCTCCGGCGTGAAGGTGACGGTGGTGCCGTCCGCGGCGAGCTCCACGCTGCCGTGGGTGGCGTTCTCCACCAGCGTGATGGCCAGCGTGTCACCGTCGACCTCCACGTCATTGCCGGTGAGGTCCGCGGCCTGGAACACCACCGCCACGTCCTCCTGGCCGTCGGCCTTGGTGTCGTCGGTGGCCACGGGCAGGTCATCCACCGCGCCCACCGCCACGGTGACGGTGGCCGAGGCGCTCAGGTTGCCGTCGGAGATGGTGTACTCGAAGGTGGCGTCGCCCACGAAGTTGGGATCCGCCACGAACGTGATGGAGCCGTCGAGCTCCAGCGCGGCCGCGCCGCCGGCGCCGCTCTGCACGCTGCTGATGGTCAGCGTGTCCTGGTCCACGTCGGTGTCGTTGCCGAGCACGTCGGCGGAGAGGACCACCAGCGTGCCATCCTCGCTCACGCTGAGGCTGTCCGCGTTGGCCACCGGGGCGTCATTGACCGCGTTGACGGTGATGGTCACCAGGCCGGTGTCGGTGAGGTTTCCGTCGGAGACGGTGTACTCGAAGGTGGCGGTGCCGTTGAAGTCCTGCGCGAAGGTCACCGTGATGGCGCCGTTGTCCAGCGTGGCGGTGGCGTCGGTGGCCGTGCCCAGCGCGGTCAGGCTCAGCGTGTCGGCGTCGATGTCGGTGTCATTGGCCAGCAGGTCCGCCGCGTTGATGGTGAGGGTGTTGTCCTCATCCACCGTGGCCACGTCGTCACCCGCCACCGGCCCGTCATTGGCCGCGCCCACCGTCACGCTCACCAGGCCCTCGTCGGTGCCGCCGGTGGGGTCGGAGACGGTGTACTCGAAGGTGGCCGTGCCGTTGAAGTCCGCGTTGGGCGTGAAGGTGATGCTGCCGTCCACGTTCAGAACCACGCTGCCGTCGGTGGCGTTGCCCACCGCCGTCACGGTGAGCTGCTCGGCGTCGGCGTCGGTGTCATTGGCGGTGAGGTCCGCGCTGCTGAGCGTCAGCGGCGTATCCTCGGCGGTGGCCGCGCTGTCGTCGGTGGCCACGGGGGCGTCGCCGGCCGGGCCCACCGTCACGGTGACAAAGCCGGTGTCGGTGCCGCCGTTGCCGTCGCTCACCACGTACTCGAAGGTGGCGTCGCCGGTGAAATCCGCGTTGGGCGTGAAGCTGATGCTGCCGTCCTGCTCCAGCGTGGCGGTGCTGTTGGTGGCATTCACCACCGAGTCGATCACCAGGGTGTCGCCGTCGGCGTCGGTGTCATTGCCCAGGAGGTCCGTGACCAAGATGATCTTCAGCTCGTCTTCCACGGCGCCCACGGTGTCGTCGTTGGCCACCGGCGCGTCGTTGACGCCGGCCAGGGTGATCACCACCGCCGCGGTGTCCGTGCC
This sequence comes from Myxococcota bacterium, assembly GCA_040752415.1. Classification (GTDB taxonomy): domain Bacteria; phylum Myxococcota; class JACRCW01; order JACRCW01; family JACRCW01; genus JBFMGU01. The sequence goes on from JBFMGU010000008.1 coordinate 88,487, forward strand.
GCCGTTTCCGTCGCTGACGGTGTACTCGAACGCGGCCGTCCCGGCGATGTCCGCGGCCGGGGTGAAGGTGATGGTGGTGCCATCCTGGGACAGGGTCACCGTGCCGTTGTTGGCCTGGTTGACCGCGGTGATGGTGAGCGTCTCACCCTCCACGTCGGAGTCATTGGCCAGCAGCGTGGCGGCGCTGATCACTGCGCATTCCGGCGAAGCCGGACACCCGTTCCACGCATGCCGGACACCTGAGGGCCGCGCCCGCGGGGCCTGATGTCACTTCCCAGACTCCGGGGACGGGGTCAACGGGCCTCGCCCACGGGTCTT
>JBFMGU010000080.1:0-39477 GCA_040752415.1 Myxococcota bacterium
TATGCCAAGGGGGTCCCACGGTGCTAGGTGGACCCGGAACGGCACCCAAGGGACACGAGGGGAACCCTCCATGGTGAGCACTGAATCCCGGCTGAGCTACCGCGTGCGCGTGTTGCCCGCGCAGCATGAGCTGGACGTGGAGATGACCCTGACCGGCGTGCCCGGCGCCTCCGACGTCAAGCTGGCCGTCCCCACCTGGGTGCCCGGCGCCTACGGCTTCATGAAGTACGGCCGCGCCATCTTTGACCTGCGCGCCAGGGATTCCTCGTCGGGCGCGGCGCTCCCCGTCACCCGCGAGGGGTGGAGCGGCTGGCGCGTCAAGACCCCAGGCACCGCCCTCACCGTCCAATACCGCGTCAGCTGTTATGACCCGGCGTGGAGTGAGCTCGTGGGGATTGTGGATTCCGACCAGGCCATCCTGCTCGGCACCAACTACCTGGCGCCCGAGGGCTACCGGGGCCCCTGCTCCGTCAGCTACGCGCTCCCCGAGGGCTGGAAGGTCCACCACAGCTCCGGCGCCGAGGGCGGCTCGTCGGGGAGCTGGAGCTATCCCAGCTACCGCGTGCTGCTGGACACCCCGGTGGTGCTGGGGAACTTCGAGCGGTTCGAGCGCAACGTGGGCGGCACCACGTTCCACATGGTCTTCATGGACCGCGCGCTCGGCTTCGAGCGGGAAGCGCACGGGCTCATGGATGCCGTCGCCAACGTGGCCAAGGCGTGTCACGGCATCTTCGGCAGCTTCCCGTTCAAGGACTACACGTTCATCATGAGCTTCAGCCCGCTGGCGCGCTGGGGCCTGGAGCACGTCAGCGCCACCATGATCGCCTTTGGTGACGACGGGCTCATTGACAAGGACGCGCGCGCCCGCGCCGTGCGCCTGGCCGCCCACGAGCTGTTCCACGCCTGGAACGTGTGCACGCTGCGCCCCGCCGCGCTGGCCAATCCCGCCCTGGACCTGCTGGGCGGCTCCTTCACCGAGAGCCTCTGGGTGGCCGAGGGCTTCACCCGCTACTACGAGTACCTGCTCAGCGTGCGCGCCGGCGCCCTCCCCGCCGAGGACTTCCTCAGCAACCTGGTGAACTTCCACCGCCAGCTCACCGCGCAGCCGGCCTACACGCGCACCAGCGCCGTCGACAGCAGCCTGGCCACCTTCCTCAACCACAACCGCTATCCCGGCAGCGTCAACAACTCCGTCGACTACTACGACCTGGGCATGCTCATCGCGTTCGACATGGACATCATCCTGCGCACGCAAAAGAGCCCCAGCTCGCTGGACGCGGAGTTCGCCGCCTTCTACGCGCAGTACGCCAAGGCCGAGGGCGGCTACACCCACGCGCAGTTCAAGGAGTTCTTCACCCGTCGCTGTCCCGCGCTCTCCGAGGTGTTCGAGCGCGCCGTGGAGTCCGCGGGCGGGCTGCGCCTGGAGGAGAGCTTCCAGAAGCTGGGCTACAGGGTGGAGAAGCAGGAGCTGCCGTACCTGGGCATCGTGCTGGAGCAGAACGAGAGGCCGGTCATTGCCAACGTGCTGCACGACAGCCCCGCGGGCGCCTCCGGTCTGGCCTCGCAGGACGAGCTCCTCAAGCTCAACGGCTTCCCCTACAGCACGCGCGCGCTGAGGTGGTGCATTGCCAACGAGAAGGTGCTGCACCTGGAGGTGCGTCGCGGCCACCGGCATCTCAGCTTCGAGGTGAAGCCCGGCACGCGCTGGCACGTGGGCAAGCTCACCTGGGCCGGCACCGAGGCGCAGGCAGCGCTGCTGCGCGAGTGGTTCAAGCTCCCGGGCTACGTGCCCACTTCCGGCAAGGAGGTGGCGCTCAGTGCCTATGACAACTTCCACGGGATCCAGACGGTGTTGTGATCCCGCTTTCCACGACGAGGACGGGCCATGGCTGACAAACCGCTGACCATGCTGGTGCTGGCCAGCTACTTCAAGGGCGAGCGTTTCATGCGGCAGGCGCACAAGCGCGGCTGCAAGGTGATCCTGCTGACCACGGCCAAGCGCCTGCACGAGGAGTGGCCGCGCGACATCCTGCACGAGGTCTACGCGCAACAGGACGACAGCCCGCTGGAGCACACCATCAACACGGTGAGCTACCTGGCGCGCTCCATGAAGTTCGACCGCATTGTCCCCATGGATGACTACGACGTGGAGACCGCGGCCAGCCTGCGTGAGCACCTGCGCATCCCCGGCATGGGCGACACCACCGCGCGCCACTTCCGCGACAAGCTGGCCATGCGCGTGAAGGCCTCCGAGGAGGGCGTGCCGGTCCCGGAGTTCGTGGGCATCATCAACTACGACGAGATCAAGGACTACATCAGCCGCATCCCCGGCCCCTGGATGCTCAAGCCGCGCATGCAGGCCTCCGCCACCGGCATCAAGAAGATCCACAACGCCGACGAGCTGTGGCAGGCGCTGGACCAGCTGGGCGACCGGCAGAGTCACTTCCTGCTGGAGCGCTTCGTCCCGGGCGACATCTACCACGTGGACAGCATCATCTCCGAGCGCAAGGTGGTCTTTGCCGAGGTGCACAAGTGCGGGAAGCCGCCCTTTGACGTGGCGCACGGCGGCGGCATCTTCACCACCCGCACCGTGGAGCGCGGCAGCGACGACGAGAAGAAGCTGCGCGAGCTCAACCTCAAGGTGCTGGAGAAGCTCAACATGGTGCGCGGGGTGAGCCACACCGAGTACATCAAGGGCAAGGACGGCAGGTTCTACTTCATGGAGACCAGCGCGCGGGTGGGCGGCGCGCACATCTCCGACGTGGTGGAGGCCGCCACCGGCGTGAACCTGTGGGAGGAGTGGGCCAACATCGAGGTGGACAAGGGCGAGAAGCCCTACGTGCTGCCCGCCGGCATGCGCCAGGAGTACGCGGGCGTGGCCATCACGCTCAGCAAGCAGGAGTGGCCGGACTACTCGGGCTACACCGACCCCGAAATCATCATGAAGGTGAAGAAGAAGCAGCACGCGGGCATCGTGGTGCGCAGCAAGGACCCGGGTCGCGTCAAGAGCCTCATGGAGAGCTACGCGGAGCGTTTTGCGCGTGACTTCCTGGCCGTGGTGCCCCCGCCCGAGCGCCCCAACGACTGAAACACCCGCCTCCGCCCGTCGACCCTCCTCGTCGGCGGGCGGGCAGCGGGTCCTCACAGACAAGAATGTCCGCGCCACGGGTGACGGCGAAGCAGGGTGTGGACCTCACGGCTCCACGCGACCGTCTACCTCGAGCCGGTAGCCGTAGCCGCGCACGGTGCGGATGCGCCACGCGGACTGCGGTGACCAGCCGAGCTTCTTCTTGATGCTGGAAATGAAGTTGTCCACGGTCCGCTCCTCGACGTGGACCGCGCCCCACACCTCGCGCAGCAGCTCATCCCGCGACAGGGCGCGGTCGTGGTTGCGCAACAGGCACTGCAGCACGTCGAACTCCGTGCGGGTGAGGTCCACCTGCGCGCCTCCGTCGCCACGCAGCACGCGCGCGCCGGGGTCCAGCGCAAATCCGGGAAGCCGCAGCACCTGCGTGGCCGCCACCGGCGCCCTCCGCGACAACGCCCGCACCCGCGCCAGCAGCTCGCGCAGGCGGTAGGGCTTCTGCAGGTAGTCGTCGGCGCCGGCGTTGAAGCCCTGCACCACGTCGTCCTCCAGCGTCCGCGCCGTCAGCATCAACACGCGCGCGCCCACGCCCTGCTCGCGCAGCATGCGACACAGCCGGTACCCGTCGGTGTCCGGGAGCATGATGTCCAGGATGATCACGTCCAGCGGCTGGCTGTTCCAGCATTGCTGCGCGCCCGCCCCGTCGGGGACGGCGGTGACGTGGTAGCCGTCCGCGCGCAGGTTGTCCTCGAGCGTGGCGCGCAGGTGCGCGTCGTCTTCCACCACCAGGATGTGCACCTGCGAGCCCGTCATCCCACGCCCCGCACGGGCAACCGCAGGATGAACGTGGTGCCCGACGCGGATGAAGCATGCACGGCAATCGACCCGCCGTGAAGCTGCATCACCTGTCGACACAACGAAAGCCCGATGCCACTGCCCCGGTCATTGCTGCGCGAGCTGCTGCCCCGCACGAAATCCTCGAACACCGCGCGATGCTCCGACGGGGAAATGCCGCGGCCATTGTCGGAGACCAGGAGGCACAACGGCTGTCCCTCCACGCTGCTCACCGCGATGTGCACCGGCGTGCGGTCGTTGTACTGGCACGCGTTGCGGAAGAGGTTCTGGAACACCAACTGCAGCATCTGCGGGTCGGCTTCCACCTGCACGTCGGTGAGCTGGTCCAGGTCAAACTCCACCGGCACCGGGCTGTGCGCTCCCACGTCGTGGGCCACGCCTTCCACCAGCTCACGCAGGCCCAGCCGCGTCCGGCGCAACGTCACGCGCCCCTTCTCGAGCCGGTTGTAGGAGAGCAGGTTCTCCACCATGAGCGACAGGCCGTCGACGTCGGAGATGAGGCGCGCCGGGTAGTCGCGGACGCGCTCGTCGTCACCCAGCCGCAGCTGCAGGGTCTCCGCGATGAGCCGCATGGACGTCAGCGGCGTGCGCAGCTCATGGGACACCGCCGCCACGAAGTCGCTCTTCAGCGCCACGAAACGCAGCCGACGCCAATGCGCGAGCCACCCCGCCACCAAGGCCGCCAGGGCCAGCATGATGCTCGTGGCCAGCATGCCGGTCTTCAGGTGGTAGCGACTTTGCGCCTGCTCGCGTGCGGCCTCGCGCCACGTTGTCACCACGGGAATGCGGAGGGAGTCCAGGTCCACGTGCGCGGGCGCGGGACCCAGCGTGTCGTCGGGGCGGAGCAGGCCCAGGGTGCGCATCCGTTCCGTGGTGCCCATGATGATCGCGGGAAGCTCCACGGTCACACCGACGACGCCCTGGTCCGAGCGCCGCTCGACGTAGCGTGTGCCGCCCTCGAGCAGAGAGGCCTGCGGGAGATCGTCGGGGACGTTCCATGTGGCGGGATGGGGTCGGTCCAACGCGGCGACGAAGTCATCCACCGGGATTCCCAGCGCACGGCCCAGGGTGGTGGCACGCGAGCCCAACAGCTCCACGTCGGCGAGATGAAGGTGTTCCCGGTTGGCGACGAGATACGGCATCACCCCCTCCACCTTCTGCGTCCCTGAGGTCTTGATTCCGTCACGCAGCACCAGCAACGCAAGGTTCCGATCCGGTTTGGCGCGGGCTGCCAGCTGCTCCAGCGCCCAGAGCTGCGTCACCACCTCCACGACAACACCAAGCCGATGTTGCGCGCGATGTCGCAGCAGGCCGCGAAACGCCCCTTCCACACCCGGGCGATGACCGGTGCTGAGCGCAGTGTTGAGCTGCGCCAGGACCTGGAGCCGCTGCTCAATGGTCTCGTCGACGTCGACGAACTGGCCGCCATCCAGGCGCGCCCACAACGCAGCGGCCTGAGGCGTGGCATTGCGCTGGGTGAAGCGTTCCCGGGGAAGGCGCTGCCGGCCGCGTTCGTCGATCCACAGCACACGGGTATCGTCGAGAAGGGCGTTCTCCTCGATGGCGAGGAACAGTGCTTCCGCATCCCGGAGCGTCTGAGACAGCGCCCGCGCCACCATGCGGCCGGCCAGCTCTTCCGTCGATCGTGTCTCCCGCTCCAAGGACGCCAGCACCTCGTCGCGCTCGGTGACGAAGACGCGGTGCAGTGGAATGGCCCCGAGCCCCAGCGCGAACAGCGCGAGGATGAACGGCGGGAGGATGGTGAGCGTCCGTCGCATGGTGGGCTCAGCGGAGGATGGGGAGCGTGTCAAAGTCCATCTGCGCCACCGGTGCCACCGACTCGAAACGGTCCCTCCGACGGTCCAGGGAACGCGCGGTGCGGATGAGCATTCCCAGCTCGACCACGTCGGGGCGGGCGGCGAGGGAGGGATGGAGTTGGGAGTGCAGGCGCAGCAACTCGTCATAGGTGAGCGTGCGCGCCCAGTAGGAACCACGCAGCTTCTCCGCAAATCCCGCCGACACCAACGCCAGCCGCGCCGCGGAAGAGGCGTGGTCGACGGAGTCCCGCAGGATCTCCCGGCCCATGATCCACTCCCGCAACTGCGACGCGCCCCCTTCCGGCGCCTTGTGACGCAGCCGCAGCACACCCAGCGGAGAGGAGCCGGGATTCACCTTGATCTCGTACAGCGCGGTGACGGCGTGGCCCGCGCCAATCTCCCCCGCGTCGACCTTGTCATTGTGGAAATCACGATCCGCGAGGTGCCGGTTCTCGTAGCCGAGCAGGCGGTAGCGCACGACGCTGGCCGGGTCGAACTCCACCTGCACCTTCACGTCCTTGGCAATCACCTGCAGCGTCCCGGTGAGCGCCTGCACGAAGATGCGCCGCGCCTCCGCGGGCTTGTCGACGTAGGCGTAGAAGCCCTCACCCTGGTCGGCGAGACGCTCCATCAGCTCGTCATTGTAGTGGCCCATGCCGAACCCGACGGTGGTGAGCGTGATGCCACCCGCGGCCTCGTCGCGCACGGTGTTGAAGATGCCATCCGCGTCGGTGACGCCGTTGTTGGCCACGCCGTCGGAGCAGAGGATGACGCGGCTGTTGATGCCCGGTCGCGCGTTGACGGACGCCATGCGGTAGCCCAGCAGCATGCCTTCCTGGACGTTGGTGGACCCGTTGACCTGCAGGTTGTTGAGCGCGGGGATGATGCGGTCCTTCTCGTTGGCGGGCGTGGGACGCAGCGCCACGTACGCATGGGACCCGTAGCCCACGATGGAGACGGTATCTCCCTCGTGCAGCTGGTCCACGAGGAGCGTGAGCGCGTAGCGCACCATGTCCAGCCGGTTCTCCATCTGCATGGAGCCGGAAGTGTCGACGACGAAGACGAGATTGGCGGGCTTGCGCTGGTCGTCGGCCACCACGCGACCTTTCAGGCCGAGCTGGAGCACGTGATAGCCCTTTCGCGTCGGGGAGGGATACGCCTCGACGGAAACACTGAACGGTTCCTGCTCCGGCGGCCGGTAGCCGTAGTCGAACGCGTTGATGAACTCTTCCACGCGCACGCCGTCGGGACTCGGCAGGGAACCGCGCTGCAGGTAGGAGCGCGCGAGCGTGAAGCTTCCGGTGTCAACGTCGACCGAGAACGTGGACACGCGGTCGGCGGCGGTATCGATGGTGGGATTCACGCCGTAGTTCTTGAAGAACATGTCCGGGTGCGGCTGCGCGTCGAGAATCTGCAGATCGGTGAGCTGCTTCGCCGGCGCGGGGTCCCGTTGTTCCTGTGCCTTTTCGCTCTCCAAGTACTCACCGTCCGGCTTTCGAAGATCTCCGTCGATGGACTTGTCACTAAACTCGATCACCGTCTTCTTGCTGCGCTCCTCCGCCGCTGCTCTCTCCTCGGGCTCCGCCGGAATCCTGTCTTCCTCGTTGGACGAACCCCACGGGCTCGGCGGCAACGGGGGAGGAGGAGGAAGTGGAAAGAGACGACCGCGTTTCGCCGCAACTTCCTTCTTCACCGTTGGGCTAGCGCGACGTGCTCGCGGTGCGGACTCGTCCTCCTCTCCACCGAGCGCCTGTCCACGCTCCCCTTCCTCTTCGTCCGTCGGGGCTTCCTCCTCCTTCTTCCCGTCGTAGCGTGACTGCGCTCGACCATCGTCGGACCCGGCCCGGTGTGCGAGGCAGCCGGCCAACGTCGTGAGCAGCAGCAGTGCGTGGAAGCGGATGCGCATCGGTTCCTCCGTGAGATGGCTCCACCCTGCCACCGCACATCACGATCATGTGTCAGCACACCGCTGCGGAATCGTCATGATTTCGTCACGGACGCGGATGTTCCTTCCGGACCAACGTGACATGGACGCGCGCCTCCCGCAGCACCTTCACTGAGGAACTGCACGCCGGTGACGACGTCAGAACCCACACACTCCTCCCTGCTCCCACCTTCTCCCATCAGCCAAGGTGCCTTCCCCCACTTTTGTCGCATGTCGGTGGGGGCCCCGTGCGGGCACGGTTGCGCGCGTCTTGATTCCGCGACTCCAACGCAAGGGGCACATACACATGAAGCGACTCTGCGCCGTGTTGTCTCTGATGTGGGTCAGCATGAACGCCAGCGTGGCGACGGCGGAGGAAGCCAGCTTCCACGCGCCGAAGCACCTGGTTCCGGGTCGGGGGATCCTGAAGCTGCGCGGCATTGAACCGGAGCGTCTCGCCATCGACGCCGAGCAGGTGGCGGCGTTGCAGGCCATCGAGAAGCGGGTGGGCGCGCGCATCATCCCCGTCCGTCCCATGCAGCTGGGCTGGGGCCTGTACGAAATCCACGACGTCACCCACGGCGACAAGGTCCTGGATGAAGCCGCCACCATGGCGCTGCTCACGCGCATGGCGTCGGACCCATTCGTGCTCGGTGCGGTGGAGGACCGGTGGTACCGCCGCATGGCCGTGCCCAATGACCCCTACTACAGCCAGATGTGGCACCTCACCGCGCTGGGCATGGCGGATTCCTGGGACATCACGCAGGGCAGCACCACGCAGCGCATTGGCGTCGTCGACACCGGCACGCTGCGCGCCCACGAGGACCTCGTCGACAAGGACCTGGCGGGCTACGACTTCATCTCGGATCGCAGCACCGCCGCGGATGGCTCGGGTCGGGATTCCAACTGGAATGATCCCGGTGACGCCGCGAACTGTGGCGCCGGCTGGGAGGAGAGCAGCTTCCACGGCACGCACGTGGCGGCCACGATCCTGGCTTCCGCCAACAATGGCGTCGGGATTCCCGGCATCAACTGGAACGCCAAGCTGGTGACGGCGCGCGTGCTCGGTCGGTGCGGTGGCTCGCTCTCCGACATCGGCGAGGCCGCGTACTGGCTCGCGGGTGGCTCGGTGGCCAACGTGCCGGACATTGGCGCCAACAAGGTCAGCGTCATCAACGTCAGCCTCGGCGGTGAGGGCGCGTGCAGCGCGTATGAGCGCGAGATCATCGACTACGCGAACAGCCAGGGCGTCATCTACGTGGCCGCGGCGGGCAACGAGGGCGGAGCGGTGGGCAGCCCGGGCAACTGCAGCGGCGTGATCACGGTGGCGGCGCACGGTCCAGGCAGCAGCCGCAGGTTGGCCTCGTATTCCAACTTCGGCAGCACGGTGGAGATCGTGGCGCCGGGTGGGGCCATCACCACGTCGGACAGCCAGGGCATCCTCTCCGCGGTGGGCCCGGACTCCGACGGGTACACCTGGATGGAAGGCACCTCCATGGCCACTCCGCACGTCGTGGGCGCGGTGTCGTTGATGTTGGCGGTGGATCCCACGCTGACGCGCGATGACATCGTGTCACTGATGCAGACGCATGGCGTGAGCTGCACCAACTGCCAGGGCAAGAAGGCGTTGAAGCTGAGCGCGGTGCTGCAGGCCTTGGGTGCTCCCGTGGTGGATCCCGACCCACCGCCGAGCAACACCTCTCCCGAGGACAGCTACGAGGAGAACGACACGTTCGAGACCGCGCGCTCCATCAACTGCGGCGCGGACCTCCCGCTGTTCATGGCGCCCTCCGAGATGGACTGGTTCTCCGTGGCGGTGCCCGCGGGCCAGACGCTGACCGCCGTCATCGACGCCGAGACGACCGGCCAGGACATCGACCTCTACGTGTCCCGCGCCGCGGGAGCGTCGGGTGTGCTGGGCTCGTCGGAGTCCACCACCGGGCATGAGCGCGTGCAGGTGGTGTCGACGGGTGGAACGCTCCGGGTGGGCGTGAATTCCTACCAGGGCGCCACCAGCCGCTACCGCCTCCAGGTCACGTGCGAACCCACCACGCAGGAATCCGCGGAGGTGGATCCCGTCGATGGGAACTTCGAGAAGGCTCCCGACGACGACACGGCCGAACCCAACAACGACCGCCCCACCGCCACGCGCATGTCCTGTGGCCGCGGCGGGACGTTCATCTCCCGCGACGTCGACGTGTTCGCCATCCGGATGGAGCAGGGTCACACGCTGCGGGTGACCTCTTCCGCGGACCAGGCGCGCCAGCTGGAGCTGCTCGACGAGGAGGGCGGCTTCCTGGGCGTGACCGAGATGGCTCCCGGCGAGGACTCCGCCTCCAAGCGCGACCTGCCCGGCGGCTACATCTTCCTGCGCGTCACCACCGCCAACGGCGACGGCGCGGAGTACACGCTGCAACTGGACTGCGCCGCGCCGGAGGCGAACGAAGGAGTGACGTCGGGTTGTTCCCAGTCCTCGCCGCTGCCCGCTCCGCTCCTCGCCCTGGCGCTGCTGCTGCTCCGGCGTCGGCGGTGATCAGAGCTCGGGCTCTTCCTCGTCGATGTCCTCGTCCTCTTCGGGCTGGTTGAGCCAGCATTCCTCGTTGGTGCAGCTGGGCTGCTTGCGGCTGAGCTCGCTGTGACACTCCGAGCAGAACAGCTTCTTGCAGTCCTTGCACTCTCCGACGGTGGGATCCTCGACGCCCGGCTCGTCCGTCAGGCTGCGGGTGGACTCGCTGTCGCAGAACGGGCACGGGCCAATGAACATGGCGTCGACGAACTCCTCCGCCGATTCCGTCTTCTCCGCCAGCGCGACGATCTGCTGGATGTCCTCCTTGCTGAACCCGGATGCCCCCAGGGCACGGAAGAACTGACCCAACGCATCCTCGGACCGGCCCTCCTCCACCGCCTTGGTCAAGCGCGCCAGGGTGACGTCATCGACCTCGACCCCGGCATCTTCCAACAACTTCTGGACTTCCTGCTTTGCTGACGACATGAGCTCCTCGATTGCTTAGCCGGTCACGGCTCCGCGGTGATGATGGGGTAATCTCCGGGCTGTACCTTCACCCACAATGTCCGGGTTGCCTCGTCGTAGCGCCAGCCCTCCGTGGCGGACTCCACGTCGGTCACCTCGGGCAGCGAGTTGTCGGTGAGCACCCGGCTTGGCCGGTCCATGGGCACCAGTTCCAGCACGACGGCGCCGTTGAACGTGGTTCCCGGGTGAAGCGCCACGTTTTCGGCGGGCCCGCCCATCTTCGTGCGTGTGATCCGGGTGCCGTCGTACAGCGTGAAGTCCGCGCCCTCCGTGCCCAGCACCAGGCGCACGTACAACACGCCGGGGTCGTCGGCGTAGGACTCCACGTTCTCGTCGGTGGCGGGCGCGATGGTGTCGATGGTGGGACGCAACATGGGGATGATGGCGCCAGCACGAACGAAGAGCGGGAGCTTGCTCAGCGGCGCGGCCACCTCCGCGTTTCCCTCGTGGAAGGTGCCGTCCCACCAGTCCATCCATTGCCCGGCGGAGAAGGTCACGCTGCGCGACGTGGCACCGCGCGTCACCACCGGCGCAACGAGCAAATCGTCGCCGAACAGGTAGATGTCATTGGGATGCACGCCCAGCTCGGGATGTGCGAGGCCGAGCGAGCGAGTGATGGGCCGGCCGGTCTGCGCAATCTGCTGCGCGTAGGTCCATTCATACGGGAAGAGGCGCATGTGCAGCCGCGCGTAGACCCGGTAGATGTCCAGCGCCTCCTGGTCGCGGCCGTTTTCCGTCGTGAAGACCCACGGCGGCTGGCTGGAGCTGTCGCCCACCTGCATCACCGAGGAGAGCGCGGTCTGCTGCGCCCAGCGGATGAACAGCTCCTTGTCGGGTGGGCTGTGCAGGTAGCCGCCGGTGTCCGCGCCAAAGAACGGAAACCCCGACGGGCCCAGCGTCAATCCCATGATCACCGTCGCGGGCAGGCCGCCCACGCCCACGATCTCCTCGCCATCACGGCTGGTGAACACCTCCTTCCGACGGGTGAACGTGGCATCCATGTCGCCGGGCCACACCACGCTCACGTTGACCTGGTCACCCCAACGCCCCGCACGACACAGCAGGAAGCTCCCCGACTCCGGCAGCGTCTCGGCGTACACGCGGTGATAGAGCCGGGTGTAGTCGTAGTGCATGGTGCGTTCGGTGCTGCCGTCGTGGAAACGCCACACGTTGCGACTGTTGTACAGCGAAGGCACCACGTCCTCGGCGAAGTCGAGCTTGAAGCCCTCGATGCCCATGGTCGTGTAGCGACGGATGAGGTCCTGCCACCACGCGTACGCCTCGGGGTTCGTGAAGTCGATGGGGTCGGACCAGCCGTTGAGGCGCACCGCGCTCTGCGGTGGGAAGAAGCCGCGTGACTCCGCCTCATTCCGCAGCGGCTGCGCTCCGTTCTCGAGATACGGCGTGTGCCACAGTGAAACGCGCAGTCCCGCCGCGTGCGCGCGATCGATCATCGCCTGCGGGTCGGTGAACTTGGCGGGGTCGAAGTCGAAGGTGTTGACGGCGGAAGCGTAGGGACGGTCAATCCAGATGCCGCTGGTGGCGAGGTCGAGGTCACGGATCTGGCGGATGTCGTCTTCCACTTCGGCCTGGTCGCGGCTCTCGTCGCGCCAGATGAGCGGGCCCAGGGCCCAGGGCGCGGGGAGGCGCGGGTAGCCGGTGATGTCGTAGTAGTGCTGGGTGATGTCCAGCGGGTGGTCCTCGCCAAACAGCCAGAAGCGCAGTCCCTCGTTGCTCTGCTCCGCCGTGCCGTAGGTCACCTCGACGGTGACGGGGTCCTGTCGCGCCACATCGAAGACGCCCAGCCGCTTGCTCTGCACGAAGAGGCCCCAGCCGCGCGTGCCAATGAGCAGCGGAATGGGGAAGTGGTTCTCGTTGTACGAGCTTTCCACCGCCTCCACCTCGATCTGCATGGGCCGGAGCTTGCCGCGGTGGTTGACGTCGTCGGTCCACTCGCCGAGGCCGTAGAAGCCCTCGGTGGAATCCGCGCGCGGCCGGATGCGCATCCAGGCGATGACGCCGCCCACCATCTCCGTCGGCACCCAGTCGACCTTGAAGCGGCCGTCCGCTTCCGCGGTGATGGTGACGCGCGTCTTGGTCCCGCTGGTGAAAGCGAGCATCAGCTCGAGGGAGCTCTCTGTCTGCGACGTCACAGAGGATTCCTTCACCGTCTCCCACACGAGGTCGACGGGCGGCGCGGGATTGAGCGGGTCATCGGGGACGGCGAGCCAGTAGGGGTCGTAGCTGAGCGCGTTGTCCAGCTCGATGACGGTGCCGAGCTGGAAGGCGTCGGTGGGAAATGCCAGCAGGCTCTCGCCATTGGCGCGACGGAAGTGGATGTTCCCGTCGGAGAACTCGAGCTTGTACTCGCCGTACGGGAGCTGGAGTGTGGTGGGCGGGACCTGGTCCGGCGGCGGGTTGCAGTCCGGACAGCCGGACACCATGCCGAGGAGGAACACCAGCAGTTGCACGCGCTTCATGACCCGCGCGTCTATTCCCGAGTTTTCCGCGCTCCGCAACCCCTCACGCGCGGCCGACGGATGGCATCTGAGTCACCGGCAAATACCGATCCCGCCGTCTTCGTCATCTACGCACTGCGATTGACGCAACGATCGAGAACTGGCTGGTCATGAGGAATGACGTCGACATGTGCTACCTGATTTCCGCCAGCACGCGACCGGACGAGCAGAACGGCACCCGGGAAGAGCTCAGGGCCGCGGTGCGGCAGATTGAGTTGTTGGAGCCCGCACCCAGGTGAACGGCTGCGAGTTGAGGCGCGGAATCATCCGGCGAACGCGCCAACTCCTCCGGCTTGACGACGAGGACCAAGGGACGCCCGCTCTGGTGCCGGCAGCCAAACCGCCAGGTTGTGGCGTGGCGACGGCGGGTCCACGTTTCGCATCAAGGACGATAGGTTGCGGACTGAGCTTCCCAGTGCTCCTACGTCGCTGCGAACTTCGCCGCATCCGGAAGCTGCAACAAGCCACTGACTTCTTGTCGTCTCCTGCCTGTCGAGGGAGTGCAGGTCGTAAGCCTTGTTCTTCCGACCCAGGCGCCCGTCCTGTCCGTAACCCGGCGGTGATGGCGACGCGCGTCGTTGTCCCGCAGGTGAAGGTCTCAACCACTCGCGATGGAACGACGCCACGCGTCTTCCAGCGTCCGGATCGCGTCAACCATGGCAACCGCGGAGCAATGGCCCTTCTCGTCGGTGCGAATCAGGAAAAGCTCCTTGAGCTTGCGCAGCGCGTCGTCACTCTCGAAGTCCACCGAGTAACCATGATCCGCGAGCCAGTCCTGCACCGCCTCATCCAGCGCCTTCTCCGTGCTGGCGCCGCTCACGCGCAGGAAGTGATACGCCAGCAACGCTTCCTTGCTCTCCTCCTCCTCGGCGGCGTCGTTGAGGACGTGGAAGACGCCCGCGTTGGTGGCCAGTGAGCGGAAATACAAGGAGTGCGTGATCTCGCTGAGGAACTCCCGCACCTGCGCGCGGTAGTTGGACCACGTCTTGTAGATGTACCCCGCCAACGCCACCACGACGGCGAACAGCGTGGCGCTCATGGACCCGCTGAGCGGGCTCTCTCCGCGCAGCATGGGCCCCACCACCCACTGGTGCACCAGGATCCCCACCCCGGTGACGAGGGGAATGGCGATCTTCAGCTTGTGCAACGGCTTCATGCGCGGCCGGGGATTGGGGAACAGGATCTCCAGGTCCGCCTTGGGCACGTTCTTGAGGAGCTTCAGGTACAGCTTTCCCGGCACGCCGGTGCGCGTGGGCCAGAGGCGCTGCCAGAGCCGGCCCAGCGTCGTCGTGGGCTCGACGGGTGGGCGGAAGCGCAGCAGCATGAACACCATGCGGTAGGTGTCAAAGCGCAGCTCACGCTCCACCATGCCCAGGCTGCGGGTGCGCAGCACGTCGTGGGACTCGCCCAGCGCGAAGACCCGCGCCAGCTCCAGCGCGTGGAAGTCCACCTCGCAGCTCACCGGGAAGATGCCCTCACCCAGGACGCTGCGGTGCACCTCCGCCTCCGGGATCTCCACGTAGTTCCCGTCGCGCAGCACGGCCTCCAGCGTGGTGAGGAAGGTTTTCGCGTCGGGTGGGAGGTTGGTGTCGGCGGCGTCGGGGTTGAAGGGCGCGTAGGCGCGCTTGAGCGTTTCCAGCCGGGCGTGGAAGCGCGCGTGGTAGTGCGCGGTCAAGAGCGCGCTGAAGCGACGGAGCGCCTCCGCCTCCGCCGGGAACGCCGCGCACAACAGCTCCAGCAGCGAGGCGCGCGAAAACGGCAGATGGTGCAGGAGGGCAGCGTTCCGGTTGCGGGTATCCACGACGACCACCTGTGACTTTCCGCCGGCCCGTTGCGTCCCACCCTCGTCAGCCGCTACCTTGCCGCGCGTGGAACTCCGACACCGCCAACCCTACAACAAGGCCTTCAACCAAGCCCTCTTTGAGCGCTTCCGCACGCTGCTCAGCGCCGAGGTGGGACCCGTCCCCTTCCGCCTGGCGGAGACGCCGCTGTTCATCAGCCGTGAGCTGCGCGACCTCCTCGCCCGCAACGCGGTGGAGATCGTGGGGCGGCTGAGCGAGCCGCAGACGCTCAAGAAGCTGAAGGCGGCCATCCCCGGCAGGTACGCGGTTCCCGGCATGGACGCGCTGCCCAACTGCGTGCAGGTGGACTTTGCGCTGTGCCCCGCGCCTGGCGGCGGATTGATGGGCCAGGTGGTGGAGCTGCAGGCGTTCCCCTCGCTGTACGCGTTGATGGAGTTCAAGACGCGCGCGTGGAACCAGGTGCTGGCCGACGTGCCGGAGCTCAAGAAGGAATGGAGCTGCTACGCGGGCCTGGATGACGACGAGGCGCGACGGCGCATTGGCCGGATGATCGTGGGCGGGGAGGATCCCGAGCACGTGGCGCTGGTGGACATCACGCCGGAGAAGCAGAAGACCAGCCCGGACTTCGAGGCCACGCGCAAGCTGTTTGGCGTCGAGAGCGTGTGCGTCACGAAGATCATCAAGGAGGGTCGCAAGCTGTTCCGGGAGAAGGACGGCAAGCGCATCCCCATCAAGCGCATCTACAACCGCATGGTCTTCGACGAGCTGGAGGCCAAGCAGGTCACGCCGCCCTGGAACTGGAACGAGGAGCTGGACGTCACCTGGTGCAGCCACCCCAACTGGTACTGGACGTTCTCCAAGTACTCGCTGCCGGCGGTGGAGCACGCGGCCATTCCCAAGACGTCCTACCTCTCGGACCTCAAGGAGATTCCGCAGGACCTGCACAACTACGTGCTCAAGCCGCTGTTCTCCTTCGCGGGGACGGGGGTGAAGGTGGACGTGACGCGCGCCGACGTCGACGCGGTGCCCGAGCGCGACCGCCACGCGTTCATCCTGCAGCGCAAGGTGGAATACGCGCACGCGCTGCAGATGCCGGATGGCACGGGCGTGAAGGCGGAGGTCCGCGTGATGCTGGCGCGCGCCCCCGACGAGACGGCGATCACCCCGGTGCTGTGCCTGGTGCGCCTCTCCCGCGGGAAGATGATTGGCGTGGACCACAACAAGGATCTCGCCTGGACCGGCGGGACGGTGGGCATCTGGCCGGCGGACGGTCGCTGAGCGGCAACGCCCTTGGCTCCCGCCAATGAGATTGGCAGGCAACAGAAAGGGTTACGTCCTGCTCACGACGGGGCCGCGTTGTCGCGTCGCAGGACTGACCCATTGAAGAACGACCGCGGCCGACGAGGCGGTACTCCCAGTCAGTCCTGCGAGATGCGCCTCGTCGCCGAGCGATGAGCAGGACGTAACCCTTCTGTTGCCTGCCAATCTCATTGGCGGGAGCCCAGAGCGTTGCCCCAAGAGAGCCACACCCAATCCCACCGTCACGGGGAGCCCGGGAGCAGCTCACTTGCGCGGCCCGGGCTTGGAACGGTGCTCCAGCGTCACCAGGTCCAACCGCACCAGCTTGCGCAGGCACTTCAGCGTCTCCACCTCACGGAACGGCGAGGCCAGCACCAACGAGCTCACGTCCCAGCGCCCATTGATGCGCCCGGCCACGTCGCGGTCGGTGGAGCTGAGCCGCGCCTGCTGCAACGCCGCGCCATTCTGCACCTTCACGATGCTGAGCGGGTCCAGCTCCTGGTACAACGCCGCCACGTGCTCGCGCTCGGCCTCCTGCAGCAGGCGACGCACGCGCGCGTCGGTGGGGTCCGCGGAGAGCAGCGCGCCAAAGACGATGTTGGCCTCGTCAAACTGCCGCTCCCGCAACAGCACGCTGGCCTGGGACAGCAACCGGCCCACCGGGTCATCTCCCGGGCTTGCCCCGTCGACGAGCACCAGGCCCATCAGGCGCAGCTCCTCCACGCGTCGCAACAGCGCCGGGCGGGAGAGCCCCAGCTTGAAGCGCGCCTCCGCCAGCGAGGGCGTGAACGCCGCGGACTGCACCAGCTCCCGCTGCAGCGGAGAGAGGCTGGAGGGAATGGGATTGCCGGTGAGCTCCAGCCGGGCGGTGTCCACCGGGTAGGCCTTGTCCAGCCGCGGCCACTCGTCCAGGTGGCGCAGGCCCTCCATCACCAGCACGCGGATGGCGATGTCGACGGGGATGCCGGTCCCGGCGTGATCCCCGGTGGTGACCACCTCAAAGCTGCCCTCCGCGGTCATGAACAGGTCCAGCAGCCGCTCCACCGCGGTGAGGTCCGCGGGCACGCCCGGCCCCGGCGTGGCACCGGCAATCCCCGGCGGCGGGCACACCTGCAGCACGCGACGGTCCGCCACGCGCAGCCACGTCCGCACGCCGCCCTGGTTGACGGTGATGGTGGCCTTGATGCCGCCGGCCTCCGCCCACTGCAGGAGGTCCGGCAGGTTCATGGTGGCAAAGTCGCCCGTCAGCATGCCCACCGCCCTCCGACGTGGAGATGCCCCGGTGTATTACGCGGATGACGCGTTGGGCAAGACGCGGCTCACGTCGTGGGTGCAGGCAGCGGGACCCACGCGGGGACGTGGGACGGTTCTTGCCGGCGGGATGAACCGGGGTATGCTCGGGGCGTGTCCCTCATCAATCCGCTCGCCCGGGAAATCTCGGCGAAGATCGTCTATTACGGGCCGGGTCTCTCCGGGAAGACCACGTCGCTCAAGCACCTGCACTCGGTGATCAAACCGGAGCGGCGCGGGGACCTCATCACGCTGGCCACCGAGGGCGACCGCACGCTGTTCTTCGACTTCCTCCCCGTCCAGGTGGACCGGGTGCAGGACATGCCGGTGCGGCTGCAGCTGTACACGGTGCCGGGACAGATCTTCTACGCCGCCACGCGCAAGCTGGTGCTCAACGGCGCCGACGGCGTGGTGTTCGTGGCCGACAGCCAGGAAGCGGCCATGGACTCCAACCGCCAGAGCCTGCAGGACCTCAAGGAGAACCTGCTGGAGATGGGCGTGGAGCTCAGCAAGTTCCCGCACGTGTTCCAGTACAACAAGCGGGACATCCCCGGCGTGCTGCCCGTGGCGGAGCTGGAGGCGGAGCTGAACGTCTACCGCGCGCCCGCGTTCGAGACGTCGGCGGCGCGGGGCAAGGGCGTGCTGGTGGCGCTGAAGGAGATCTGCCGGCTGGTGGTGCGGGAGCTGAAGAACAAGCAGCCCGCGCCCAAGCCGACTCCCACGCTGGAGGAGTCGTCCAACACCACGCTCCCCGACGAGGGCCTGGCCGCGCGGCTGTCCGCGGTGGCCGAGCAGCACGAGGACACCGGCGGCGCGGGCATCTCCTTTGCCGCGCTGTGGCCCGACGCCGGCGAGAGTGGTCCCTCGGTGGTGGAGGCGGCCCTGGCCGGTGGCGCCTACGGCATGGCGGTGCGCAGCGCGGCCAGTGCATTGGCCAACATGCTGGACACGCTCCCCGGCGCCACCAGCGTGGATGGGCACATGGGTCGGGCCATGCTGGTGGGGTTGGATGGGCGGGAGTACCTGCGCCTGTGCCGCCTGGCCAGCGCCCCTGACGCGGCCCTGACGGAATCCGACGCGCTCTTTGCGCTGTACATGCTGGTGGCGGCGCGCATCAAACTGAACGCGGTGTGACGTCATGAAAGCGCCCAATGACTTTGCCGCCGCCGTCTACGCGCTGGTGAAGCGCATCCCGCGTGGGCAGGTGGCCACCTACTCGCAGGTGGGGACCTACCTGGGCAGCCCGGGACTGGCGCGCGCGGTGGGCAACGCGTTGCGTGACCTGCCGCGCTCCCTCGTCGACGAGGTGCCCTGGCAACGCGTGCTGAAATCCGACGGGTCCCTGGCCGTGCGTGGCGACGTCAAACGCATGCCCCGCCAGGCGCGCCTGCTCAAGGCGGAAGGCGTCATGCTGGACGCGCGGGGTCGCGTGCCGCTGGAGATCTACGGCTGGCGCGGACCGCGCACGCCCGTGGCGTCCTTCACCCCGCCGCGACGCGCCCCGCGCTGATCCCGCTCACCACAGGTCGGTGTTCCGTCGTCGACGCGCGCGCGAGATGCGCGGCAGCAGCGGACGGGCGCGCAGGTCCAGGGGCCACAGGTCATGCCACACCGCGCTGGGGATGGGCGGCACGGTCCGGCGGTGCAGCAACAGCGTGAGCTCGGAGCCGCGGGAGTGGAGCGGGGGTGGCTCGTCGAGGTGGAGCTCACGCAGCGTGGGAGCCAGGCGACCACGCAGGTGACGCGCCCAGGCCATGAACACGTGCGCCACGCCCAGCGCCGCCGCCGCCACCACGAAGTGTCGCAGCGTGGCCTCGCCCAGCGGCGTGTTGTCCAGCACGTCCCCCAGCAACAGCGCCACGACGAAGTCCATGCTCCCCGCCCGCCCCGCGGCACGCCGCGCCCCCAGCTGCACCACCGCCAGCAGGATGCCCCAGAGCAGGGCCGCACGCGCCATGACGTGGAGCATGTCCATTCCACTAGCCCCGACGCAGTCCTTTCCGTGACGTAAGCAACCCGGCCCCCACCGGCAATCCCGACGGACGGGACGCGCTCCTCACACCCGCGCGCGCGGCAACACCGTCGACAGCGTCGCCAGCGCATACGCCACCTCGTCCGCGCTCGTGGTGATGCCCAGCGAGAAACGCACCGACGAGCGCGCGAGCGCCTTGGACACACCCATGGCCGCGAGCACGTGGCTGGGCGTGGTGGCGCCGCTGACACACGCGCTCCCGCTCGACGCCGCCACGCCCTCCTGGTCCAGCAGCATGAGCAACGTCTCCGCGTCGACGCCCGGGAATCCCGCGAACACCGTGTTGCCCAGACGCGCGGCCGCCGCACCGTGGATCACCACGTCGGGACACAGGCGGCGCAGGCCGTCCTCCAGCGTGGCGCGCAAGGCGGTCACGTGGGGAAGACGCGCCAGGTCCATCGCCCGCGCCGCGGCTCCCATGCCCACCGCGCCCACCAGGTTCTCCGTCCCGGGCCGGCGTCCGCGCTCCTGCGCACCACCGGCGTGCGGCGCGGTCCAGCGCCCGCGCGTGGCGTCGGAGAGCCAGAGTGCGCCGGCCCCGGGCGGCCCGCCGATCTTGCACGCGCTCACCGCCACCGCGTCCGCGCCCAGCTCCCCCACGACGAGCGGCGCCTTCCCCCACCGCTGCGCCGCGTCCACCACCACCAGCGCGCCCACCCCGCGCGCGTGCGCACACAAGGGCGCCACGTCGGTGAGCACGCCGGTCTCGTTGTTGGCGGCCATCACCAGCGCCACCGCCACGTCGTCACGCACCGCCCCGCGCCACGCGTCGTCCCGCAGCCGGCCCGCGGCGTCGACGGGAACCACGCGCAGCTCACACGCGCCCCGTCGCGCCAGCGCCCCTGCCTCCTCGAGCACGGCGTGGTGCTCGGTGGCCCCCACCACCACCGCCCGACGGGAAGGCTGCGCCACCAACGCGCCGTGCAGCGCCAGGTGCAGCGCCTCGGTGGCCCCGCTGGTGAAGACCACGTCCTTGCTCCGCGCGCCCAAGCACGTCGCCACGGCGGCGCGGGCGTCCTCCAGCAGCGCGCGCGCCCGCTGCCCTTCCGCGTGGATGGACGAGGGATTGCCCATCACCTCCAGCGCGCCGGTCATGGCCTCGCGGGCGGCGGGATGGAGCGGAGCGCGTGCGTTGTGATCCAGGTAGACGCGCACTTCACGCTCCCTGCAGCACGTCCAGCGCCGCGCGCGTGCGCGCCTGGGGATCCTCCAGCACGTCCGCACCGACGATGTGCTTGCGCGCAAGCCGGTTGAAGTACGGCAGGTCCACCGGCTGGCTCGGCAACACGAACACGCCGAAGATGCTGGCCTTCTGCGCCAGGCGGTCCACCAGCGGCTCGGGGATGGCCAGGCGGCCGTGGGTGATGAGCGTGATGATCACGTCCCATCCCTCGTCGCGCACCAGGCGCCCCACCTCCAGGTCCAGCTCCTCGAACACGCGCGGCGCGTTGCGCCCCCGCTCGCTGCGGTAGCAGAGGATGTGCGGCAGGCGCAGGGAGCGCGGCGTGATCTCCATGCGCTCGTGCAGCCGGCTGTCGAAGAAGCGCATCCACACCGTCTCACCACGCAACGTCAGCTTCTTGCACAACGCCAGCGCCAACCCGCGCGCGAACACCGTGCGCAGCCCACGCATGGCCGCGCTGGCGTCGACGAGCAGGTAGTGCACGCGCTGCCGCTCCCGGCTGTCCTTCTCCCGGCCGAAGTAGAGCAGCTCGTTCTCGCTCCAGCGCTGCTCGAACAGCTCCTCGGGGTAGGCCAGCTCGCTCGGCAGGAGGCTGTCCAGGCTTCCCTTGTTCTCGATGGAGGCGTAGCCGCCCACCGCGTAGGTCTGGCTGCCCTTGCTGCGGCTGGTCTCCAGCACCTGCGGCACCAGGTCCAGGCAGAAGTCCACGATGTCATGGGCCTGCGGGCTCTCCAGCGCGCGGTACAGGTCCAGGACGGCGGTGGCGTCGGAGACGGCGTCGGTGCCGCCCATCATCTGCATCAGCTTGAGCGTGTCCACGTCCACCTGTTCCGCGGCCAGCGTGATCTGCGCGGAGCGCTCCGCCACGCGACGGATCACCTCCAGGTGCCAGGTTGCCGCCTCCGCGCTCACCGCATCCGCGGGCTCCAGCTGGGAGTAGAGGGCCGGGTTCAGCGGCAGCTCCGCGCGCACGCCGGGACCACCGCCGCGGTTGATGCCCAGCGGCTCCAGCACCTTGGCCAGCAGCGCGCCCATGACGTTGTCGCTGAGCCCGCCGGCGCCCATGCGCGTGGCCAGCGTGCTCTTCACCAGCGCGCCCAGCATGCGGCCGTATTCCGCGTGCGCGGTGTCGTCGGCGGGGGTCCTGCGCAACACGCCTCGCGCCACCGCGCGCTGCAGGCTGCCGGTGCGCGGACGCAACGCCACCTGCCGGGTCTGCCCGTAGGCCAGCGCCAGGCCCACGTCGTGGACCAGGAAGAACGGGATGCCCAGCTGCAGGGGCGCGCCCAGGTTGAACCACTGCGCGGCGCGCACCACCGCCAGCGGATTCTCGGCGTGGGCCCAGGCAAACGTGAGCCCGCCCAGCAGGTCGGCGCGGGCGCGATCATCCAGCTCACGGGGTGGTGCCACGGCGGCCTCGACGGATCCACAAGGTGGGCAATTTCTTGGACGCGGACTTCAGCGGGGATATGAACCCCGGTCAATGGCACGCAAGCGTCCGCTGTTGCGGTTCTGGGGCGTGAGGGGTTCCATCCCGACCCCCGGATTAGCCACGTCGCGCTACGGCGGCAACACGGCCTGCGTGGAGCTCCGGGTTGGCGACGAGCGCATTGTCTTTGACGCCGGCACCGGGCTGCGCGAGCTGGGCAACTCCCTCAACGGGATGCGCAACGTCCGACTCAACCTCCTGCTCGGGCACTACCACTGGGACCACCTGCTGGGCTTGCCGTTCTTCACGCCGCTGTTCAAGCCGGACACGGTGCTGGACATCTACGGCGAGCACAAAGGCAGCGGCGGACCGGAGGAGGCCATCCGCAGCCAGTTCCGCGCGCCGCATTTCCCGGTGGACTTCCGCGTGCTGCCCTCGCGCCTGCGCTTCCACCACGTGCAGCGCGGCGACAGCTTCAAGCTCGGTCCGGTCACCATCCACGTCGGGCGGCTGAACCATCCGCAGGGGGCCGTCGGCTACCGCGCGGAGGTCGGTCGCAAGAGCGTGGTGTACGCCTCCGACCACGAGCACGCCGGCGACGGCGACCCCGGCCTCATCGAGTTCGCGCACAAGGCGGACGTGCTGATCTACGACGCCATGTTCACCAACGCGTCCTACGCCGCGGGCAAGCAGGGCTGGGGTCACAGCACCTGGGAGGAAGCGGTGCGCGTGGCCAAGGCCGCCAAGGTCAAGCAGCTCTTCATCTTCCACCACGACCCCGTCCACGACGACAAACGCATGGCGGCGATCGAGCGCGCGCTCAAGAAGGCGTTCCCCGGCGGCGCGGCGGCGCGTGAGGGGCTGGAAGTGGAGCTCTGAGGCCCACGGAATTTCCCGGGTCGGTCGTCTCGCGCCATCGTTAGCAAATGAACGTCGCCCGCCACGCGCGCGCGCCCACACCGCGTTCACGACGGGAAATCCTCGTCCGGGCGTGGCATGGGCGTTGCTGAGCGGAGCGCCCGGAGGAGGAGCCATGCGGGTCGCGCACGGAGTGATGCTGTGGGTGCTGTTGGCGGGATGTGGCGGAGTGGGCTCGTCGTCGAGCGGAAGCTCGTCGAGCGGAAGCTCGTCGAGCGGAGGCAGCAGCTCGGGTGGGGCCACGCCGTGCGAGCTCGGGACGTTGCCCACGTCGGTCAGCGTGAGCGAGGGAGGCCGCCTCAAGCTGCCCCTGTCGCCCCATCCGCAAAACGCCGTGGTGACCGCTTCCGCGCCCCCGGGATGGTCCGCGCGCGTCGACACCGGGCCGCGCCAGCTGGTGGTCCGACTCCCCTATGGCATCACCGGCGCGCACCCGCTGCAGCTCACCGCGCAGTGCGGCAGCGCCAGCACCACCGCCACCGTCGAGGTCACGGTGCGCGCGCTGTCCTGGCAGCAGGTGGGTCCGTGGACGCCGGACACCGAGGGTCCCCCGGCGCGCGAGCACACCGTGCTGTGGATTGACGAGGACAACCCCGACCGCCTCTTCCTCTACGGCGGCTACCTCTTCGAGCCGCGGCAGTACACGGTGGGCAATGACCTGTGGTCGCTCAACCTGGCGAGCGGGGCCTGGCAACGCGTGACGACGTCCAACCCGAGCCCCGACGTGGCGGGATGGCGCGTGGCACCGGTGCCGGGCAGCGCCGCGGTGCTCCTCCACGGCGGCGACACGTCGGACGGCTCGCTCAACAACACCACCATGCGCCTGCGCTACGAGGGCGACACGCCCACCTGGAGCGAGGAGACCACCACCAGCAACGGCTTCGGCTCCTCGCTCTCCGCGTTCTTCCACGACGCGCCGCGCGACCAGTGGCTGCAGGTGTGCGGGATCCGGGGGCAGTCGGTGCATTGTCGTGTGCACGCGTACGACGGGCTGGGCACGCCGGAGAGCTGGTACGAGGTGGAAGTGGCCGACGACGACGACGGGACCCGCCCCGTGGGTCGCTACGGCTTCTTCTGGGCCCACGACGAGGAGACGCAGCGCTTCATCATGTTCGGCGGCGGGCGCTACCCGGTGAGCCAGGCCGACCCGGTGAACGCCGCCGAGGATGCGTGGGCGCTGGAGCTGGCCGAGAACCCGCCGCGCTGGCGCAGGCTGTTCGAGACGCAGAGCGTGGTGCGCGGCAGCCGCAATGGGTGCTGGGCGCTGGACACGGAGGGACACCGGCTGTTCATCTGGGGCGGCACTCCCGACGCCGCCACGACGATCCCGGGCCTCTACGTGCTGGACCTGGAGCGCGGCAACGAGGTGCTGGAGCGCATTGATGTGCCCGGCGGCCCCGAGGAACGCAGCAGCTGCAACGGCATCTACGACCCCGCGCGCCAGCGTGTGCTCATGGGCTTTGGCAACAACAGCCAGGCCATCTACGCGGACCTGTGGGCGCTGCAGTTGTGATGGGGGGGCTTCGGGGAGCCGCAAAGGGCCGCAAAGAGGAAGTCAGGAGTCAGAATACAGAAGTCAGGAGGTGTCGCCCCGGCGACGTCGTGAGGCTTCTGACTCCTGAGGGGCTGCGTCAAGATGAATTGCCCATCTGGTCCTGACCGCCTCCAGCGGACCACGACGTCTGCAACCCCACTGGGCATCTTGTTCTGACGCAGCCCCTGACTTCTGACTTCTGACTTCTGACTTCCTTTAGTTTAGGAATCCCCGGCAGCCCCTCAGAACCTCACCGCCAGGTCGTACTCGCCCGCCTGCGAGGACCCGGAGGCCCGCGCCGCGTCCACCGCCACGCAGTAGGTGCTGCCCGCGGTGAGCGAGACGTCGGTGACCGTGACACTGCCCTTGGTGACGTCGTCCGCACAGGCCAGCGGTACGCCCAGGGTGCTGCAGGCGCCGGGCAGGATGGCCAGCGCGGCGTCAAAGGTGGTCACCACCTGGAAGTCGTAGAGGTTGGTGGAGGGCGCCACGAACTCGTAGAGGTGGTCGGAGCCCGTGGAGAACGAGCCGCACACGGCGTCGTTCACGGAGCTGGGGAAGCCCAGCGTGGTCCCGTGCACGAACGCGCCGCGACCCGGCTGCAACGTGAGCAGCTCGGGGTTGGTGATGCTGCTGCCGCGCGCCGCCTGGCGGAAGGAGCCGTGGGTGATCACCGCAAAGTCACGCAGCACCACCGACGACGACGCGGAGAAGCTGTCCACCTGCAGCTCCCAGTTGCCTTCCCGTTGCACGCCGGTCAGCGCGCTGAGCGCCGGGCACTCCACGGGGTCCACGTTGACCACCAGCGTGTTTCCATTCGGCACGAACGCCGCGGGACACAGGTCGCTCACGTTCAGGTAGGCGTCGACCGCGTTGTCATTGGGCTTGTGCATACCGAACTTCAGGGCGGCCAGGTCGGCGGTGTCGCCGGTCAGGTGCAGCCGCAGCGCCACGCGGTCCACCACCTGGTGCGCCTGGTGCACGGTGAAGCTGGTGAAACGTCCCTGCCCCACGGTGATGGTGGGCTCGGTGAGGTCGGTGAGCTCCTGGGTGAAGGCGCCCACGCCCCCCAGCACCAAGGTGGTCACGTTCTGGCTGCTGGTGATGGGCACCACCACGTCGGGAGCGGCGTCATTGTCCAGGTCCGCCACCGCCGCCCGACCCGCTCCCGTGGCCAGCGGCACCGACGCGGCCGGGCTGTGATAGCCGCCTCCAGGCTCACCCAGCGCCACGCGGAGCTTCTTGTCGAGCGCGGCCACCCCCAGCAGGTCCCGCAGCCCGTCGCCGTTGAGGTCCACCAGCTGCACCTTCCACTCACCCTGGCCGCCATAGACGTAGCTGCTGGAGGAGAAGGTCCAGGGCGCGGTCTGCGCGTGGGTATTCATGCCGGTGCGGGTGGTCACCACGATGTCGGTGAAACCATTGTTGTCCACGTCCTCGAGGAAGATGTCGCGCGCATCCTCGTCGGAGACCGGCGCGGTGTAGAACGAGGAGCAGCCGCCCGTCCCGTCGGAGAGGCAGACCTGCGGGTTGGCACCGGGGAACGCCGCACTGACCACGGCCACGTCGGGACGACCGTCGCCGTTGAGGTCACCCACGCCCAGCCCGCGCACGTCGGTGTTGGGTGCAAGGCTGAAGAGCGAGCCGGCGCCGAAGATGTTGGCCGTCCCGTCGGCCAGGTAGCGGATGTAGCCCTGCTGCCCGACGTTGATCACCAGGTGCACCAGGTCCTGCAGCCCGTCGTCGTTGAGGTCCACCACCGCCATCTCTCCGCCGGAGGTCCAGGCGGTGTCCACCACCACATCGCCGCTGAACCCGCCCAGGCCGGTGCTCAGCGTCGCGTGGAGCTCGTTGTCGACGCGCCAGGCCAGGTCCACGTTGCCGTCGCCGTTGAAGTCGCCGGTCACGACCTCGTCGGTGGGATCGGTGCTCACGTCGCCAAAGTAGCCGGTGTAGAGGTCCCCGTGGCCAAAGCCGCGCAGCACGTTCACCGCGCCGTTGTTGTTGTCCTGCGTCTGCACCGCCACCATCATGTCCACCTTGCCGTCGTGGTCCACGTCCGCCAGCGCGGCGTGGTTGATACGCCGGGTGGCGTCGTAGGTGATGCGGTTGTCAAAGCGCGCGCGCCCGTAGTGCTTGGTGGTCACGCCGTGGCGCCACACCAGCTTGGCATTGCCGTAGCCGGCCACCACCACGTCGGGAGCGCCGTCCAGGTTGAAGTCGCCGGTGGCCACGCGGCCACAGCCGTCCAGCGGTCGGCTCGCCAGCTGCGTGAACGCTCCCGTGCTGTTGCCCGCCATCACCGTGACCACGCTGCAGTTGCTCACCAACAGGTCGGCGTGTCCGTCGCCGTTGAAGTCCACCGGGCCGGTGAGCTGGTAGGCGAAGTCCACGTTGGAGCGCACCGCGGAGCCCACGTCCAGCGTCCCGTCGGAGCGGCCGGGGATGAGCAGCAGCTCGTCGGAGCCCACGGGGCTGGTGGCGCAGGCCACGTCCACCGCGCCGTCGGCGGTGAAGTCGCCCAGCGTGCAGTGGTAGATGAAGTCGGTGATGGAATAGCTGGTCTCCGTGCCGGTACCGGTGCCGTCGCCCAGCCAGGCCACCAGGGTGTTGCCGTAGGCGCTCACGTAGTCGGGGATGGTGTCGTTGTTGAGGTCACCCACCTCCAGGGAGACCGAGCCGCTGCCCACCCCGGCGAGGCCGCCCTGCTCCAGCACCGGCCCGAAGGTCCCGTCGCCGCGGCCCAGGCGCAGCTTGACCATGCGGTCCACGGGCTCGTAGCCGGAGAGGGTGAGGATGTCCGGCGCACCGTCGCGGTTGAAGTCCGCCACCTCCACGTCCGAGAGGGTGTAGTCGGACATGGGGAGGTCCCCGCGGTTGGTGAACGTGGCGTTGCCCGTGCCCCGACGGACCGAGACGATGCCCGCGCTGTAGGACTCATTGCTGCGGGTAAACAAGAGGTCAGGCTTGCCGTCCATGTCCACGTCGGCCACGGCGAGCGGACCGGGGTAGTCGGCCTCCAGGCTCACCTCGCTGCCATTGCCCCAACCCGGCCCCTGGCGCACCACCACGCTGCCGTATGAGTCGGAGACGGCCACGTCCAGGTACCCATCCCCGTTGAAGTCCGCCAGCGCCAGCTCCCAGGGCGAGGAGCCCACCGCTTCCTCGTTCAGCACAGCGTCCAGCGCGCCGGTGCCGCGGCCGGAGTTGGTGTACGCCTCGTGCTCCAGCGCACGCAGGCGCGTGACGGGCCCGGTGCCCAGCGAGTCCTCCAGGGTCACCGCCGCCGCGCCGGCCATGAAGGGGATGGGCAGGACCACGCCGTGCGTGTCGTCGACAAAACGGGCCAGCAGCTCCCCGTTGGCGTTGCGCCAGGCAGCCGCGGTTCCGCCGCGCCAGGTCAGCTCGCCGAACTGCATGTCGCCGGGGGGCTCATAGGCCTGGCCCAAGCCCCGACGGTTGCTGAGCGGCGCGCGGGTGGCGCGCAGGTTGGAGTTGCACGGCATGTACGGTGCGCACTCCACCTTGACGGGGTTGATGCCAAAACGCGCGCGCGCCACGCCGCCGCCCGGCGAGGGATTCACCGCCAGCAGCTCCGCGTCGACGAGGTCATCCGGGTACATCTCCGCGGTGGAGATCTGGATGGTCACGGCGCGGTCGCCCGAGCTGGGGCACACGCCCGCGACGGGGCTGTCGGTGACGGACTGCACCGTGCCGATGTTGGGTCCCAGCTGGAACTGCACGTTGTCCATGAAGCTCTGGCCACACACCACCATGCTCACGGTGTTGGCCACCGGGAAGCCCTCACCATCCAGCGACTGTGTCACGCCGCGCGGGGTGATGCGGGTGATGCGCGGGACCGGCGCGGACACCACGAAGAAGTCGGTGCGCACGCTGGTGCCGCCGCCGGGCGCAGGCGTGCTGAGGCGCACCACGTAGGTCCCCGCGCGACGCATGATGGTGTCCGGCAGGTTGGGGATGACGCACTGGGTGTCGCAGGTGTCGTCGACCTCGTTGTTGCCGGTGTTGGGATCGTCGTCGCGGCAGTTCTGGTTGAGCGAGGGGTCCTCGGTGGGCGGGTAGCCCACGTCATCCTCGCTGAAGCAGTCCAGCGTGAAGTCACCAATCTGCACCTTGGTGTCAAAGGCGATGCCCCGGCCGGTGAGGGTGAGCAGGAAGGGGCCCACCGCGCCGTCGCGGTCGGGGTCGGAGAGCGCCACGTAGCCCTCCGGGCTGATGCCCACCGTCTCCGGAGCCAACGTGCCCAGCTCCGGCACCGGCCGTGACGACGTGCGCAGGATGTCCCCGTAGCCCACGCCGGAGCTGTTCCCGGCCTCGTCGCAGAACTGGTAGCAGACGCGTTTGTTGCCCTCGCCCTCCAGGTCGAACGTGGTGGCGGGCGAGAAGACGTCAAAGCCGGCCCACCCGGGCGGGTTGCACGCCACCGGGGCGCAGTCGGCGTCCGGGTCTGCTTCCGAGGACTCCAGCCAGAAGCGCATGCGGTCCGCGTAGGTGTCGGAGATGCGCACGCTGATGGTGTTGGTGTTGACCGTGGTCTGTCCCTCCGCCAGCACCACCGTGCCCAGGGCGGGCGGATTGGTGTCGTAGTAGATGGAGTCAAAGAAGCTGGTGGAGAAGTTGCCCGCGTCGTCGACCAACGTGGCCCAGACGTAGAGGTCTCCCTCGCTCCCGAAGGGGATGAGCCGCAGGTCGATGGGGCCGCCGTTCCAGGCGAACCAAGGGATGGGCTCCCCCGGGCGCGGGTAGCTCACCCACGTGCAGAAGGCGGAGCAGCCGTCCCAGTTGGCGTGGTTGCCGTCGTCGCAGTCCTCGCCGGGGTCCACCACGCTGTTGCCACAGGCCGCCGGGTAGGTACCCGCCGTGCAGATGGGTGAGCAGCCGTCGTAGTCCCAGTTGTTGCCGTCGTCGCACTCCTCCGGAGCCTCCAGGGTTCCGTTGCCGCAGCCGGCGGGCACCGGCGGGTACTCCTCCATGCCGGGGCTGCCGTAGAACATCACGCCCAGGCCGTTGCCGTTGCTGACGGTGGCGCGCACCGTGGTGCTGTTGGTGGCCAGCCGTCCGCTCTCCAGCTGCAGGCTGCCCGCGCCGGGAGGCTGGGTGTCCAGCACCAGGTTGTTCTCGGACTCCGTGGGCGCCGCGGAGTAGTTGCCCGCGTTGTCCATCACGCACAGGTACACGCGCCGCGTCCCGTCGCCGCTGCCCATGATGTGACGCACGTCGTTGGCGGGGCTGGAGCCGGGGGGCTGGTAGAGGTTGGGGTCGGCGGGGCAGCTGGTGTTGCTGTCCAGGAGGCGCACGCCAAAGGGCCCGGCGTGGGCGTCGGTGACCTCGTAGCGCACGCCCACCAGGGTCTCGTTGGTGGCGCGACCATTCAGCGTGCGGTCCGCCAGCGGGTCGTCCATGACGTAGTAGGGGAAGACGTAGAAGCTGGGGTCCGTCACCTGCGGCGCGCTGGCGTCGACGACGGTGGTGATGGCCAGCGGCGTGGAGTTGTTGCCGGCGGGGTCGGTGCAACGCACCTGCACGTTGCGCGTGCCCTCGGTGGAGAGGTCGCTGGGCGTGACCGCCACCTGCTCGCGGAAGACCCCCTGGTAGAGCGTGTTGGCAAAGCTGAGATCCAGCACCTGCATGGTGAGCTGGTCGGTGATGACCAGGTCATCCACGCAGTCCACGCGGGCCACGCGGCTGCCGGCCACCGCGGTCACGTAGGAGCGGCCGTCAAAGCCCAGCGCTCCCACCGACGCGCTGCGCACCGAGGGCGCCACGGTATCCACCATGATGGTCTCCACCACCGGGTCGCTCTCATTGCCCGCGGCGTCCTCGATCCAGGCCACCACCGCGAAGGGGCCGGAGCCGGTGGCGGGCAGGTCCAGGTCGGCCAGCGGGGTGTCGTAGCTGCGACGCACCGGCTGGCTCTGCCCCACGAAGTCACCGACGAGGACGATGGTGTAGCCGGTGGTGGAGGCGTCGTTGCTCACCACGCTGACCGGGACGTCGGCGCGCGTGTTGGCCCAGCCGCTGCCGCTGCCCAGCTGCAACGTGGGTCGACCGGGGCGCACGCTGTCCAGCAGCACCGCGTTGCTGGCCGCCACCGCGGAAGCGGTCTGGTTGCCCGCCACGTCGCGCGCGCACAGGTAGAGGTTGCGCACGCCGTCACCGGGCGTGAGCGGGAAGATCATGTTGCCCTGCGCGGGGTAGATGTAGCTGGCCGCGTCACAGGCCACCGCGGTCTCCGCCAGCGCCACCGACTCCACCTGCGTCACCGCGTCGCGCACGTCGAGCGTGACCGGCACCAGCGTGGTGTTGAGCGGCTTGTTGGGCGTGCCGTCGGCGAGGATGAAGGTGGTGATGGTGGGCGCGCTGTAGTCCAGCGTCACGGTGGGCTGCGCCGCCACGTCGAGATTCAGGGTGTTGCCCGCCGGGTCGCGACAGCTCACCGTGAGATTGCGTGTGCCCTGCGTGTTGCCCAGCGAGAGCGGCACCACCGAGAGGAACGCGCCGGCATACAACGTGACGTCGTTGGTGACGTCGCGCACGGTGATGGCCAGGTCCGCGGCGGGGACCTCGCCGTCCTGGCAGTAGACCTGCACCTGGGTGTCGCCCTGCGGGTTGGTGACGTAGACCGGGGCGGTGAGGGAGACCTGCGCGGGCGCCGCGCCGTCGACGAAGATCTCGCGCTGCACCTCGTCGCTCTCATTGCCGGCGGGGTCCGCCAGGCGGAACGCCACGCGCTTGGGTCCGTTGCCGGCCACCAGGGCCAGGCTGGTGGGCGTGGGGGTCATGTTGATGACGGCCGCGCCGCCCGGCACGTCGCCGCGCACCAGGAGGCGGTAGGTGGGGGAATCCCCGTCCACGCTGTCCACGTCGAGCGCCACGGTGGCGGAGGTGGCCCAGCCACTACCGTCGCCCAGCGTGATGTCCGGCACCTGGGGCCGCTGGGTATCCAGTTGCACGGAGTTGCCCGCGGCCTGCGCGGCGGTGGTGTTGCCGGCGACGTCGCGCGCGCACAGGTAGAGCGTGCGCAGCCCGTCGCCCACGGTGAGCGGGAAGGCCAGCGGGCCACTGGTGGGCTTGTCGTAGGACACGCGCGCGCAGTCGGGCACGGACTCGCTGAGCGAGGTGGCGGCGACGCCGCTGAGGTTGTCGCTGGTGGCAAAGTTCACCGTCACGTTGCGGTCCCGCGTGGGCTCCGCGGCGGCGCCGCCGTTGAGACGGAAGTTGCTGACGACGGGCGGCGTGTAGTCCAGGGTCACCTGCGCCTCGTCGGCCACCGCCACCGTGACGCTGTTGCCGGCGGGGTCGGTGCAGCGCGCGTTGAGGCGACGCAGGCCCTGCGTGGTGCCCAGGGAGATCGGCGCCACCGCCTGGTACGGCGCGTTGAACAGCGTGACGTCGTTGGTGACGTCGCGGACCATCAGCGTGAGCTGGGAGGACGGCGACTCATCATCCTGGCAGGCCACCTGCACCGTGGTGTCACCCGAGGCGTTGGTCACCCAGGTGGGGGCGGTGAGGCGGATGTCGCGCGGCGGATTCCCGTCGACAAACACCTCTTGCAGCACCAGCTCGCTCTCGTTGCCGGCGCGGTCCACCAGGCGCGCGGCCAGGCGCTTGCGCCCGTTGCCCGGCGTCAGCTCCAACGAGGTGGGCGCGGGCGTCATGGGGATGCTCACCGCGCCGCCCGGCACGTCACCCTGCACCACCAGCGTGTACGTGCCCGCGTCGCCATCCGCGCTGCCCACCACCAGCGTCACCGTCGACGAGGTGGCCCAGCCGCTGCCGTTGCCCAGCGTGAGGGACGGGGCCTGGGGACGCTGCGTGTCCAGCGTGACGCTGTTGGCGGGAGCCAGCGCCGCGGTGGTGTTGCCGGCCACGTCGCGCGCGCACAGGAACACCGTGCGCAAGCCCTCCCCCGCCGAGAGCGGGAAGGCCACCGGGCCCGCGGCGGGCTGGTTGTAGGCCACGCGGTCGCAGTCGGGCGTGGTCTCACTGAGCGCCACCGCGAACACGCCGCTGAGGTTGTCGCTGGTGGTGTAGTGCACCGTGACGTTGCGGTCGCGCGTGGGCTCCGCGGCGCCGCCGCCGTTGAGGCTGAACGCGCTGACCACGGGCGGCGAGTAGTCCACGGTGACGGTGCGCAGCGCCTGCACCACGTTGCTCACGTTGCCCGCGGGGTCGGTGCACTGCGCGCTGAGGGTGTGCGTGCGCTCGGTGCTGCCCAGGTCAATGCCGGCCAGCGAGAGGTGCAGCGCGTTGTAGAGGACCGCGTCCAGGTCATTGGTCACCCTGAGCTGCAGCTGGCCGGCGGTGAGCGGTCCGTCGGTGCAATCCACCTGCACGTAGGTGTTGCCGCTGGGGTCGCGCACGAAGCCGCTGTTGTCCCCGACGACGAACGGGTACACGGTGGGTGGCGTCCCGTCGACGTTGACGCGCGCGGTGCGACGCTCCGAGACGTGGCCCGCGGCGTCGGTGAGCTTGGCGGTGACCTCCTTGATTCCGTCGCCGGCGCTGAGCGTGATGGTGGCGGGGAGGAGGTCAATGCGCGTGGGCGGGAACGCGGCGGCCAGGTCGCCTTCCAATGACACCATGGCCGCGGGGTCGGTGGCGACGACGGTGAGGGTCACGGTGGCGGAGGTGCTCCAGGGCTGTCCCCCGTGCAGCTGGAAGACCTGGATGACCGGGTCAATGGTGTCCAGCACCAGCGTGTTGGTGGAGGGCACCGGCGTGGCCGTGATGTTGCCCGCCACGTCCTTGGCGCACAGGTAGAGCCGACGCTGCCCGTCCTGCTGGCTCAGCGTGTAACCCACGTCGCCGGCGCGCGGGAAGCTGAAGGGCACCGCGGTGCAGTCGGCAATGGCCTCCGCCAGCGCCACGCCGGCCACCTCCGTCTCGTCGTCGACCACGTTGAGGTGCACGGTGATGTTGAGCTGCGCGGTGGGCTCGTCCTGGGCGCCGTTGTTGAGCGTGAACAGGGTGACGCGCGGCGGCGTGTGGTCCACGCTGACGGAGAAGCGCGCCTCGGGGATCTCGGGGTCATTGCCGTTGCCGGCGCGGTCCAGGCACTGCGCGCGCAGGTCGTGGGCCACCTCGCTGGCGCCCAGGTCCAGCAGCACCTGCGTGCGGTACACGCCGTCGTAGAGGAACACGGCGGGGTTGGCCTGGTCCCAGATGCGCAGCGTCAGCTCGGCGGCCACCGCCACGTCGTCGGTGCAGGCCACCGAGGCGTAGGTCCGACCGCCCGCGTCGCGCACGTAGCCGCTGCCATCCCCGACGGTGAACACGAACATGGACGGGTCCACGGAGTCCACGCCAATGCCCACCTGCACGAGGTCGGAGCGGTTCCCCGCGGGGTCCATGAGCTGCACGGTCACGTTCTTGAAGCCACCCGCCGCGCTCAGCTCCACGTTGGCGGGCAGCGCGGTGAACGGGTAGCTGGGCTGCATGGTGGGGCCCAGGTCTCCGCCGAGCAGCACGGTGTAGGTGTCACGGTCGTCGTCGGTGGAGGTGAGCGAGAAGGAGACGGTGTTCTGCTGCACCCAGGTGGCGCCGCCGCCCAGCAGCACGGTGGGACGGCTGGGACGCAGCGTATCCAGCAGCACGCTGTTGGAGGCCACCGCGGCGGCGGAGGTGTTGCCGGCCTCGTCGCGGGCGCACAGGAAGAGCTGGCGCGTACCCTCGCCGGGGGAGAGCGTGACGGGGAAGCCGCTGGCGCCGTCGCGCAGCTCATAGCGGAGACCCGCGCACGCGGCGGCGGTCTCGCGCAGCGCCACGCCGTTGACGCCGGAGATGGGGTCGCTGATGTCGAAGTGGACGGTGACGGTGGGATCGGTGGCGAACTCCCCGTCGACGCCGCCGTTGATGCGGAAGTTGGTGACGACGGGCGCCGAGTGGTCCACCTGGAAGGGCGGCTCATCCGCCTCCACGAAGTTGCCGGCCAGGTCCTCGCAGCGCACGCGCAGAAGGCGGGTTCCCTCGGCGGGGCCCAGCGCCAGCGGGACAATGCGCACCAGCGGGCCCTGGTAGACCACCGTGGGGCTGCCGGGGTCGGTGACGTCGGTGACGACGAGACGCAGGGGCGCGTTGCTCCCGTCGGTGCATTCCGCGCGCGCAAAGGCGCTGCCATCCGCGGTGGTCACGAAGCCCTCGCCCAGCACCTCGAACTCGGCGATCTCCGGGTTGCCGGTGTCGATGCCCACGGTGACGGTGACGTCGGGGGAGCGGTTGCCGGCGGGGTCCCGCAGGGTGACCCGCAGCGTGCGCGTGCCTTCCCCGGGCAGCAGCGAGATGGTGGGCGGCAGGTTGGCCACTGTCACCGGCGTGAACGGCGCGGCCAGGTCCCCCACCACCTCCACGCTGTAGCCCGACGCGTCGGCATCCGGGCTGCTGATGGACCAGACCACGTCCGGGCTGTTGACCCAGGAGGTGCCCGCGCCGAGCGTGACGGTGGGCTCCTGCGGCGGAACGGTGTCCAGCACCACGTCGTTGGACGAGCGCTGGCCGGCCACGTTGCCCGCGGCGTCCCAGGCGCACAGGTAGAGCGTGCGGTTGCCTTCACCGGCGCTGAGGGTGAAGCCGAGCTGCGAGGTGTAGCGGATGCGCCCAGAGAGCGGCACGGTGTCGCAGTCCAGATCGACCTCGCTGACGAGGATGGTGTCCACACCGCTGGCCTGGCCGGGCGTATCCTCCGGGTCGGTCACGACGAGGGAGGCGGTCACCGACGGAGAGGCGGTGGGCTCATTGGGACTGCCGGCGTTGAGGTGGAAGTCGGAGATGATCGGCCCCCGCGTATCGACGGTGAAGCTGACGGTGGCGGGCGGGGAGCTGCGTCCCGAGGGATCCGAGCACACCACGGTCACGGAGGCCGAGCCCTCGACGGTGCCGAGCGGCAGGGTCAGCACATTGCGGTAGCTGTCGTCGTAGAGGGTGGTGGTGTCGCGGGTGACGGTGAGGCGCATGGCGCCGGGCGTGACGTCGTCGACGCAGGTGACGGCGAGCGCTCCGCTCGGCTGCGTCAAGAAGCCGGTGCCGCTCCCCACCTGCGCGCTGGTGACTTCCGGCGTGGTGAGGTCCACGTAGACCTGCGCCTGCGCGGCGTCCGAGCTGTTGCCCGCGGCGTCGACCACGCGCGCGAACACCGTCCGCGTTCCCGCCCCGGTGAGCGTGATCTGGGAAGGCACCGAGCCCAGCACCTCGCGCACCTCACCACCGACGACGTCGCCCCACAGCACGATCTCGGTGGCGGCGTTGGTCTCCACCGTGCCCACGGTGACGTCAACCGCCAGCGCGTCCGACCAGCCATCCCCACCCGCGAGCGTGAGGGTGGGGGGTGCGGGACGGAGGTCGTCGAGCTCGAGGGTGTTGGAGGGAACCGGGGCCGCGGTGAAGTTGCCCGCCTCGTCGCGCGCGCAGACGTTCACGGTGTGGGCGCCCTGCACCGGGGAGAGCGTGAAGGAGAAGCGGCCGGAGCGCGGGAAGGTGTAGGAGGCGGTGGCGCAGTCCAGCGCCCCGTCGGAGATGGCGGTGCCCACCACGGTGTTGGCGTCGGTGGTGGTGAGGTCCACCTGCACGTTGCGGTCGCGGGTGACGGGCCGGTCCTCCGCGCCGGTGATGGTGACGCTGACTTGCGGCGCGCTGTGGTCCCAGGTGACGGACGCGCTTCCCGCGACGGAGATGTGCCCCGCCACGTCGGTGCAGGTGGCCTCCACGGTGACCGGCCCCTCGACATCACCCAGGTCCACCACCAGCGACGTGGTGCTGGCCGGCTCCGTCGAGAAAGCGCCGCTGCCCACCCGCCAGGCGTATTCCCGCACGCCGCTGAGCGAGTCGCTGCAACGCACCTCCAGCGTCGCGGTCCCGTCGCTGCTGGTGACAAAGCGACGCCCGCCGGCGATCACCACCTCCGGCACGCCCGGCGCCTCCTTGTCCAGCAGCACGGAGACCACCGTGGGCGGGGAGCGGTTCCCCACCGCGTCCACGAGATGCACGGTGGCGCTGTAGCGGCCCTGCACGTCGGGGAACGCCAGCTCCTGCGGGAGGTTTCCCCAGTCATGTCTGCCACCACCACTCACCGCGTCGCCGCTGATCTCCACGTAGGCGATGTCGGTGGTCCCGCTGACACCCACGCTCAGCGGCATGCTGGCCACGCGGGAGAGCCCGCTGCCGTCGCCCAGCGTCACCGTGGGAGGGGGCGGCGCGGTGGTATCCAGCTCCACGCTGGCGCTCACCTCCGCCGTCTCATTGCCCGCGGCGTCGCGGAAGCGCGCAAAGACCTGCTTGGTCCCGTCGCCGGGCGGGAGGCTCACGCTGGTGGTCGGCGCGTAGGGAATCCAGGCCGGCGCGTCGGACAAGCCGCTCTGCACGCCCACCTTCATCTCCACCGCGCCGTCAGCGCGCGGGTGCGCGGTGACGGAGGTGCTGCCCACGCGACCGCCCATGCTGTCCACGGTGACGACGGGATTGGCCGGCGGCT
The DNA here is from genome assembly GCA_040752415.1 of Myxococcota bacterium. GTDB lineage: Bacteria > Myxococcota > JACRCW01 > JACRCW01 > JACRCW01 > JBFMGU01. The sequence goes on from JBFMGU010000080.1 coordinate 37,206, forward strand.
CGGTGTCCAGCTCCACGTCGTCCACGACGGTGGCGGAGATGTGCCCGGCGCGGTCGCGCAGCTGGACCTTGACGCGCTTGAGACCCTGTCCGTCGTCAAACGTCACGGAGCGGTTGCGCGTGTACTCGCCCCACGTCGGGTTGGCGAGGTCCTGGTCGCAATTCTCCACGCCGACGGAATCCACGGTGCAGATGGCCAACGCCAGGTCCAGGCGGGTGGAGAGATCGTCGGAGGCCACCACCAGCAGGCTGCCGGTGGTGCTGGTGAGGAAGCGCGCGCCACCCTGGAGCTGCACCAGCTCGACCACCGGCGGAGTCACGTCCTTGATGACGTGGATGGTGTCCACCTCGCTCTCGTTGCCGCAGGCGTCCTTGAACTGCGCGTGCAGGGCGTTGCGACCGTCCGTGATGGGAACCACGTAACCGTCGGTCTGGAACGTGGTGTACGCGGGCGGTGCGCCCTCCCCCACCCACACGCGTCCCTCGACGGGGAACTGCGCCTGCACGCGCACGCTGACCTCGGTGGCCTGGGTGTGCCAGGTGCTGCCGTTCTCCACGGTGACGTCGACACCACCGGGGGTGTAGCCCGGCTTGGCGCGCTCCAGCGTCACGCCCAGTCCCTCCACCGCGGCGCCGTCCACCTCGATGTCCACCGCGCGGCCGCAGCGGGAGTCCGACTGCGCGCTGATTCCCGACGAGGGCACCGCGTACCCGGGCTTGCTCACCGTGATGCGGTAGCGCCCCACGCGGGTGCGCGGGAAGGTGAACACGCCGCCGGCCACCGTGGTGCGGAACACCTCGCCGGTGCCCTCCACCTCCAGCAGCACCTCGCTGTCGTCGGGGGAGTCGGCCTCGCTGCCGTTGCCGGTCAGGGTGAGCGAGCCGGTCACCGAGCCCTCGCCCAGCTCAAGCTTGATGTCGCCCAGGGAGACGGTGCCGCCCGCCTTGGCCACCACGCGCGTGGCGTAGGCCTTGTACGCGCTCCCCGACGCGCTCAGGGTCAATCCACCGGTGTAGGTGACGGTGAGGTTGTACACGTCCGGCTCAATGTCCTCGAACGCGAAGTTGCCTTCCGCATCCACCGGCACCCCGCCCTCACCGCGCCCGATGTCGATGCGAACACGCGAGAAGTCATTGGCCCCGGCCACTCCCTGCTCCAGCACCACGCGGCCGGTGATGGTGGCACGTGTTCCACTGGTCCCCGACGTCGGAGAACAGCCGAGGACAAGACCCAACCCCAATGCGCAAAGCAGTCGAACCGTACGCATGATCCACTCCATGATTTTCGCGGAGCCCCCGCCCGGCTTTCGTCACAACCCACGCGGCGGCTTGAGGCTAGGGCCAGCCCGTGCGCGCTGCCAAGGTGCACACCGGTGCATGTCAACAACGGTGACGGACGGCACACCGCGCCGACGTGATGCACAGCACGTCAGGGAAATGCTGAGTTTGCGCGGGCGGACCGACGGGCGGAGGACGCGGCGCGTCACTCCTGGCGCTTCTTGAAGGCGATCTTCAGGCGTTCCACCGGGCGACCACCGATGATGTGCTCGCGCACGATCTCCTCGGCGTCGGCGACGGTGGGCACGCTGTACCAGGTGGCATCCGGGTAGACCACGACGGTGGGACCGTACTCACACGCATCCAGGCACCCGGCGGAGTTGCAGCGCACCTCACCGCGCAGCCCGTGCTCATCCACCAGCTTCTTCATGGCCAGGCGGATGTCGACGGAGCCCTTGCGCTTGCAGCAGCCCTTGGGATTGTCGGGGGCGCGCTCGTTCTCACAGACGAAGATGTGGTGCTTGAATCGGCTCATGACGTCACGCGGTGGGAGCCCTCACCTGCTGGCCACTGCCACCGAGACGCTCCCGTTGCTGCCGGTGACCTTGTAGGTGCTGGCCAGCCTTGCGCTCAGCACGTCCAGGACCAATCGCACGCCGCCGGGGCGGTTGCCAACGCGGATCCTGCTGATGGGCCCCTTGCCCTTGAGCTCCGTGGGACCGCTGTAACTGTTGGCGGCGAGGTCGACCACCACGCGGTCCGGGCCCTTGAGCGTGAAATGGCGCTCCACCTTCTTCACGCCGCTGATGGGCAGCACCAGCTGGTTGCCGCGCATCACCGGGGCCCCCAGCGTGAGCGCACCCTTCACCGGCGCCGGCGCGGCCTTCACGGGCTTGGGCGCGGCGGGCGGCTCCCGCCGGGGCGCGGGCTTCTCCACCGGCGCGGCGGCAACGGGAGCGGGAGCGGGCGCGGGGGCCACCGGCGCGGGAGCCGGC
>JBFMGU010000081.1:0-39386 GCA_040752415.1 Myxococcota bacterium
GGCACGGGCACCGAGGGGACCAAGACCGGCGAGAAGAAGGAAGAGAAGAAGGACGAAAAGAAGGGCGGCAAGGACGGCGGCAAGTGAGCTGACCTTCCGCTGCTGACGCATGAGCCCCGCTCCCGGGAGGACCTGGAAGCGGGGCTCGGCGTTTTTCTCGTCGGAGAAATGTGGTCAGAGCTCGTTGTTGCGCGCCGCGGCCTGGTCATTGAGCCGGGTCAGCAGGGAAGGCGTGACCGTTCCGTGGCTCTCCCGTCCCGTGAAACGACGTCGGCCCTCACCGTCCGCGGTGGGGAGGAACCGGTTGGTCAACGCCATGGCGCGACCGGTGACGTCGGGAAAGAGGTTGGCCATGCGCGCACCCACCAGCGCCGGCAGGCTCAGCACCACCTCCGTGCGTCGCTGGCGTGCCGCCTTGAGGATCTGCGCCGCCGCGCGCTCCGCGCTCATGGTCAGCAAGGGCATGCCCGCGCTCAACGAGAACCACGTGTACTCCGCGCGGTTGCGACCCTTGAAGTACGCGTGGTCCGCGCTCCCGGTGCGCATGAGTCCCGGACACACCGTGAGGACGTGGATTCCGCTCCTGGCCAGCTCCGCGCGCATCCCCTCGGACAGGCCCACCAGGGCGAACTTGCTGGCGCTGTAGGGGACCATGTGCGGCACGCTCAGCTTCCCGCCAATGGACGAGATGTTGATGATGAGCCCGCTGCCGCGCCGCTTCATCTCGTCGACAACCGCGAGCATGGTGTACAGCGGTCCCCAGAAGTGGACGTTCATGGCGTCGTCGTAGTCGGCCAGCGTCATGCTCTCCTGCGGCCCCACCGTGATGATGCCCGCCACGTTGCACAGCACGTCCACGCGCCCGTGCCGCTGGCGCACCTCCTGGACCATGCGCATCACGTCGGTGCGGTCGGTGACGTCGCAGACGTGGGTGGAGACGGTGGCGCCGCGCGCGCGCAGCTCGTTCCCGGCCCGCTCCAGCTCCCGTGCGTTGCGCGCACTGAGCGCCAACCGTGCGCCTTGCTCTGCGAACTGACGCGCCATCACCAGGCCCAGCCCGCGGGACCCGCCGCTGATGAGCACCACCTTGTCGGCGTATTCCGCCCGCCTCCGCACCATCCGCAACGCCGCAAATGCTCCCAGCCCCAACGCGGGCCACAACACGCTCCATCCCTTCTGCCGGCCGTGCATGATGCACCTCACCCTGGATGTCCCAGCACGGAGCTAGCGACGCCAGGCGGATGGAGCCAGCCCGGCCACGACGTCACAATGAGACATGCCGAGCCTCCGGGTGGTGCAGCGCGCCTTCAAGGGAATCAGTCGCTTCTACGACGCGGCTCCGCTGCAGGCCTGGGTCTATCACCCCGCCCACGACGTGGTCCGGGATGCCATCCGCGCCTCCGCGGGTGGGCACCGGCTCCCCCTCGTCGTCGACGTGGGCGTGGGAACCGGTGAGTCCCTGCGCTGGCTCCCCGACGTGGCGGAGCGTGTGGTGGGCGTGGACCTCTCCTGGGACATGTTGTCCCGCGCGCGGGAGAAACGCGCAGCGCGGACGTGGCTGGTGCGGGCTTCCGGGACGGCGCTGCCGCTCAGCAGCGGGACCGCGGACGTGGTGATGAGCTGCTACTCCATGCACTGGTGGCCCGACGTGGGCGAGGGATGGCGTGAGCTGCGTCGGGTGGTGCGGCCGGGCGGCATGGTGCTGGTGGTGGTGCCGGCCGTGACGACGCACTTCCCCCTTCCACTGCGACCCCTGGTGAAGCGCGCCGTGTCCCGCTTCATCATGCACGCCATGAGCGCGGACGAATACGCGGCGCTGGCAACCGCGGCGGGGCTGGACGTGCAAACCCTGCAACGCCTGCAACCCATCGGCTGGCTGGTGCACGCGCGCCGGCCGGCGGTGTCGTCGAGCTGAAGGTGCGAATCCGGGATGCCGCCGTTACCACGCAGGGTAGGGCGCGCGGCGGAGGTGTGCGCGGCCCGTCGTGATGGGAGCCGCATGAAGGGTGGGCCCATTCCCCTGACGGAAGTCCAGCGCGTCCTGCTGCACCGCACGGAGCTCACGCGCACGGTGCTGGGCGGGGCCATGCTGGTGGGCTGCATTCCGGAGGAGCCTTCGGACCGGTGGATGTTCCACACCAGCCTGGCGGTGCGCACCACGCCCGCGGAGCTCATGGCGGTGGGACTGACGCTGGACATGTTGTGCTGGCCGCTCCGTCGTCACGGCCTGGGGGGCTTCCTGGGCGCGTCCATCCGCGTGGGTCGTGCGCCGAGCAATGACGTGGTCATTCCGCAGTCCCACGTCAGCAAGCTGCACGCCCGCATCACCGTGGACGGCGACCGTTACCTCATCGCCGACGCGGGCAGCGCCAATGGCACGCGCGTGAACGAGGTGCGCCTGGGGTCCACGCCGGTGGCGCTCACGGCGGGCGACGTGGTGCGTCTGGGACTGGTCTCGCTGCAGTTCCACCCCACCGCGCAGCTGCAGGGGCTGTTGCGCGCCGCCCTCTCGTCGGAAAGCGCCGCCTCCGGGGCATGAAGGAGATCAGGGTGTGGCGCAGCTGCCGGGCACGGGGCTGACCGCGGCGTCCTTGGGTGGCGTGAAGGTCACCTGCTCATCCTTGACGCCCTTGTTGCGACGCACGTCGCTGAAGAAGAAGCGGTTGGGATTGCCGGACTGGTCCTCCACGTCGGTCCGATGCACTTCCAGCGTCTTCTTGTCCACCCACAACGTGATGCTCTTGAACATGCCTTGCGGCGTGCGCGGCTTGAGGACCAGTGCGTGGTGTTGGTCGTCTCCCGTGCCCAGCGTGACGTCGAACTGGTCCGAGATCCGGCCGCCGCCGCCCAGGAACACCAGCGACGCGGTGAGCCCGTCCGCCTTGAAGCAGCGGTCCACCAGCACCTGCTTGTCGTCCACCTGGTGCACCCAGAGCGTGCCGCCGTCGACGGCGAAGGTCTTGGCGGCCGGCTCCACGTAGTCAAACCGGATCTTCCCCGGCCGACGGTACGCCACCTTCCCGCGCGACTTGTGCGAACGGCCCAGCGCGGCCATCACGTATTCCTGCTCGAAGCTGGCGCTGAAGTCCCTGGTCCCGTCGTAGAGCTTCTGCACCCCGGAGACGATCTCGTTGACGCCGGGCTGCTTGGCGGGGGCGGCGTGCAGCGCACCGGCCAGCAGGGCCCCCAGGACCAACGTCACAAGCCGCATTCCCTGTCTCATGGCACCTCCGGGCGTCCTTCGTATGGGACGCGCCAGCCGGCGCAACCATTCGCCCAGGGAGGGGTCAGGCGTCCATCTCCAGCTTGCCCTTGAGGTCTTGCAGGGGCAGGTCGCGCAGGGCGCCCACCATGACCGGGAAGGTGAGGGCCAGCCGTGGCGTGCGTGCGCCCTTGGCCAGGTCCTCCGCGGCCTCCCGGGCCCGACGCAGGGATTCCGGCGTGGTCCCGGACGCGGCCTGCGCGAACGCCTGCTGCAACCGCTCCGTGCCCTGCTGCAGGTCGGTGAGGAGCGCGCCCACGGCCTGGGAGCGCGGCGCCAGCGCGGCGGTGAGCTTGCGGAGCTCGTCGGCGAGCGGTGCGTTGGGGGCGGCCTGGTCCGCCAGCGCGGAGAGGCGCGCCGTCAGCGTGCGCAAGAGGCCTGCCAGCGGCATGAGGTTCTCCACGCGGGTGCGGATGAGCTCCACGGCGCGCACCGCCTCGGACGGCACGGAGGGCTGACCCGCCTGCTGCACGGCGGCCTCCAGGTGCTCCAGCAGCGTGGTGGCCTGCACGCGCACGCGGACGGCCCGCTCCTCGAACGTGTCCAGCAGGTTGCCCACCGCCAGCGCCACCAGGCCCTCGGGCCCGTCGCCCGTCGAGGGACGCGCGGTCAGGTCATCCTTCTGCGCGCGCTGGCAGGCCTCCATCACGCTGTCCAGGATGCCCGCACGAGCGGCGCGCTCGTCGGCGCGGGCCCGTTCCTCGGCGAGCCGGTCGGCAATCTCGGCCAGCGCCACGTCGAGGTCGTGGTACGGGTCGCGCTCGTCGGAGGGGAGGGGCCGACCGCCAGCGCGCACGCGCTCCACCTGCTCGCGCAGCTCCCGAAGCGGACGCACCACGCGGGAACGCAGACCCAACACGCACAACAACGCGCCCAGGAGCCCGGAGAGCAGTGCGGCGGCAGCGGCGGAGAACAGGCGGATGCGCAGACGTTCATGCTCCTGCTGCATCTCCTCGATGGTGGCCGCCATCTGTCGGGCGCCGGCGCTCATCTGGACCAGGCTGTTCTCCACCTCCTCCAGCGAAGGGAGCGACGCGGTCTTGGGCAGCTTGCGCACCGCCACCACGCTCAGCCCCGTGTTCCCGACGGGCGCGCGGTAGGAGGTGCGCTCGGCTCCGTCGGTGCCGCTGCGGTCTTGCGCGGGGATCATGGCCTGGAACGCCTCGGGGATGATGCCGCCCAGCGGATTGCCGTCGGGAGCCAGCACCACCTCGCCCTCCTGCGCGTCGACGGGGCTGGTGAGCCCGGTGCGCGCCAGGAACGGCTCCAGCGCGGTGAGGGCGATGGGCGGGCGGGGCTTCTGCGCCAGCGCCGGGTTGCGGGTGAGCGCGGCCTCCAACGCAATGGCGTGGGCCTGCTCCTGCTGCAAGCGCTTCTGCTCCTGCTCGACGAGCGCGGCACCGCGGTAGGCGGCCCGCTTGGCTTCCAGGCGCAGCGCGTCCTGGGCGCCCTGGCCCATCAGCGTGGCCTGCTGCTCCGCGGACTGCAGCGCCTGGCGGATGGGCTCGGTGGCCACCGCCGTGGGACGGGCTTCCGCCGGAATCTCGGGCGCGGACACGTCGCTGGCGAGCCAGGCGGTGACGCCGCCGGGGACGGCCGTGGCCAGGGCCACCGGGAGGATGACGCCGCCGGCAAAGCTGCCCGCGCGGGTGCGTCGACGGGCGGCGCGCTCCGGGTTCAACGGCGGCATGGCCCACGACGCGGCCAGCGCCGGCGGAAGCGCCTCCTCCGTCACGGTGGCGTCGGCGGGCTGGACTGGCGACGTGGTGACGGTCGGTTCCGACGGTGGCGGATTGGGTGGGACGGCCTCGGTCGTCGTGGGTCTGGGGGGCTCGGAGGCGGGCGCGGCCTGGGCGGGCACGGGTGTGTGCAGGGGCGTGGCCTCGAGGGTGACGTCCTGAGCGGGCTCGGTGGCCTCGGGCGACGCCTTCGCCTCCGTTGGAGGCACGGAGCTCGCGGCCTCTGCCGGGATGGGTGGGAACGACGCAGGCGGGAAGTCGGGCGGCTTGGTGCTCACGGCGCCCATGGTGCCAAGCGGGAATGCGGATGACCAGTTCTTGACCGGCGCTGGCGTCGTCGCTGTGGCCCGCGCTCAGCCACGGGGATGCGCGCCCTACAGCAGCTTGCGCACCTGCTTGGCGGCGATGAGGCGGTACAGGATCTTGCACACGTCGAACGGACGCATCTGGCTGCGCTGCACCACCTGCCGGATGGTGTACTCCGGCGAGCACAGCCCCAGCACGAAGCGCTCCTGGCTGGTCAGCTTGCTCACGCCGCCCCACGGGTCGGGCTCCAGGCGCGCGTCCCAGTTGTCGATTTCCTTCTCGATGAGCCCCCACTCGTCGACGCGACGCAGGCCTTCCATCAACAGCTCGTCGACGCCCAGGCCCAGGTGCACCTCGCCCATCTCCGCAGGCGGACGTGCATCCTTGCGCAGGCAGAACGTGCCGCCGCTGGGACGCAGCAGCTCGTAGACCAGCTCACTGCACTGGTCGCGCAGCGCCGCCTGCAGTTGCTCCTCCGAGACGTGCCCCAGCGCCACCAGCTGACGACCCAGCAGCTTCCCGCCACCCTTGCGCGCCCGCAGCAGCGCATCCAGCTCCGTCTTCTCGATGGCGCCGCGCGCGACGAGGAAACGGCCCAGCAGGAACTCCTCCTGCACGTTCCGCGCGTGCACGAAGTCGACCTTGCCGTTGCTGAAATACACGTCGAAGCGCGTCTCCACGCTGCGGGGCGCTTCCGTGGCACCGGCGGGCGTGGGGCGCATGCGCGTCCACACCTGGAACAGGCCGGTCTGCGCCTGCAGCGTCATCAGCTGGAACACTTCCGGGATGGGGACCAGGTTCAGGTCACCCCACAGCGCCGCGCGCCCCGCCGGCCCCGACGACGCATCTCCCGTCAACGGCGGCAGCTGGCTCAGCGCCTGGTCCACCGCCTGCTCCACGGCGGCTGGGTCGCGCACCCCGTGTTGCTCCAGCGCCTCCTGGAGCGTGCTGAGCAGGAATCCGCGGAGCCGGTCCTCCTCGGAGTCGGTGGCGGCCGCGGGCGGTTGCACCACGGTGGCCTCATCGCCGGCGGCGTGGCCCACCACGGGAACGGCCACGGAGGTCTCTTCTCCCGCGCGCTTCTCCAGCGTGTAGCTGGTGACGGCGAGGATGGCCTCCGGGCTAAAGGGCTTGGTGATGTGGTCCACCACGCCCATCTGCTGCACAAAGCGCTCCGCCGACTCATCCCCCTTGGTGCTCATCAGGATGACGGGGATGTCCTTGAGGTCCGGCTCCTTCGCCAGCGCGCGACACACCTGGTAGCCGTTCATCCGCGGCATCATGAAGTCCAGCAGGATGAGGTCGGGCGGCTCCGCCTTGGCGCGCGACATGGCGTCCTGGCCGTCCATGGCGGTGGTGACCTCGTAGCCCGCGGCCGACAACACGCCTTCCACCACCCGCAGGATGGAAGGTGAGTCGTCAACCACCAGGATCCGGGACTTGGTCACTGCGCACCGCGGTCCGCCTTTCGGCGGCGGAAAGGCGGCGACTAGAGCCTTCCGACGCTGCCGGGGTCAAGCCGGTTGGGGGCCGGGTGCGCGGGTGTGGTGCGGATCACGGCGCCGTCACGCCCGAGATCACGCCCCAGAAACACGCATCCCCTCCACGACGTGCCCAAGGGCGGCCGGGAGGGGACGGGTGATGCATCCGGGGACGAGCTTCAGCGCGGGCCCATCTGCATGCGCTTCTCACGCTTGCGGGCACGGGCCTCGGCCGCGCGCTCCTTCAGCTTCTTCTTCACGGAAGGCTTGACGTAGTGCTCGCGCTTGCGGACCTCCTTGAGGATGCCCGCCTGCTCCACCTTGCGCTTGAAACGCTTGATGGCGCGCTCCACGGCTTCTCCGTCGCGAACGGTGACCTTGGTCATGTGTCAATCACCACCTTCCGGCACGTCCTCCGCGTGGCGCGTGGGCCTGCGGCGTGCGGCCCCGACCTGACCGCCACCAACCGCTGGTGGCCTGCCGGAAAACCTCGGGGCGCGGCGCATGTAGGCCACCATCCGGCCCTTGGCAAGCCCGCCTCCTGCCTCAGGGCACGTCCAGCATCAGGACCTCCGCCGCGGTCTTCCCCACCAGCTCCAGCTCCTGCTCGCCGTGCAGCCCGGCCCCGTCGCCTTCCTGCATGGCCACGCCGTTGAGTGTCAGCGAGCCGCGCACCACCTGGACCCATGCGTGTCGTCCCGGGAGGAACGGGTGGTGCACGCGCGCGCCGGGCTCCAGCAGCGCGGTGGAGACGCGGACGTCCTGGTTGATCGTCGCGGTCTCCTCCCGCGGGGCGGGCGAGGCGATCTCGAGGAGCCGGTTGTGCCGGTCGCGCTGGGCGAACGAGGCGCGCTGGTAGCTGGGCTGCACGCCGGTGACCTCGGGGACAAGCCAGATCTGCAGGAAGCGCAGCGGCTCGGTGTCACTGGCGTTGAACTCGCTGTGGATGATGCCGCGGCCCGCGTTCATGACGCTCAGCTCCCCCGGCGTCAGCACCGCGCGGTTGCCCAGGCTGTCGCGGTGCAGGAGCGCGCCGTTCACGACGTAGCTGAGGATCTCCACGTCCTTGTGCGGGTGCATGCCAAAGCCGCTGCCGGGCGCGAGCTTGTCGTCGTTGATGACGCGGATGCAGCGCCAGCCGGTGTAGCGCGGGTCGTAGTAGTCCTCGAAGGAGAACGTGTGTCGGGCATCCAGCCAGCCGTGGCTGACGTAGCCCCGCTCACCCGCGGGTCTCATCTCCAGCATGTTGGGCTCCGGACCTGACGACGGAATTTCGTCCGGATGTAGCGGTTGACGCGCAGCGTGGCAGCCCGGATGTCGTCCGCGGTCCGTGCCTGCGACAGAGCCTCACGGCGGGCAGGTCACCAGGGTCCACCGGTAGGTGCCGTCGTTCTCACGGAGGAACGCTTCCGCGGAGAGGTCCACGGTGTACGCGATTCCCTCGCCGTCGAGTGACGTGCGGAAGTCCGCTTCGTCGAGCGGGGAGTACATCGTCAACATGATCGACGGGTCGGGGGCCGGGGTGGCGGTGACCAGGTAGACGCGGATGAGCGGCGCCAGGCCGTCGAACGGGAAGGGCGCCGTCTCACCGGCCTGGGCCACCCCCAGAGGCTGCGCCCCCACCGCGCCAAGCCACGTGGTGACCGCTTCCGTCGTGTCGGGTGCGTCGTCGTAGGGCGTGCCGTCGAGCACCAGGGGGGAGCCCGTGAGCGTCCACTTCTCGGGCACGTCGAAGGACAGCGTGCTGGTCAGGTCATCCAACTCGACAATGGGCACGTCCCCCGTCTGACCCGGCACGGCCCCCTGCGCCAGCACGATCAGATTCCAGCCCGCCGCGGCCGAGGTGCTGTTGGCCTTCTGGATGGGCGTTCCGCCGTTGGGCGTCAGCGTTGCCGTGACATTTCCCGCTGCGTCGCGCGACAGCGCCAGCACGTGGGGCACGTCGGGAGGCAGCGTGACGCTGGTGGGCCCCTCCGAGGCGGCGTCACCCATCAGCTCGAACAGGAAGACAGACCCGCTGGGGTCCTGCGTACTGATTCGCGCGTCCGGACCCGGCATCTCGCCGCCGTGGGCGAGCGAAAGCTGGATGAACGCGCCGGCCGACGCGGAGGGAATGACGAACGTCAGCTCGACGTCACCCGCGCCCTGGAACACGGTGTTGTCCGGTGGCGAGGTGAGGTCCAGCTGGGCGGCCGGCCCCGGCTCGGTGGCGTCGTTGTCGACGAGAACGAGTCGCCCGTTGACGGCGTCCAGGCGCGCCCCGCTGATGTTCTGCCACCACAGCGCCGGGTCGGGCGGCGCCGAGAATGCGTCGTTGACCGCGACCGTGGTGGCGTCGCTGGTCTTGGTGAGGGAGGGCGGGTTGGGAGCGCCAGGAGCGACCTCCAGCGTGGGCGGGCAGACGCCCGACGAGGATCCCGACCCGCTGCTCGAGCTGCTCGCGCCACCGCTCGACGAGCCCGACCCGCTGCCCGAGCTGCTCGCGCCGCCGCTCGACGAGCCGGACCCGCCGGAGCTGCTGGAGGAACCCGAGCTGCTGGAGCTTCCCGACGAGACGCCGCCTTCGCACTCGGTGACCAGCTGGTTGCAGTGCGGGAACGTGTCGAACGCGTCGCAGATGCCGTCGTCATCCAGGTCCGACCGCGACGGGTCATTGTGGCAGCCGCGCTCCCCGTCCCCGCGCACCGGGCCGCACTGGCACTGGACCAGCTCGCGCCGGTCGTTGTCGCCATCGCCGTCGTCGTCGCAATCCAGGCGCTGGCCACCTTCCTCGCAGACGTCGTCCACGCAGCGGTCAAAGCACGCGGGTGGGGCCTGGGGATCGGGCTCGGGTCCCAGTGCCGAGCACAGGCCGTCCCCGTCCAGGTCCAGGCAACCCTGGGTGGCGCGCGCGCTCAGCACCACCGGCACCTCCTCCACCAATCCCGGCAGCACCAGCACACTGGGCAGGGTCACGTCCTGGAAAGACGGGTCCTCTGGGACCACGCGCAGCGCGTACAGGCCCACCGGCACCACGCCGGAGAAGCCCTCCTCCACGACGGAGAGCGTGGCCGAAGCCTGGCCGCTGAGCGGGACCGTCTCCACCGTGGCGGGGCGGAGCGCACGACGGAGCGCGCTGGTGCTGGTGGAGGTGCGTACCGTGGGCGGACCGCTCACCGAGCCCTGCACCGTTCCCGTGGCACCGGCGGCGTCGTGGAGTTGCAGCAGCGCCGTCTCGTCGCGTTCGCCCGGCTCCAGCTCGATGACGATCGGGTCGCTGACCCCGGGCGGGCCCGCGGCGCCCACGGTCCACGTGCCTGCGCCCAGACCGCTGAAGCAGAAGCGCCCCTGCGCGTCCACGGCCCCGCGCGCGTCCGACCCGCGCAGCGCCACCAGCACGTCCTGGAGGCTGGGACCCGCCACGGTGCCACACAGCGTGGCGGCGGGAAGAAGCGTCACGGTGCCCAGGTCCACGTAGGGCCGCTTGTCGCGTCCGGCGGGAATCTCCACGGGAATGAGCAGCTGGCGCGCCAGGTCGGGGACCCCGTCTTCGTCGGCGTCGTAGGTGAGCACCAGGGTGTGGCGCCCCTCGGGGAGGTTCCGGATGGTGAAGCGTCCGTCGTCACGACTGGTCCTGGAAATCACGGAGCCGCGGACCTTCACCCGCCCCCCCACCAGGGGCTGCTCCTTCCCGGAGCCTCCCGGCGGGATACCCACCAGCACGCCGGTGATGTCGCCTTCATCCAGCGCGATGGGTTGTGGTTGGAACGAGTAGACGCAGGCCGCCGGCAGGAGAGCGGCAAGGAGGACCACGGAGCGCATGAAGCGAAGGCTCCATTGGTCTCGGCGGGGCGGTCAACCGCGCACCGTGGACCCGGTTTCCCCCCCGGCGCCTTGTCGTGGCGCGCGGTGGCTCAAACCCGTTCCGCGGCGTCGTGGTGGCGCGGGGGCGGCGGGAGCGGGGCTTCGTCGGGCCCACTGTCAAGGGCCTGAATGGAGCGCTTGAAATTCCGCAGGCCCAAGCCGACCGCCTCCCCAAGCTGTGGAATCCTGGAAGCGCCAAAGACCATCACGAGCACAACAAGCAGCAGCACAACCTCACCGGTCCCGAACATGGATGCCTCTCGTCGTGGGCGTTTCCGGCTGGGCCCCGAACCGGGAAAAGCACGGCGCGCCACCGCATGGAAAGTGCCGCTCTGGTGTCGCACCGCGGCGGGCATTCCTTCCCTTTTTCATCGCCCGTCGGGAATCCCCGGAGCGTCCTCACGACGTCACCTGGGGGCCTGCGGAAACGCGTGATTCTTTCGGAAGGAAGTCCCAGCTCCCGCCGACCTCCAGGGAGAACGCCGGATGGTACCGGCCAGTGGTCACGTCCGCGGTTGGTCCGCGCGGTTCAAGCGGCCGCATTTGGAGAACCATGCCCATGTTTCCAAGACGAAAGTCTGAGCTCACGGTGTTGGGTCACGCATTCACTCGACGGGATGCCATCAAGAAGATGGGGCTCGGGTTGGCGCTGGTGCCGGTTGCTCGCGCGCTGGGATGCGCTTCCGACGCCACCACCGGGGGAACGGCGGACGGCGGCGCTGCGGATGCTGCTGCGGGACACGACGCCAGCATGGAGGCCTGCCGACGCCGCGGTGGCCGCGGATGCTGGGACCACGCTGACCGGCTGGGCCACGGGCGGGACCGCCGCCATGACCGCGATTGCGTCCTATCCCAATCCCTTCAACGGAGCTGCGCCGAGCACCTGTGAGGTCATCTGCCAGACCACCATCGGGCCGTGCCACACCACCTCCCCGGAACGGCAGGATGTGAGCGACGGGTGGGACGGCATCCCGGTGCGGCTGTCGTTGCGCATTCTCGATTCCGCGTGCCAGCCGGTGTCGGATGCCGTCGTCGAGATTTGGCACACCAATTACCGGGGCATCTATTCCGGCCGCATCAATGCCATGTGCAATACGGCGGAGGAGGATCGCGCTGCCCAGTACTTCCGGGGCTACCTCCGGACCGATGACGACGGGCGCGTCGATTTCAATACCTGCTTCCCGGGCTGGTACTCGAGCCGCTGCGTCCACATCCACGTGCGCATCATGACGGGTGACTACAACGCGTCCGACAACGCCACAGCGGAAGTGATCACCCAGCTGGTGTTCTCGGACGAGCTGGTCCAGAGCGTCTTTGGCAATGAGCCGCTGTACCGGGATTTCGGACAGCCGGACACGTTGCTGGCCAACGACAACGTCGTGGGCGGGGAGTCCGACCGCAGGCCCTACATCCCGGACATCGCCCGGATGAGTGACGGCGTCATGCTGGCGTCGAAGACCATCATCATCCGACAGAGCACCGCCGAGGAACTGTGTACGGCCCAGGGTGGCGGGAACATGGGTGGCGGTTCCTCGGGCGGGCCGCCGGGACCCCCGGATGGCGGTTTTGGTCCGCCGCCCGAGTCCGACGGTGGCTTTCCTCCGCCGCCAGGCTTTGACGCCGGCAGCTCGGGCGCGGACGACGGTGGCGGCGAAGACGCGGGTTGAGCCGCTGATGACGTCGTCACGGACGTCCCGGGCTCACGCAGCGGGATGCGGCCGGTGCGGCGGAACAATGTGCCTGTGGCGATACCGACGGTCGCCTGATCCGCATCACGTGGGCAGTGGGACAAGCGTGGGGGGGTTAGGTGTTCGCCGGCCTCGCCACAGGCACATTGTTCTGACGCAGCCCCAACCTGGCTGCCGCCACGTCACGACCGCTTCCCCCCTTCTTGTATCCCGCCCGTGGCGTCGGTAAGCACGCTGTCGTCGCCATGGACCTCATCACCTCCACGGAAGCAGGCCTCTATTGCGCCGCCGGTGACTTCCACATTGACCCGTGGATGCCAGTGCCCCGCGCCGTCATCACCCACGCCCACGCCGACCACGCGCGACCCGGTTGCGGCGAATACCTGTGCGCCGCCCCGTCGGTGCCGCTGCTGGTGCGTCGGCTGGGGCCGGAGGCGCGCGTGACCGGCTGGCCGTATGGGCACGTGGAGACCTTGGGCAGCGCGCGCGTCTCCCTGCATCCCGCGGGGCACATCCTGGGGTCCGCGCAGGTGCGCGTGGAGCTTGGTGGCGAGGTGTGGGTGGCCTCCGGCGACTACAAACAGGCTCCCGACGCCACCTGCACGCCCTTCGAGCCCGTGCGCTGCGACGTGTTCATCACCGAGGCCACGTTCGCCCTGCCCATCTACCAATGGGACCCGCCCGAGGCGGTGTTCCAGCAGATCCACGCGTGGTGGAGCGCCAATGCGGCGGAAGGTCGCGCGTCCATCCTGTTCTGCTACGCGCTCGGGAAAGCGCAGCGCATCCTCCACGGCCTCATGGCCCACACCGACAAACCCGTGCTGGTGCACGGCGCCGTGGAGGGAATCACCCAGGTCTACCGCGAAGCAGGCGTGCCCATGCTGCCCACGGTTCCCGTCGTGGAGGTGGCGCGCGGGACCAGTCACGCCGGTCAACTCATCCTGGCGCCCATCAGCGCCGCGGGTACGCCGTGGATGAAGCGTTTTGGTGATCACCGTCGGGCGCTGGCCTCCGGGTTCATGCGCGTGCGCGGCAATCGTCGTCGACGCGCCGTGGACCGCGGCTTCGTCCTCTCCGACCACGCCGACTGGCCGGCGCTCCTGGACACCATCCGTGCCACCGGCGCTCGCAAGGTCCTGACCACGCACGGCTACACGCACACGCTGGTGCGCTGGCTCAACGAGTCCGGCGTGGAGGCGGCGCCGCTGGCCACGCAGTTCGAGGGTGAGGCGGACACATGAAGCGCTTCGCCCAACTCTATGAGGAGCTGGATTCCACGACGTCGACCAATGCCAAGGTCACGGCGATGATCGGCTATTTCCGTCTGGCGCCGCCGGATGATGCGGCGTGGGCGCTGTTCTTCCTGACGGGACAACGCCTCAAGCGTCTGCTGTCCGGTCGCCTGCTCGCGGACTGGGCCATGGAGATGCGGGGCATTCCCAGCTGGCTCTTCTCCGACTGCTACGAAGCGGTGGGTGACCTCGCCGAGAGCGTGGCGTTGCTGCTGGCCGGGAGGCTGGAGACGGAGCCCGGCGCGGAGCTGAGCCTGGGGCAGTGGATGGAGACGCGCATCCTGCCGCTGGTGGAGGTGGACGCGGAGGAGCAGAAGACCCGCGTGACGTCGTGGTGGCGGGAGCTGGGGGCGCGTGAGCTGTTCATGCTCAACAAGGTCCTCACCGGGGAGCTGCGCGTGGGAGTGAGCCACACGCTGGTGACGCGCGCCGTGGCCAACGTGGCGGGCGTGGATCCCGCGGTGATGGCCCACAAGCTCATGGGCACCTGGCGACCCACCGCCGAGTTCTTCACCTGGCTCACCAGCGGCGACACCGCCCACGCCGACGCCTCACGTCCCTATCCCTTCTGCCTGGCCACCCAGCTTGACCAGGACGTGCGTGAGCTGGGCAACCGCGCCGACTACCAGGCCGAGTGGAAGTGGGACGGCATCCGCGCGCAGATCCTGCGTCGGGATGAGCTGCACATCTGGTCACGCGGGGAGGAGCTCATCACCGACCGCTTCCCGGAGCTGCATGAGCCCGCCATGCGCCTGCCCCCGGGCACCGTGCTCGACGGGGAGATCGTGGCGTCGCTGGGGGGACCGCCGCTGCCCTTCCAGGTGCTGCAGCAGCGCATTGGTCGCAAGAAGCTGACGCCGCAGATCCTGGCCAGCGCCCCCGCCGCGTTCCTGGCCTACGACATCCTCGAGGAGGGTGGCACCGACCTGCGCGGCCTGCCCCTGCGGGAGCGACGTGTCCGGCTGGAGGCACTGGTGCGCCCGGTGGGTCCTCCGTTCTCGCTCTCCGAGGTGATCACCGCGCCGGACTGGGATGCGCTCACCGCGCTGCGCCGGGAGTCGCGCGAACGGAGCGCGGAAGGACTCATGCTCAAGCACCTGGGCTCGCCCTATGGCACGGGGCGACGTCGAGGTGACTGGTGGAAGTGGAAGATCGACCCGTACACCGTCGACGCGGTGCTGATCTACGCTCAGCCGGGCAGCGGCCGGCGCTCCAACCTCTTCACCGACTACACCTTTGGCGTGTGGCATGAAGGCAAGCTGGTCCCCGTGGCCAAGGCCTACTCCGGGCTATCGGATGCCGAAATTGCGGAGATGGACCGGTGGATCCGGGGTCACACCGTGGAGCGCCACGGCCCGGTGCGCGCGGTGGAGCCGGTGCATGTCTTCGAGCTTGCGTTCGAGGCCATTGCCGAATCCTCCCGGCACCGCTCCGGGATTGCCCTGCGGTTTCCCCGCATGGCGCGGTGGCGTCGGGACAAGCCCGCGTCCGAGGCCGACACGCTGGAGCGCGTCCGGGCCCTGCTCAAGGCTCACCAGGGCTAAGCGCAGGGCGCGGGTGTCCCACCTCTCACACGTTGTGCATCCCCCGGCGGTCACGGATACAGTCGCCGCGCTTCGAGGGGAGAGCGAGCGTGTCCACGGGCGACGCCAGATACCGGGCCATCTTCCAAGGCGCCCCGGATGCCATGATCCTGCTTGAGCCAGGCACCGCCCGCGTCCTGGAAACCAACGCCGCCGCCGTCCGCCTGTGGGGTGAGGACGGCACCCGAGGTCTCTGGGACCGCTGCGGCACGGATGTGTCGGGGCGCCTGCGCGCGTACTGCCAGCGGGCTCCGTCGGAGGGCGCGCCGTTCCGGGAAGAGGCGCGGGTCCGCGTGGCGGATGGCAGCGAGCTGAGCGTGGAGCTGGCCGCCAGCTGGATTGAGGACGCGCACGGAATGGCCGTCCTGTTGACGTGTCGTCCCGCCGCGCCACGCTCCTCGGAGCGCTTCCTCCGTCACCAGCAGGCGCTCCTTGAGCTGCTCCGCACCGCCGACGCGGACCTGGATACCGCCATCCGTCGCATCACGGAGGTGGACGCGCGCACCCTTGGCGTGGAGCGTGTCAGCGTCTGGTTCTTCAACGCGGACCATACCGAGCTCCGCTGTCACAGCGCCTACCATCAGTCCAAGGGCAAGCACATGGCGGGCCCCACGCTCACCGCCGCGGACTACCCGCGCTACTTCCAGTCCCTCCAGCACACCCGCATCCTGGCCGCCCGTGACGCCCGCACCGACGTGCGCACCAGCGAATTCACGTCGGGCTACCTGGAGCCGGAAGGCATCACGTCCATGATGGATGTGGCGGTGTGGCTGCAGGGCCGGGTCGTGGGTGTGGTCTGCCATGAGCACATGGGCCCCATGCGGGAGTGGCAGAAGGAGGAGGAGGCGTTTGCCTCGGCCATTGCGGACATGCTGGCCGTGCAGCTGGAGGCCCAGGAGAAGCGACAGGCGCAGGAGACCACGCAGGACCTGCAGAACCGCTTCCGCGTCATCTTCGAGGAGTCGCTGGACGCCATCGGGGTCTCCGTGGCGGGCATCCACGTCGTGGTCAACGCGGCGTACCTCAAGATGTTCGGCTACGACTTCGCCAGTGAGCTGGTGGGCGTGCCCATTGTGCAGCTCATTGCCCCCAGCGAACGCGAGTTCATCCAGGAGCGCGCACGCCTCCGCGCCGAGGGGAAGCCCGTTCCCGGCGTCTACGAGACCCGCGGTCTGCGCAAGGACGGCACCGAGTTCGACATGGAGGTTCATGCCTCCACCTACCCGTCGGGCGGGCGGAACTACACGCTGGTGATCCTGCGCGACATCACCGACCGCAAACGCTTTGAGCAGGAGCTGGCGTTGTCCGTCTCCCTCCTCCGCGCCACGCTGGAGGCCACGTGGGACGGCGTGCTGGTGGTGGACAACAGCGGCCGCATTGCCACGTTCAACCGGAACTTTGCGCACATGTGGCGCATCCCGGAGCACGTCCTCGCCACCAACTTTGACCAGCACGTGCTGCGCTACGTGGTGGACCAGCTCAAGGACCCGGAGGCGTTCCTCACCCGCGTGCAGGAGCTGTACGCGCACCCGGACCTCAACAGCTTTGACGTGCTGGAATTCAAGGACGGGCGCGTCTTCGAGCGGTACAGCCGCGCGCAGGTGGTGGAGGGCCGCAGCGTGGGTCGCGTGTGGAGCTTCCGCGACGTCACCGAGCGCGCCCGGCTGGAGGAGCAGTTCCGCCAGGCGCAGAAGATGGAGGCCATTGGTCGCCTGGCCGGAGGCATTGCGCACGACTTCAACAACCTGCTCACCACCGTCATGGGCTACGGCCAGACGCTCCTGGACGAGCTCCCCAGCGACAACCCCTTGCGCGGCAACGCCGAGCAGGTCCTCCACGCCGCCCAGCGCGCCGCCGACCTGACCTACCAGCTCCTGGCGTTCTCCCGTCGTCAGGTGCTGCAGCCGCGCGTGCTGGACCTCAACACCGTGGTGTCCGACCTGGGCAAGCTGCTCAAGCGCGTCATTGGTGAGGACGTGCACATGACCACGCGCCTGGCATCGGACCTGGGCTTCGTACGGGCGGACCCCGGTCAGATTGCGCAGGTGATCATGAACCTGGCGGTCAACGCGCGGGATGCCATGCCGCGGGGTGGGCGACTCACCGTGGAGACGCAGAACCTGGAGCGCGTGGAGGGCGTGGAGATTGCCGGGCCGCTGGTCATGCTGGCCGTCACCGACGACGGCGTGGGCATGGATGAGACCACGCTGAGCCGCATCTTCGAGCCGTTCTTCACGACGAAGGAGATGGGGAAGGGCACCGGGTTGGGGCTGTCCACGGTGTACGGCATCGTCAAGCAGAGTGGTGGGCATATTGGCGTCTCGTCGCGTCCCAATGAGGGCGCCAGCTTCCGCATCTACCTGCCGCGTGTTGCCGCCGAGGCCGCCGACGGTCCCACCGAGCTGCAGCTGACGCGGGAGTCGGGACATGGCCAGGCCACCGTGCTGCTGGTGGAGGACGAGGACGCCGTGCGGCTCCTCATCCGTCACGTGCTGGAGAGCCGCGGCTACCGCGTGCTGGTGACGCGCGACGCCGACGAGGCATTGAAGGTCAGCTCCCGCCACGACGGAAACATCGACCTGTTGCTGACCGACGTGCTGTTGCCGCAAATGGATGGTCACGAGCTGGCCAAGCGGCTGGGCGAGGACCGGCCGGCGATGAAGGTGCTGTTCGTCTCCGGTTATCCCAGCGACTTCATGGGTGACGGGCAGGGCCTCCCGCCGGGCACGAACTTCCTGCAGAAGCCCTTCACGCCCCTGGTGCTGGCGCGCGCGGTCCAGGACGTGCTGCGGCGTCCGTGACGTCGTCGTCGAGAAGTTCACCATCCCAATCCCCATCCCGGAAGTCAGCGGGGGCCAGGCTGGCGCGGTCCTGCGCGTTTGGGATGGGGAGAGGGAGAGGGAGAGGGAGAGGGAGAGGGAAGGCTCCGCTGGGCACCCGGGCGCCGCCGGGGATGGCGCGAGGGTTGCCCCGCCGGGTACAGGGGCGCGGGAATCACTGGAGAAGCACCCATGGAGCAGGCATCAGCGGTTGGCGGAGACGTGACACCCATTCCCGCCGTCGTCATCGGCGTGGGACACCTGGGGAAGCACCACGCGCGCATCTACAAGGAGCTGCCGGACAGCCGGCTGGTGGGCGTGGTCGACGCCAGCGAAGACACCGCGCGCACCATTGGCAAGCAGCTGGATGTCCCCTGGGCCACCTCGCCACAGCAGTTCATGGACCAGGCGGCGGCGTTCTCCGTGGTGGTGCCCACGGTGCATCACTTTGACGTGGCGCGCCCGCTGCTGGACGCCGGCAAGCACGTGCTCATCGAGAAGCCCATGGTGCTCAACCTGGAGCAGGCGCGGGAGCTGCACCGTCTCAGCGCGGAGCGGAACCTGATCCTGCAGGTGGGTCACATCGAGCGGTTCAACAGCGCCATCCTCGCCGCCAAGGAGCACGTGAAGGACCCGCGCTTCATCGAGGTGCACCGCCTGGGGCCGTTCCCGGAGCGCGCCACCGACGTGGGCGTGACGCTGGACCTGATGATCCACGACATCGACATCATCCTCAGCCTGGTCAACAGCCCCGTCACCGACATCCGCGCCATGGGCGCGCGCGTCATCACGCGGCACGAGGACATTGCCAATGCGCGCCTGGAGTTCGCCAACGGCTGCGTGGCCAACCTCACCGCGTCGCGGCTGACCATGTCGCGCATGCGCAAGATCCGCATCTTCCAGGGCGACAGCTACATCTCCATCGACTACGCGAAGCAGTCGTTCGCGGTCTTCCAGAAGAAGGTGGAGTTCCCCAAGAGCCTCAAGGACATTG
The DNA here is from genome assembly GCA_040752415.1 of Myxococcota bacterium. Taxonomy (GTDB): domain Bacteria; phylum Myxococcota; class JACRCW01; order JACRCW01; family JACRCW01; genus JBFMGU01. The sequence continues at coordinate 19,008 of JBFMGU010000081.1, forward strand.
CGCTGAAGCGCCCTCGGGTGGCGAAGGGCGAGAGCCTCAAGCGGGAAATCAGTCACTTCCTGCAGTGTATCCGCAGCGGTCGCGAGCCGGTGGTGGGCCCCAAGGAAGGCGCGGATGCCCTGGCGGTGGCACTGCAGATCGTCCAGAAGATCCACGAGAGTGGCGGACTGCGCTGAGCGCACGAAGTTGTGCTGGACGGGTCACCACGGGTGGCCGACTACGCCGGACGCGAGCAGGGCGCCTACGGCGCGGGGATCATCAGGCAGTAGAAGCCGCGCTCGTCAAAGCAGGAACCGGCGTTGGGGGCGGCTGCCCAGGCTCCGTCGGTGGCGGAGGTCAGGCCCACCGTGCCGAATGAGCCCAGTTGCCCGTCCATCCACTCATTGCAGTCGACTCCGCTGGGGGTTCCCTGCGGCGTGCTGCCGGTCCACACCTCCACGTCCCTGGGCGAGTAGAACGTGGTCCCGTCCGAATTGACCGTGTAGTCGAGCGGAAGGTTCATGGGCACGGCGTGGGACGCGGAGAGGAACTCACTGACACCCGCAGCAATGAGCGCCCCGTCCGGCCGCCTGAAGGGGCCCGACACGCCGATGAGCTGGTCCGCCATGCTGGATTCCGGCTTCGAGACCAAGGCCACCACAGTCGGGTACCGCACGGTACCCAGCAGGCCGAGCCTCTGCGCGTCGTCCTGACAGAGCAGGTCTGCGCGCGTCGGGTCGGGAAGCCCGTTGACGAAGTTGTAGCGCCAGAAGCCGTGGTCTCCGTACCACCCGACGTAGACAATCGCGCCGTCCACGCAGCGGCGCGAGGGGTCCGGCCCAGGTTGCCAGATGCACACCGTGCCGCCGGTGCACGCCGCGTGGGAATTGCACCGGGCCCCAATGCCGCAGGGGCCGCACGTGCCTCCGCAGTCCACGTCCGCCTCTTGCCCGTTGTGAATGCCGTCGGTGCAGCTCGGGGCCTGGCAGGTGTTGTCGGCGCCGCAGATGCCGTCCAGGCAATCCTCGGGCACGGTGCATGGTGCTCCCTGCAGGCATTTGACGAACTCGCGGCACGCGGGACCGCCGCAGTCCAGGTCTGACTCGCCGACGTCGAGCTGGCCGTTGTAGCAGGCGTCGTTACCGTAGCAGGCGTTCTCATCGCCGGGGCAGCCGTTGGGGTCTTCCGCGCACGGGACGAGGACCGGGTTGCAGCGATAGGTGATGCAGTCGTCCGGTACGTTGCAGCGCGAGCCCGAGGTGCACAGGTCGGGGCAGCCCCGGCCGCAGTCCACGTCCCCCTCCTGGCCATTGCGGATGCCGTCGGTGCATGAGTACCCCAGGGTGCACTCCCCGCCGGTGCACGACAGCGTGGCGCAATCCAGGGGATCCGCGCAGGCCTGGCCCAGCTGGCAGCCGTCGCAGGGGCCTCCGCAATCCACGTCGCTCTCCCCGCCATTGCGCACGTTGTCGGTGCACGTGGGCTGGGTGCAGTGGCGGTCAAAGCAATATCCGCTCTCACAATCCCCGTCGACGACGCACAGCTTGTCCACGGCGCACTTCCGCGTGCAGGAGCCGCCGCAGTCCCGGTCCGTCTCGTCGCCATTCTGGCGGTTGTCATCACACGCCGGCGCACTGCACTGGTTGGTGCTCAGGTTGCACACCGAGCTCAAGCAGTCCCCGCTCCACGTGCACGGGCTGCCCGTGGGACAGCCGCGCATGCACTCGTCGTAGCCGCAGTCCACGTCCATCTCCAGGCCGTTCTTCACGCCGTCCAGGCACGACGGGGCGCTGCAGTACTGCCCCCCACACACGCCGCTGGCGCAATCGTCGTCCACGGTGCATTGGTCGCCATCCTCGCACGGCGCGGGACACGAGCCGCCGCAGTCCACGTCCGTCTCGCCGCCGTTGTGGCGCCCGTCGTCGCAGGCCGGTGGCGCGCACAGGTTCCCCGCACAGGCGCCGCTGACGCAGTCAGGGTCCGCCGTGCACGCTTTCCCGTCCGCGCACGGCGAGCAGCTTCCACCGCAGTCCACGTCGGTCTCGGTGCCGTTCCTGAGCTGGTCGGTGCAGCCGGCGCCCAGGCAGTACCCCTGTGGCCCACACGTGCCCACGGCACAGTCGGCGGTGCTGAGGCAGCCCTGGCCAACGTTGCACCGGTTGGGGCAGCTCCCACCGCAGTCCACGTCGGTCTCTCCGGGGTTGCGGCGTCCATTGGCGCACGCCTCGGCGCAGCGGCCACCGGTGCACAGCTCGCTGGCGCAATCCGCGTTCACGCGGCAGAACCTGCCCGACGCACACGGGGCGCAGAAGGCGCCGCAGTCCACGTCGCCTTCGTTGTTGTCGCGCAGGCCGTTGGCGCAGCGGGGTGACTCACAGGTCTTGACCCCGTTGGTCTCGACGCAAATCAGGCTGTCCGCGCAATCCCCATCCGCCACGCATCCGCGGCCATCACCGCAGCGCAGACACCGGTCGCCGCCGCAGTCCACGTCGGTCTCCGGCCCGTTCCTTGCGCGATCCGCGCAGGAGTCCGGTGCCGACGCGCACCGCCCGGTCAGCGCGCTGCACGCGCCACTTTCGCAGTCGGCGTCCGACCTGCAGGAGAACCCCACGCTGCACAGCCGTGGACACACCGCGCCGCAGTCCAGCGAGGCCTCGTCGCCGTTGTGGATGCCGTCCGTGCAGCTGGGGCCCGCGCAGATGCGCAGGTTGGGCGGGATGAGCTCGCAGATTCCCGACTGGCAGTCGTACGCGGTTTCACAGTTCGCATTGATGGGACACAGGACGCGGCACACCCCAGCGCAGTCGACCCCGACCTCCCCCGGTCCCTGAATCCCGTCGTCGCAGGTGCTCTCCGCGCACAGCCCGTTGGTGCCGCACACCAGGCCGTTGCGGCAGTCCCAGCGCTCCGCGCACTTCTGGCCCACGCCGCACCCGCCGCAGGAGCCGCCGCAGTCCACGTCGGTCTCGTCGTAGGCCGGTGTGATGCGTTTGTCCTGGCAACCGTTGCTCGTGCAGAAGTGCCCGTCCCAGTAGGCGGTGCTGCACCCCAGGGGGTCGCTGCTGGCCTCGCCGTGACGGCACTTGCGGCAACTCCCGCCACAGTCGACGCCGGTCTCGTCGGCGTCCTGGACACCATCTTCACAGTGGTTCGCGGTGCACTTGCCCGGTACCGGCTGCCCGTCGACGACCCTGGGCGCGATGCAATATCCAGCGGCGCAGTCGCCGGCCACCTTGCACCGCGCATCAGCCTGCGCACACGGGGCACACGAGCCGCCACAGTCGGTATCCGTCTCGTCGCCGTTGCGCCATCCGTCACCACACGAGCTCTGGCTGCAGGTGTCCCCGGAGCAGTAGAGCGCGCCGGCACAATCCGAGCCGAACTCACAGGGGGAGCCCGCAGGACAACCACCGCACCCGCCGCCGCAGTCGACCCCCAGCTCGTCGGGGTCGAGCTGCCCGTTGGCGCAGGAGGACCGGCAGTACCCGATCCCGTCGCTGGTGTATTCCCGGCTCCACAGCTCCCATTCGTGGTTCCACAGCTCCGCCACCGTCTCCACGCCCGCCGTGGTGGCCGTGGTGCCACCGAGACTGGAGCCCGGCGCCTGGAGCCGCGCACCCGCCTGCAGTCCCATGTTGAAGGCGAGCGAAAGCTCCGTGGTGCCCAGCGGGTCGGTGTCCCGGGCCGGGACGCACGCCTCGTCGTATTCCAGTCTGCCCACCAAGGACCCGCGCAGGCCGGCGTTGATGCCCACGGCGTCATAGGCGAAGACGTTGAAACGGGGAATCAGGCCACACGCAAGCTCCACCCGCGCGTTGAAGCGGGCGCTCTCGACGTCGACGGTGGCGTCGAACTCGAACCCGGGCCCGTCCGCCATGCTCATGCCGTCGTCGGAGTCGTAGCGGACCCAGAAGTCCAGGCTGGAGTCCGCCACCACGTGAAAGGTCGACTTCAGGCCGCCGGCCACCGCGGCGCCGCACTCGAGGTCTACCTGCGTGGTCATGACCAACACCACGGGCACGGGGCCGGCCATCACCGTCTTGTAACGCGGCTTGGACAGGTAGATGACCCTCCGGAACCCTCCGACGGGGCGCACGTCGGCACCCAGGAGCGCTTCGCGCGCGCTGTTCTCGATCTCTTCCCGCAATGGACCGGAGATCGGGTCGCCGTCCTCGGTGCGCACGCCCGCGGTGACATCCAGGTCCACGTCCAGGTCCGCCTTGAAGGATGCCTCCAGGTCAGCCTGCACGTGAAAAGGTTCTGCGCCGGGGACCACGGGGACCACCACCCTGACGCTCATCCCCGGGTCAAAGCGCACGCTGCCCACCGCGTTCACGTACCCCTCGGCAAAGACCACAAAGGACGACTGCCGGTCCTTGGTTGGGTACTGTTTCTGCACCCTCCCCTCGAGGACCCGGCCGTCAAAGTCCTTCACAACCTCGTCGCCAATGGAGGATTCAGCGCGAACGGTGCCGGTGAGCAGCGCACCGGTGACCGTGTCCCAGACACCCACCACGGCGTCGGAGATGTCCTCGAAGAAGTCGAGCAGCGGCTGGTTGAGGCTGCTTCCTTCCTGGACCGGCTCGCCGGGAGGCAGACGTCCGGGCTCGTAGGCCACGTCGCGCTTCATGGCCAGGTCGCTGGGGGCGGCGCTGGTGTAGTACCGCGCGCCCAGCCAGCCCAGGTCCAGGCCATTGATGTCCACCTCCACCGTGCCCGCGAAGTCGAGGGTGGCCTGCATGTCGCCGGCGATGACCTCGTCGAGGCCGACGCGGGTGGTCTCCACGGTGATGAGGTCGTTTTCTTCGGTCACGCGCTGGACGCGCCGTGCAAAGCCGAACGGATTCTTGTTGTTGGTCACGGACGGCGCGCTCACGACGAGGCGACCGGCTGCCCAGCTCAGAACGTCCTCGTTGCCGGCGCGCGGAAACACCAGGGTGTCATCCCCCACCACGGCGGAGTCCGTCTGCGCCTGGGACACGGGCTCCACCCAGGGCCGGGGTACCAGGCGGTTGAAGTCCTCACCACGGGGCGGGTGGGTTGCCGCCTGGCGGTCCGAGACCGTTGTGGATTCCTTCACGATCAACGCCTCGGACGGGCCAGCGTCCGACGGAGGGACGGTGGTGGGTCCTGGGCACTGACACGCGGCGACGAGGAACACGACGGCGAAGGGCAGGCGCCTCATGGCCAGCAACTGTACACACCGCACCGCTGTGTTCAAACGGCCGGGGGATTGCTGGTCGCCCTGTCTCCCGGAGGCACCGGGACCGATGCGGTGAGGAGCCGCGAGCCGGAACCCCTGCTCACCTGTTGCTGCGTCAACCGCTGAGGGCCGCCCGCGTCCACTCCAGCTCCGCGGCCATTCCCTCCGTCGTCAGGTAGCGCGCATCCACCTCCACCTCCAGGTGCTGCGTGGCCGCCACGGTGCCCAGCCAACGGGTCAGCGTGAGGAGCTGCGGCGTGGTGGCACGGATGACGTCGTCATGGCGCTCCGCGCTGGGTGGCAGGTGCACGCGCGCGCGGTAGACGCGGCCAGCTCCCTCGGTGCGGGCACGGTCCACCAGCTCGCTGACGTCGGCGTGGCGCGTGGTCCGGCTGGAGCGCTGCTCCACCACCTGCACCGGCCTTCGGTCGTCCGCCAGCGTGCGCAACGCGTCCAACGCGCCCTCCCACGACGAGGCCGACACCTCCGCGCACACGCCCAGCTGCACCTTGGCCACCTGGATGCCCGCGTGCAGCATGGCGCCCACCACCTTGCGCGGCTCCTCCCATCCCGCGGCCGCGTGGGCGGCATCCACGCACACACCCAGGTGACGACGGAGAATGGGCTCCGCGGTGGCACGGTTGCAGCCGCTGACCTGCAGCAGGCGACGGATGGCGCCGCGCGAGAACAGGTGGTTCTCGAAGAAGCCCACGGTGTCCGAGGCGTTGTCCAGCAGGCAACACGGCTCCGGCTCCAGCGCCGCCACGACGATGCGACCGCTCTCCTCCCAAAGCCGATGCAGCGACGCCGCCAGTCGCACCAACCGCTCCACCAGGGCTTCCACGTCGGAAGTGGTACGCAGCCGGGAGCGCAACGCGCCGGGCACGGTGGAGATGCTGCCGGTCAGGGAGGGCATTCCCGACGGGAGCAGCGCAGCCAGCAGGGAGGCGAGTCGTTCCGTGTAGAAGAGGCGCGCCTCGTCCAGCCAGTCGGGGAGGTAGACGTCCTGCTTGCCGCGCAGCGCGCCAAACGTGGCGCCGTGGAGCGTGAACACGTACAGGGCGTGCTCCTCCAGCCAGGCGCGAAAGGCCGCCATCTCGTCGGGAACGGCCAATTGCTCAGCGGCCACCGCGCCCAGGCGCAGACCCAGGCCCACGGGCGCACCCGGTGAGACGCGTTGCTTGATGGGCAGGGCGTGCTCCTTGAGGGCGCGCAGGATCTCCGGCCAGGTCTCGCCGCCATGGACGGCGGACAGCCAGGTGAGATGGGGTTGCCCGGCAATCTGCAGCTTCATGCACCAGCCTCCCGCTCCCGGAGCTTCTGCAAGGCGTCCAGCATCAACGCCTCGTCGACGTCGTGAACGCAGGTGCCTTCGCCGATCCTGCGCAGCAGGGTGAGGGTCAGCTCGCCGCCGGTCTCCTCGCGGAACTCCCCCAGTCCCTCCAGGACGCGCGGCTTCCCGTCGGGACGACGCACCTCCAGCGACTCATCCCAGAGCCGGAAGCCCAGCTGGGAGAGCGTGTGCAGCACCGCGTCGGTGACGTCGGGCTCGCACAGGCCCACGCGCTGCGCGTAGGTGGTGTCCAGTGCCATGCCAATGGCCAGCGCTTCACCGTGTCGCAAACCGCCCTTGCTCAGGGACACCAGCTTGTGCGCCGCCCATTGTCCCAGCGCCAGCGGCTGCGCGCTGTACTGCTCGAATGCGTCGTTGCCGATGGCCACGTGGTGCAGGTGCAGCTGCGCGGTGCGCTGGATGAGCAGGGAGAGCGCCTGTTCATCACCCTGGGCCAGCGCCGTGGCGCGCTCACGGATCCATCCAAAGAACGCGCCGTCCTTGAGCAGCGCGGCCTTCACCGCCTCCGCCAGCCCTCCCAGCCGCTCCCGACGGGGCAACGTCTCCAGCAGCAGGATGTCATTGAGCACGGCAAAGGGAGGCCAGAACACGCCGTGGAAGTCCTTGCGGCCAAACGCGTTGATGCCGTTCTTGATGCTGACGCCGGACACGCTCTGCGAGAGCACCGTCGTGGGAACGCGCACCACGCGCAGTCCGCGGTGCGTGATGGCCGCCGCATAGCCGGCGGTGTCGAGGAGCGCGCCACCGCCCACCACCAGCACCACGCTGTGCCGATCCATGGACAGCTCGCACAGCTTCCGCAGCAAGGACTGGAGCGCGCCCGCGTCGTTCTTGATGGTCTCCCCGCCGTCCATGACCATGGGCGCGGCCAGCATCAAGAGCCGGTCGCGGTGCTCGGAGAAATACCGGTGCATGCGGGGCTGCAGGTCGCCCACCGCCTCCGCCACGCCGCGGTCCAGCACCACCAGCACGCGGTGTCGTCGAGAAGGCTCCTTGCGCGAGATGGCGTCCGCCAGGCGCGTGTTGGAGGGAGCAAACACGTCGCGCGTGAAGTGGACGGGGAAGTCAAAGCCCACCTGCAGCGTCTGCAACAGCTGGGGCACCGTGCCATGCGTGCGTCCCGGGTCGCGCGGACGTCCCGGCGGAGGGGTGGGGGTGCGCATCATGGCTTGCGGGCCACCACGACCTTGGAGAGGTAATGCGACTCACTGCCCTCCACGTGGAATCCGCACGCGCGCAGCACCTGTTCCACGTCGTCACGCAGGTACGAGGCGTAGTAGGGCTCGTGGTACAGCTCCTGGAACGCCTCCAGGAACCAGCGGATGTCACGCCCGTCGGAAAGCTGCGCGGAGTCGCACACCACCAGCACGCCGCCGGGGCGCAGCACGCGCATGGCTTCCCGCACCACCCGTCGACGCGCGTCGCGCGGAAGCTCATGGAGCAGGAAGATGGACGTGGCCGCGTCAAAGAAGCGGTCCGCGAACGGCATGTGCTCGGCGGAGTCGCACATCAGGCTGACGTCGGGAACGTGGCGCAGCACGCGGCCCGCTTCCGCCAGATACGGATGGCTCAGGTCCAGGCCGTAGAGCTTGGCGCGGGGCAGGGTGCGGTGGAGCTGTTCCAGGAAGCGCCCGGTGCCACAGGCCACGTCGACGACGCGCGGCCAGGGATGGCGCTGGATGTTCTCCACCAGCGGCGGCAGCGCCATGCGGCGCATGACGTCGGCGGCGCCCAGGAAGAGGAGCTCCACGCCCACGTCGTACAGGCCCGCGGAGCGCTCGGAGAACCAGCCGTCGCTCTGCCAGTGGAAGTTGCGCAGGTAATACGCGGGATGGTGCGAGCGGTTGATGTTCTCCGGCAGCTCGTCGAAACGGTTCTGCACCCGTCGCCACCAGACCCGCGGGACCTCACGCAGCACGGCGGGGAAGGTGCGCGCGTAGGTGGCCCAGGGCAGCGAGAAGAGGAGGTCCCGCGGGTACGCGCCGCGCTGGACGTTGGCCAGGTCGCGCTCCAGCAACGCCTCGAAGCGACGACGCAGGAACTCGTGTTGCTCCGGTGGCGCGTCGTCGTGGTCCGGCTTCATCACGCGGTGGAACGCGCGCGCGCCCAGCTGCAACGGCACGGCAATCCCGCGGTGCGCGACCATGTACCGCAACGCGTCCATGCGCTGTTGCCACCGGTTGGACCAGGCGGGCGCGGGCGTAAACGAGCCCTGCCGACCTTGGGCGAGTTCCGTCCAATGAGCTGCCACCATGGGATCAAGCCCTGTGCGTGATGGGGTTGAGGTGCCGGTCTTCATAACGGCGGGACGCATGCGTCGCCGCAGGCCATCACGGGAGGTCACGTCGGTGAGCGCGCAGTTGATCGCGCACGCCTGCCTCCTTCCCGCCGCCACCACGGCGAACTGCCCGTCCCACGACGCGCCGCCCGCCGCGTACCAACCGGGATGGTGCAAACCGGGATGCCGTGATGAGGCAGTCGACATCAGCGCTGCGCGCGTGGGGGCTCGCGTCGTCGGGCGGGGCGGGGCCGGGCTTGGCCCAGGTTGGCGTTGGCGGGGCCGTTGAGGACGGTGCCATAGGCGTCAAAGCGGGAGCCGTGACACGGGCAGTCCCACGTCTTCTCGCTGGTGTTCCAGTGCACCACGCAACCCAGGTGCGGGCACTGGGCGGAGCGCTTGTGGAGCACGCCGTCGTCGTCGCGGTAGCAGGCCAGGCGCATCATGCCTTCCCGCACCACCGCGCCCTCGCCACGACGGATGGCGTCGGCGTCGGGAGCGTCCGCGGGACGGAGCCACTCCGTGTAGTGGGGAAGGACGTTGAGGTTCTCCCTGGCCAGCTCGGTGGCGGCGCGCGGGCTGAGACGGGCGGGGTCGTAGAGTCCGGACCACGGATTGGCGCGCCCGACGATGAGGTCGCTGAGGATCATCCCGGCGAGGGTGCCGTGGGTCATGCCGTGACCGGAGTCGCCAGTGGCAATGAACACGTTCTCGTCGTCACCGGGGTTGCGACCAATGTACGCGAGCCCATCCGACGGCTCCATGACCTGGCCGGACCACCGGGCCTCGACGGGGCCGGCGTTGGTGAACCGCGCACGGGCCCATGCTTCCAGGCGCGTGAAACGGGCCGGGTAGTCCTGCGTCTGCCCCGTCTTGTGGTCCTCCCCGCCGACGAGGAGCAGGTCGTGGCGGCTCCTGCCGTTGCGCGCCTTCGGCGTGGCCAGGCGAACGTAGTGATAGGGGTCCTCGGTGTCCCAGTAGAGGGCGGTTTCCACGTCGTCACGGGGGATGCGCAGGGCCACCACGTAGGTGCGGTAGGCGGCCTGCTTGAGCGGGATGATGACCCGGTTGTTGACGGGCGCGTTGGTGGCCACCACGACGTGACCCACGCGGATGCGGTGCCCCTCCCGGGTGAGCACGCGGGCCAGGTCGCCACCTTGCATCTCGGCGGCGTGGGTGTCCTCGTAGATCTGGCCGCCCCGCCGCACGAACGCGCTGGCGATGCCGTGCAGGTACTTCAGCGGATGGAACTGCGCCTGGTTGGGCCAGCGGATGCACGGACCGGTGTGGAAGGTGCGGATGGGCGCGTGGTCGACGAGGGAGATCTCGGTGAAGCCGGCGCGGTGGGCGGCTTCCGCTTCCTGGTGCAGCAGCTCGTGGGGCTGACCGCGGCCCGCGAACAGGTAACCGGGGATGCGGGTGAACTCGCAGTCGATTTCGTACTGGGTCACCAGCCGTTCCACGGTGTCTATCGCGGCGCGGTGGCTCTCTCCCGCCTGGCGCGCGCCCCGACGACCGTGCAGGCGTTCCAGCTCGGAGAAACGGTCATCCAGCGCGCTGGAGAGGTGCGCGGTGGTGCGGCCGGTCTCCCCGCTGCCAATGGCGCCGTCTTCCACCAACGTCACCCGGAGGCCCTGTTCCGCGAGCAGCAACGCGGTGGTGAGCCCGGTGATGCCGCCGCCCACGACGCACACGTCGCCATGAACGTCTTCCGCGAGCCTGGGGTACCGGGTTGCCGGGTTGGACTTCAGCCAGTTGCTCGTGTTGCGACCGCTGCTGACCACGGATCGACGGGACATTGCGCGCCTGGGGAAGGGGTGGTGCGCAATTGGTTTCCCGTTGGAGGGATCGCGTTCAGCCGGGGCTCACGGCGACGGAGACGCGCGTTGTCCCGACGACAACCGGGGCGTCAGACCTCGAGGTCCACGCTGTAGCTCTCCTCTTTCACCGACGACAGCTGCCCGCGCTCCGCGGCCTTCATGAGCCGCCAGATCTCCGGCCCCAGCACGTCAATCTCGGTCGAGACGTACTGCTCCCCGCCGAACCGCTGGATGTTCCTCGTCTGCAGCGCGAGCATGGCGGCGTCCTGCTTGAGGATCCGGCTGACCACTGGCGTCATGGCGGTCTGCACCACGCGCGGCGGGACCGGCAGCCTCCAACTCACCACACCGTACTGACGCGTGAGGAAGTCACTGATGGGCGTGAAGATGGCGTTCACCAGCAGGTGCGCATCTCCCAGCCGGTACTCCACCTGCGCAATGGACGGCATGAGGAAGCGGTCAAAGTGCGTGACCACGCCCCCTCGGGGCGCGAGGATCCTCCCCGCCAATCCGCCCGGCCGGGACTCGCCCACGTACTCCGCCTCGACGCCACTCCGGGTGCGCTTCACCACTGCCTTGATGCGTGAGCGCTTGCTGCTGGCGCCCCGGAACAGCCCGCGGTGCAGGAACGCGGTGTGCGGAACATCCAGCGCGTTCTCCGCGCACGCGTGCACCGTGCACGGCATGTCCAGGTCCTGGTGGACGCTGGCGTAGCGAGGGTCATGGAGGTGCGGCAGCGCGTGGGGTGAGACGGTGGGCTCCACCTCCGGGTTCATGAACACCCAGACCAACCCATCCTGCTCCACCACGCGGTACGCGGTGTTGTGTCGTCCCTTGGGCGGCGTGGCCTCGCACAGCCCGGGGATGAGTCGACACTGCCCGTCCGCGTCGAAGCGCCACCCGTGGTACGCGCACTCCAGGGTCCCGTCGCGCACGGTGCCTTCGGACAGCGGCACGTTGCGGTGGGGACAGCGGTCCAGCATCACCGCGGCGCGCCCGCCGGCAGCGCGGAAGACCACCAGCGGGACACCCAGGACGGTGCGTGCCAGCGGCTGCTTCCCCAGCTCCGACGAGCGACACGCCACGTACCAGTAGTCGGTGAGGGTGGCCACGGAGGTGTGGCCCTTGGTCTGGGGAGCAATCAGCCGCAGCGACGTCATGGGGAGCTCATTGGGGACCGGGGGTGTGCTCAGAAAAGGAAGTCAGGAGCCAGAAGTTGGAAGATGACTCCACGACGACGGTGGGCTCGCACCTTCTGACTTCTGCATTCTGACTTCTGACTTCCTTCTAGCAGCCCCAAGGCCCATCAGTTGAACGTGTAGGCTTCGGTCTCGCCGGTGTCGGGGTTGAGGCCCACGTAGCAGCCGTGGTCGCTGCCCACCGCGTTGTTGATCTGGAACACCAGCGGGTAGCTGCTCACCAGGTCCTGCGGGTCGCTCTCACCCGGGAAGAAGACGCGGGTGGGCCTGAGGTCGGCGCGCATGGCCCGCACCTCCGCACGCGTGGCGCCACCGTCGAGGATCTCCGGTGCCCAGTTCTCGTCAAAGTACTGCTGGAACGCCGTCATGGCCTTCTCCAGCTGCTCCTTGGTCACCTTCACCGGGGAGAACACCCACTCACCCTGGAACTTCACGGCAAACGCGGTGTGCTCCTCCCCGCCGGCCTTCCACGTGAACTCAAAGCCGCTGCGCTCACTGCCCTTCACGTCGGAGATGTCCACGCTGCCCTGCGCCAGGTCGTAGTCGCTGACCATGGTCTTGAACGCGTCCCGCGCCGTGATGGGCAGCTGCGCGTTCCCGGTGATCTGCGTGAGCCGCGCCTCCACTGCGCTGCGGCCCTTGGTTTCGAACTCCTGCAGCACCTCCCCCGCGTCTCCGTCGCCACCCACGAAGCGGCGCGCATCCTGGATGTGCTGCAGGCTCTTCTCGTACACCTGCTCCGGCGCCTTGCTGCGCCCAATCTCGCTCAGCGCCGCGGCGACGATCTTCCTGGCATCCGCCTGGCTGACCACTGCATTGCGATCATTGGTGAGCGCGCGGCCGATGGCACGGCGCGTCTTGCTGCCGATGGCGTCCGTCATGGGTTTCTCCGTTGAAGGGGAGGGGATCCATACCGCGCCGTCGTCAGGCGTCAACGCCCCGCACCGCAATCCCCAGCGCTTGCAGCTTCTCCACCACGGCTTTGAGCGCGGAGCGCACCAGGTACACCGTCTTCATCTGGGCCTGGGTGTCGGCGTCCAAACGCATGATCGTGGAGTTGGTCATGAAGGTCTGCACCGCCTGGTCCATGGCGGTCTGGTGGCGGATCAGGTTGGCCAGGACGGTTCCCAGCTCGGTGCGGAGGGTTTCCGCGTCGCCCCCCTCGCGCGACTGGAGCGCGGTGAGCATGCTCTCATTGGCGCCCTGGAGCTGCTTGATGGTCCGCTGCAGCTCCTCCACGCGCGCGCGCTCGGAAGCCAGCAACGCCTGCACCTCCGACGAGTCCACGCCCACGCTGCGCGTCTTGAGCTCCGTGTTGAGGCGGATGACCTGCTCCTCCAGCTGCGCCACCTTCTGCAGGGATGCCTCTCCCGCGTGATGCAGGCGCGCGTTGGCCATCTCCGCCTGCGCGCGCAGCCCGTCCGCCTCCTGTTGCAGGGCCTCGATCTCCGCCTGGGCCTGCCCCAGTGCCTCCTCCAGGTCCTGGGCCTGTTGCCTCAGCGCGTTGCGCTCGTCGTCAAAGCGGCTGACCTGCTCCTTGAGCTGGCGCAGCTCCATGTAGATGGGCCCAATGGTCTCTTCCTTGTTGATGAGGTCATTGGTGACGGTGAGCAGCTTGCGCTCCGCGGCCTCCGCGCGCTTGGCCATCTCCTCCAGGCGCATCTGGGCCATGCCGGCCTGGTCGCGTGCCTCCGTCATCGTCGCCACCGCGGCGGCGCGCTCCGTCTCCTTGGTGCGGAGGTCGTCCCTGGCACGCTCCGCCGCGCTCTCCGCGCGCTGCACGCGTTCCTGCAGCTGGAGCAGCTCCGCCTCGCGGGTGTCCGCCGCCACGCGGGCCTCGCTCTCTGCGGCGGCCAGCAGCTCCTTGAGCTCCGCTTCACGCTCCAGGGCTTCCTTGAGGGACGCGTCGCGGTCGCGCATCTCCTGGCGGAACGCCTCCACCTGACCGCGCACGTTGCGCGTCTCGACGGAGAGCTCCTGGACGCGCGCCTGCGCCCTGGCCAGCTCCGCGCGTGCCTCGGCCAGCTCCGCTTCCACCTTCTCGGTGACGGAGCGGGCCAGCAGGACCTTCTCCTCCTCCGCGCGCTTCTCCTCCTGCGCCTTCTCCAGCTGCACGCGCAGGTCGTCCAGCTCCTGCTGCAGCGCGGAGCGCGCCTCCGTCTCAATCTGCAGCGAGACGTCCTTGCCGCTGACGGACATCTGCAGCGACTGCAGCTCCTCCTCCAGGACCTGCACGCGCGTGCCCAGCTCGTCGGCGCGGGCTTCCGCCTGGGCGCGGGCCTGCACCGCCTCGTCGCGGGAGACCTCCAGCTCACGACGGGTGCCCTGCAGCTCCGCGGCGCCCTGGCGCGCTTCCGCCAACGCCGCATCCAGGCGTGACTGCAGCTCCTCCTGCTGGCTGGCCTGGCCGGAGGCGGCCGCGCGGGCCTCGTCCAGCTCCTTGCGCAACGCGGCAACTTCCGCCTGGTGCTCCGTGCGCAGCTTCTCGTGCCCCTCGGTGGCCTGCTGCAGCTTCTTCTCCGCGGCCTCCGCGCGGGTCTTGAGCGCCCCGGCGTCCTTCTGCTGGGACTGCGCCTTCTTCTCGGCTTCCGCCAGGCGCGCCTTCAGCGACTCCAGCTCGGTTCGCGCGGCCGCGGCGGCCTTCTCCTCCGCCTGCGCCTTCTCCTCGGCCTTCTTCTGCGCCTGCTCGGCGTTGACCGCGCGCAGCGTCAGCGACTGCGTCTTCGACGCCAGGCCCTGGGCCTCCTCTCGGATGGTGGACAGCGCGGCGCGCTCCTTCTCCCCGCGCGCGGCCTCATCCTGCGCCTTCTGCAGGCGGTCCTTGAGCTCCACCAGCTCCGCGCGGACAAAGGCCAGCTCCTTCTCCTTGCTGGCCACCTCCGCCACCGCGCGCTCCAGCTCCTTCTCCAGCGTGTTGCGACCGGTCCCCGCGGACTGCCCCTGCGGCGGCGTCTTGCGCTCTTCCACGGGACGGGTGCGCAGCCCGGAGACATCCCGCGACCGGCCGGGATTGCGCACGGTCTCCTGCACGGTCTCCAGCGGCACGGTGAAGTCGGCCACGTTGGTGGCGTCGGAGAAGTGGCTGGCGCGCACCACGTCCGGCAGCAGCGCGGAGAGCTCCGTCCGCCACGGCGTCTCGGAAGCGCCGGCCCACTCCACCACGGCGGAGGCGCCCAGCTCCTTGAGCGTCTGCACCACCGGACCGGCCTTGGGCACGCACGCCACGAACGGGATGCGGTGCGCACCGTTCTTGAGCGCGCTGATGAGCAGCCGGGCCCACCCGGGGTCCTTCTCCACCGCCAGCACCGCCAGGCAGTAGCTGCCCGTCTGCAGCGCGTCGCGGGCGCTGCGGCCGGTCTCCACCAGCGTGGGACGCAGCTCCAGCTTGCGCAGCATGGCGCCAATGTCCGCCCAGCCGCCGTTGCTGGGATCCACCACCAGCACCTGCGGCCCGCTGCCCACGTCCATCACCGGGGCCGGCATGGTCATGGTGGGTTGGGCGTCGTCGGAGGGCATCATGGGGCTGATGCGCGTGGACTCCACCTCCTCCTCGCTGGCAAAGGCCGACTCGTCGTCGACGACCGGCACTTCCAACCGCTGGGTAGGCGCGCCGGGCGTCACCGGTTGACCGGTGGGCTGCGGCGGTCGCGCACGACCGGAGCTGTTGGGGTTGGCCTGACGCGCCATGAGGACAGAGGGCTCCGCCCCCGCCAAGACGGAAGGGGGCCCCCCATCATCGCCCCCCCGGGCGGATCGTCCAACTGAAGTTCCACCTCCCGCCGCCCGCCGGGCCGGTCCCGCCAAATGTTGCTCGGTCAAGGGACGGCCTTGGCATGTGGGCGCGGTGTGCTACCAAGCTGCGTCCCCAACGCCTGACCGGCGTTTCGCCGGGGGGCGCAGGAGCGTGCATGCGAAACGTGAGACACCTGGTGGTCATGGGCTTGTTTGGTGCGGCAACCCTGATGGGCTGCAGCGGGTCGGGAAGCTCCTCGAGCAGTTCCGGGGACAGCAACGGGGCCAGCAGTGGCGGCAACGGCTCCAGCGGTGCGTCCGGCAGCGGCAGCAGTGGGAGCGGGAGTGGCAGCGGGTCCAACTCCAGCAGCGGTGACACCGGCTCCGGCAGCACCAGCGGGAGCACCAGCGGAAGCAACAGCAGCAGCGGCTCCACCTCCGGGTCCACGTCCGGCTCCACCAGCTCCAGCGGCGGGCTGACCCAGTGCATCCCGGACGAGGAGGGCAACGCCAGCAGCTCCTCCAGCTCCAGCACGGGTGGCAGCTCCGGCACGCTCCCCTGCACCGACGACGACCGCGAGCCCAACAACAGCTCCGACGCCGCCAGCGTCATCACGCTCACCGGTGTCAGCACCACGGTCAGCGGCCTCATGAGCTGCCAGGACGGCGACGACTGGTACCGCTTCACCGTGCCGGCCAACAACGGCCTGACGGTGACCATGGACTTCACCCACGACGACGCGGACCTGGACCTCTTCCTCTACGACGCGTCCGACACCGCCGACGACGTGGACTCCTCCACCAGCACCTCCGACCAGGAAGTGGTCCGCTACACGCTCTTCCCGACGCAGACCGACGTGCTGCTGCGCGTGGAGAACTACCAGAACGGCGGCGTGGCGGCCTACACCCTGACCATTGAGACGGTGGCCGGCGGCTCCTGCGACGCGGACTTCTACGAGGACGACGACGACGAGGCCTCCGCCAACACCAGCACCGGCACCAACGGCCGCATCTCCAGCCTCACGGCCTGCGCGGGCGACGCGGACTTCTTCTCCTTTGCGCCCAACACCCCCGGCGCCAACACCACCGTGCGCGTGGCGTATGACAGCGCGCTGGGCAACCTGGACACGTCCATCACCGAGCAGGGTCAGACCGCGGTGCTGGCCACGGGCACGTACGCCAACGGCGCCTCCACGCTCACCTTCACCAGCGAGGCGGGCAAGACGTACATCCTGAAGGTGGAGTACCAGGGCAGCGGCTCCGGCCTCTCCTACTCCGTGGAGTACGTCAACGCCGGCTTCTGCGACGACGACTTCAACGAGCCCAACGACGACGCCGCCTCCGCCACGGAGTACAGCAGCTTTGGCCACTACGGCACGCTGTGCGACGACAACGCCGACTACTACGCGTTCACCCCGGGCATCCCCGGCGCCGACACGCGCGTGGTCATCAAGTGGGACATTGCCGACGGCGACCTGGACGCGGTGGTGTTTGCCGAGGGCCAGGAGAACGCGCCGCTGGGCACCCTGCCGGCGCACAACGCGGACCTGGGCGGCGCGGAGATCAACTTCGCCTCCGAGACGGGGACCAACTACTTCGTCAAGGTGAGCAGCGCGTCGGGCACGGGCGCCATTGACTACACGGTGACCTACACTGGCGCCGCGTTCTGCGACGATGACTCCAGCGAGGAGAATGACACCGAGGCCACCGCCACCGACGCCACGGACGCGTTCCTCTACCCGACCATCTGCGGCGCGGACCCGGACTACTTCTCCTTTGCCGTCCCCGCCGCGGGGCCCGCGCGCATCGTGGTGGAGTACGACCAGGCCGACGGGAGCCTGACCGCCACGGCGTTTGCCGCCGGCAGCGAGGGCAGCCCGCTGGCCTCTTCCGGCACCTACGACGCCGAGGAGGGTGGCGTGGTGCTGACCGCCAACATCCCCTCGCCGGGCACGTATTTCCTGAAGGTGGTGAGCAGCAACGGCACCGGCGAGATCCCGTACGACTTCTCCGTCGGCGGCATGGCGTTCTGCGAGAACGAGGACGGCGAGCCCAACGACACCGCGCAGACCGCCACGCCGGTGGACGTGGACACGCTGACCGGCATGCGCCTGTGCGGCACCGACGTGGACCACGTCAGCTTCCAGGTGGACCCGGCGGGCGAGGGCTCCGAGGTGGAGGTCTACCTGGGCACGGGCTACCCGGATGACATCACCGTGGAGCTGCTGGACAGCAACGGCACCGCCGTGACCGCCACGCCGGACGTGGGGACCTACTCCGTGCGGCTGAACTTCACCTCCACGGCGGGGACCACGTACATCCTGAAGGTCACCGGCCTGAACGCCGCCGACGAGGTCCGCTACAGCGTCTACGTCAACGGCGCGCCGCCGCCGCCGCCGGCCAATGACAGCTGCGCGTCGGCCGTCTCGCTGACCGCGGCCCAGTCGCTCAGCGGCACCACGCTGGGCGCCACCAATGACGTGGAGTTCAACGGGAACGCGTGCACCGGTTACAGCAACAGCGGTCGCGACGTGTTCTACTCCGTGACCGTGGGCCCGGGTCAGACGCTGACCGCCACGGTGGAGTCCGAGGCGGACCTGGCGGTCTACCTCGTCGAGGATTGCGCCACGCGCTGCTGCTGGGCGGGCGTGGACGGCGTGGGTGGCCCGGAAGTGCTGACGCACACCAACGTCACCGGCGCCAGCCAGACGCTGATCCTCGGCGTGGACGGCTACAGCGGCAGCGCCTACGCGGCCGGCGACTTCACCATCACGCTGGACATCCAGTGATTCCCTGACCGCTTCGTCGTCGGCGCCGAGACCATCCTCGTCCCGCGCCGCGACGGTGGCGCTCCTTCCCCATCACGCCAGGCATCACCACCGCCCCGGACAAGGGCAGCGCGGATGGCACCATCACGTCGTGACGGTGTGCTGCACGGGCTGCGTCCGGCGCCGCAAGGGTTATCTCGCTGTGCGGAACGCGCCTGCGGGCCGCGCGACCGTGTCGGTGACGTGAGCGCATGGGTGACGTTGCGCGGCCGCCGCACGCCAGGCGCGTCCGCATTTCCTTCCCCGTGGGGAGCGGCAGGAGGCAGCCGTGAAAGCACTGGTGTACCACCGGCCCAAGGGCGTGAGCGTGGACACGGTGGATGATCCACGCCTGGAGAAACCCGACGACGTCATTGTCCGCGTCACCGCCACGGCCATCTGCGGCTCGGACCTGCACATCTACAACGGCTTCATCCCGCAGCTCCGCCCGCTGGTGCTGGGACACGAGTTCCTGGGCGTGGTGGAGGAGGTGGGTGGCGAGGTCAAGAAGCTGCGCCGGGGAGACCGTGTGCTGGTGCCGTTCTGCATTGCGTGCGGGACGTGCTTCTTCTGCCAGAAGGATCTTCCCGGCCACTGTGAGCGGTCCAACCCGGAGCGCTACGGGCCGGAGGGCGGCATCCTGGGCCAGAAAGGCGGCGGCCTCTTCGGGTACACCGACCTGTACGGTGGCTACGCGGGCGGGCAGGCGGAATACGTGCGGGTGCCCTTCGCCGACGTGGGCCCGCGCAAGGTCCCGGACCATCTCACCGACGAGCAGGCACTCTTCCTCACCGACATCCTCCCCACGGGCTGGACCGCCATGGACTGGGGCGAGGTGAAGGGCGGCGAGAGCGTGGCGATCTTCGGCTGCGGCCCGGTGGGAATCATGGCGGCCAAGTGCGCGCTGTTCCGCGGGGCGCGACGTGTGTTTCTCGTCGACCGCGAGGATTACCGGCTCCACCGTGCACGCCAGCTCACCGACGCGTTTGCCATCAACTACGAGACCGAGGACGCGGTGGACATCATCCGCAGCATGACCGGCGGCCGGGGCGCGGACGTGTGCGTGGATGCCGTGGGGCTGGAGGCGCACCGCACGCCCGTCGACAAGCTGAGCAACCTGGTGCACGGGCAGATGGGTTCCATCCAGGCCCTGAAGATGTGCCTGAGCGCCGTTCGACGAGGAGGCATCCTCAGCGGCGTGGGTGTGTACGGGATGCCGTATGACAACTTCCCGCTGGGACAGGCCTTCGACAAAGGTCTCACGCTGCGCTTTGGACAGGCGCTGGTCCACAAGTACGTGGATCAGTTGTTGGGATTGGTGGCCGAGGGGAAGCTGCGCGCCGACGACGTCATCTCACACCGCATGCCCCTGTCCGAGGCGCCGCGCGCCTACGAGATCTTCAACGCCAAACGCGACGCGTGCCTGAAGGTCGTGCTCTTGCCGTGAGCACCGGCCGCGCGCCGCGCGTCTGCGTATATCCCTGCATCCAACGACATCCCTGCTGATTCCACGACGACGCGACGGTCACCCGTGGCCGAGGAGGACGATCATGGTTGGGAAGCCCAACTTGCCGGAAGACGCGGACCAGCGGACGGACCTGAGAGGCATGGCCATGCCCACCGAGGGACTCACGGCGTTGGACCAGGAACGTGAGGCCTCCATGGCGGATGAAGGTGGGGCGTCCGGGGCTTGGATGGAAAGCCAGGAGCCGCGCTCGGAAGCGGAGCTCATGACCTCGGCATACGGGAAGCAGGAACAGCGGATACGGCGCGTTTCCCGACGGGGTTTCTACCTGGTGGCCAGCGCGCTCGCGGTGATTGGCGGGAGCATCATCTACGCGCGGAGGGTGATGCGGCCACGCTCCTGGCTCAGACCGCTGGTGTTCCGGCAGATGAGGTCGAAGCGTTAGGGCTGCGTCAGAGCAAGTTGGCCAATTGGGGTTGCCGACGTCGTGAGCGGACCACGACCTGGAGTGCGGCGGGCCCTCGCCGCCCTGGCCAGCGCCG
>JBFMGU010000082.1:0-39229 GCA_040752415.1 Myxococcota bacterium
AAGCGATCCGTCTTGACAGACGTTTCCACTATAATAGACTGGCGTCCGTCATACTGAACGAGTGCTGGAATGCGGAGCGGCGCGCACCCGGGGACAGGGAGCGCGTCCGGTCTGCGCTGGATTCGTCTTCCCTCGAGGAGGGGACATGGCGTGGGACGAGGGCTTCGTGGCGCTGGCGGCTATCACGCTGCTCGCGTCCGTCGTGACGGGGGCCCTGGGGTACGGGTTCTCGTCGTTGACCGTCCCGGTGGCGTTGCTGTTCCACAGCGGTCGAGTCCTCAATCCCGCGCTCGTTCTCGTCGAGGTGGTGCTCAATCTCTACGCGTTGCTCATCAACCGCGCCGCGCTGGCGCGCGTGTGGCCGCGCGTTCGCGCGCTGGTGGTGGGGCTGGTTCCCGGCGTGGCGCTGGGCGGTTACCTGCTGTTCGCCGTGCAGCCCGCGTGGATGAAGCTGTTCACCTACGTGGTGCTCCTGCCGCTCCTGATGCTGCAGGCCGCCGGTGTGCGTCGACCGGTGAAGTCCGAGGCTGCCGCGGGCCTGGCGGTGGGCACCGGCGTGGGCGTCCTCTACTCCGTCACCACCATCTCCGGCCCGCCGCTGGCGCTCCTCTTCAACAACCAAGGACTGGTGAAGGAGGACTTCCGTGCCGGGCTCGCCGTGGTGCGCACCGCGGAGTCCGTGCTCACCGCGCTGGCGTATCTCTGGCTGGGCCTGTTCACCGCGCACACGTTCTCCTTCCTCGGCGCGGTGGTGCCCAGTGTTCTCGTCGGACTTCCGCTTGGCGCGCTGTTGATTGCGCGGGTGCAGCCGGAGGTGTTCCGTCGGGTGTGCATGAGCTTTGACATCTGGGTGGTGGCCTTTGGCCTCTCGCGTGTGATGCCGGAGCTGAAACTGATCGACGCCGGTTACAGCTGGCACGTCTTCCTGCTGCCGGTGGTGATCGACCTCGTCATCCTGGTCCACTTCTTCCTCGCCCGTCGGAAGGCGGCCGGGGAGAACGCATCCGCCACGGCGCTGGCGGTGAGGACGTGACCATGGTGCCCGGACTTTCCCCCCAGGAGCTGGGTGATCTCGAGGAGCGCGGCGCGCTGGCGGTCCTGCAGTGGGCTTCGGAGCGTTATGCGCCCGGACTGGTGTTCGCCACGGGATTCGGCGTGGAGGGCTGCATCATCGTCGACCTGGTGGCGCGTCACGGGCTCAACGTCGACATCTTCACGCTGGACACCGGCCTGCTCTTCCCGGAGACCTATGAGCTGTGGCGTCGGTTGGAGCAGCGCTACGGCATCACCATCCGCGCCGTGAAGCCCGCGCAGACGGTGGAAGAACAGAACGCCACGCACGGCGACGCCTTGTGGACACGTGATTCCAACCAGTGCTGCAACCTGCGCAAGGTCCTTCCGCTCAACAACGAGCTGAAGGGGAAGACCGCGTGGATCAGCGCCATCCGTCGGGAGCAGACGCCCGAGCGCGCCAACGCCCGCGCCGTGGAGCCGGATGCGAAGTTCAACCTGGTGAAGATCAATCCGCTGGTGGCGTGGACGAAGAAGGACGTGTGGCGTCACGTCTTCGACCACAACGTTCCCTACAACCCGCTTCATGACCAGGGCTACCCGAGCATCGGGTGCGCCCCCTGCACCACCCCCGTTGCCGAGGGAGAGGATCCTCGCGCGGGACGCTGGCGCGGCCAGGCGAAACGGGAGTGCGGCCTGCACGTCCAGGGCGCGCTTCCAGTCCTGCCCTCGTCGGAGGAGTCGTCCACATGAGCACCTCGCATGGAGCGCGCACGTCCTCGCGCCCGGGTTTCATCCTCTGGTTCACCGGGATGTCTGGCGCCGGGAAGAGCACCCTGGCCAACGCCGTGAGCCAACGCCTGGCGCAGGAGCGCACGCTGGAGATCCTCGATGGCGACGAGGTGCGCACCCACCTGTCCAAGGGGCTGGGCTTCTCACGCGAAGACCGCGACACCAACGTGCACCGCATTGCCTTCGTGGCCCGACTGCTCGCGCGTCACGGCGTGGGCGTGGTGACGGCGGCCATCTCGCCGTACGCGGAGACGCGCGCGCAGGTCCGCGCCCTCGCCGAGAAGGAGGGTGTGGCGTTCGTCGAGGTTTATGCGCGGGCGGAGCTGTCGTCGCTCGTCGCGCGGGACGTGAAGGGTCTCTACAAGAAGGCGCTGGCCGGGGAGGTCCCTCATTTCACCGGCGTCACCGACCCCTACGAAGCACCCACCAGTCCCGACGTGGTGGTCCGCACCGACGTGGAGACCGTGGCGCAAAGCGCCGAGCGGATCATTGCGACCTTGCGGGAACGCGGTCTCATCGAGCGCGCCACGCGCGAGCCGTTGGCCGGGAGTGCAGCCTGATGGGCGCCAACGTCTACCCCGTCTTCCTCAGGCTGGAAGGACGCCGCGTTCTCGTCGTGGGAGGCGGCACCGTGGCCGCGGGCAAGCTCCCCGCCCTGCTCGACGCGGGCGCCCAGGTGACTGTGGTGGCGCCGAGGATCGCGGACACGCTGCGTCGTCCGGGCGTGACGCTGGTGGAGCGGGTGTTCCGTCCTGACGACGTGGATGGCGCGTTCTGGGTCATTGCCGCCGCCACGCCGGAGGTGAACCGGGAAGTCGCCCGCGTGCTCGAGGGGCAGAGCCGCTTCGTCAACGCCGTCGACGATCCCGCCTCCGCCTCCGCGTACACCGGCGGCGTGGTCCACCGCGCGGGGCTGACCATCGGCATCTCGACCGGCGGCGACGCACCCGCGCTGGCCGGGCTCATCCGCGAAGCGCTGGAAGCGGTTCTTCCGCATGACCTCGACGCGTGGCTGGAGCTGGCGCGCCAGGCCAAGCGACAGTGGCGGGAGCGCGCGGTGCCCATGGCTCGACGTCGACCGCTGCTCCTGCAGGCACTCAACGATCTCTACCGCGAGCGGGATGCCCCCGCGCGAGGCGTGTCATGACCGGGTTTGTTTCCTTGGTTGGCGCGGGGCCCGGTGATCCGGAGCTGCTGACGCTGAAGGCCGTCCGTCGTCTCCAGGAGGCGGACCTCATCCTCCACGACGCGCTGGTGAGCCAGGAGATCCTCGCGCTGGCGCCGCGTGCGCGCCGGTTCTTCGTCGGGAAACGCGCCAACCGGCCGTCCATGGAACAGGAGACCATCAACCGCCTGCTCATCCGCGCTGCTCGTCGTGGGGAGCGCGTGGTCCGTTTGAAGTGCGGTGACCCGTTCGTGCTCGGCCGTGGTGGGGAGGAGGGCCTGGCGTTGGCCGCGGAAGGCATCGCGTTCGAGGTGGTGCCGGGCATCAGCTCCGCCGTCGCCGCGCCCGCGTTGGCCGGAATTCCGGTGACCCACCGTGGCAAGGCGTCCGCGTTTCTCGTCGTCAGCGGGCACGCGGAGAAGACCTGGCGTCCCATCCTGGAGGGCCTTGCACCCGGCAGCGTCACGCTCGTGATCCTGATGGGCCTGGGCAACCGTGAGGCGCTCTCTGCCTTCCTGCAGTCGCGCGGGTGGACCGCGGAGACGCCGGTGGCGGTGCTCCTCAACGCGTCCCACCCCGACGGCAGCAACTGGTTCGGCACCCTTTCCACGCTCGCCACCACCGACGCACCGGCGCAGACGCCCGACGCGGCGGGAATCATCGTCGTGGGCGACGTGGTGTCCCTGGCTCCCCAGCTTCAGTCCCAACAACCCCCGCAACAAGAAACGGCGCAGCTCACGTTCCGCGCCGCGCATCCGTCTTGAGGTCGCACCATGGTCGCGTACGAGGATTCCAGCACCCTGGGCCCCACCCGTCTCGGCTTTTCCGACGAGAAGGACGTGGACCTGTTCGTCAACAACCTGGCCCGGTTCGAGCGCGGAGAGATGTCGCCCGACGAGTGGCGCGCCTTCCGCCTCTGCAACGGCGTCTACGGTCAGCGCCAGGACGACGTTCAGATGATCCGCGTGAAGTTCCCCCACGGCATTGCCACGCCGGAGCAGTTGGAGGTGTGTGCGCAGGTGGCGGAGCGTTACGCCAACGGCAAGGGCCACATCACCACGCGGCAGAACATCCAGTTCCACTTCGTGAAGCTCGCCGACGCGGAGACGGTGCTGCGCATGTTTGCCGAGGTGGGCGTGACCACGCGTGAAGCCTGCGGCAACGCCGTCCGCAACATCACCGGGTGTCCCTACGCCGGCGTGTCGAAGGAAGAGCCGTTTGATCACACGCCGCACGGTGAGGCGCTGACCCGACACCTGCTGCGCGGGAAGTGGTCGTCGTCGCTGCCGCGCAAGTTCAAGATCGCGTTCGGCGGCTGCTGCGGCACGGACTGCGTGCAGGCGCACATCAATGACCTGGGCTACCACGCCATGGTGCGCGACGGTCGCCCCGGGTTCCGCGTCACCGTGGGCGGCGGGCTGTCCACGTTGCGGCGCACCGGCCTGGTGGCCGAGGAGTTCCTGCCCGCCGAGGAGATTCTCGAGGTGGGTGAGGCGGTGGTGCGCGTGTTCCATCGCATCGGCAACCGGCAGAACCGCGCCAAGGCCCGTCTCAAGTGGGCCATCGACCAGCTGGGTCCGGAGGGATTCCTCGCCGAGTACCGCAAGGAGCGCGAGGCCATCCGCGCCGAGGGAGGTCGGCCCTACACGTTGTCGGAGCAGCCAAGGCCGCCGGCGGCGCGTCCGCCGCTCTCCATCCTGGCTCAGCCGCTTCCCGGTTTTGACGAGTTCCTGCGCGACAACGTGCGCGCGCAGAAGCAGGACGGGTTCTCCGCTGTCACCGTGCGCGTGGTGCTCGGAGACCTCACGCCCGAGCAGTTCCGCGGCCTGGGCCGCCTGGCCAGGGAGTACGGTGAGCGCGAGCTCCGCTTCACCAATGAGCAGAACCTGGTGCTGCGTTACGTGCCGACCTGGCGCCTCGCCACGCTGCACCGCGAGCTTGCCGACCTCGGCCTGGCCCGTGCAGGCGCGCGCACCATTGGCGACGTCACTTCCTGCCCCGGCGCATCCAGCTGCAAGCTCGCCGTCACGCAGTCCAAGGGCCTGGCCGCACTGCTCACCAGCCACGTCGACGCCACGCCCGCGCTCACGCAGAAGGCCCGCGGGCTCAGCATCAAGGTGTCCGGCTGTCCCAACTCCTGCGGCCAGCACCACATTGCGGGACTGGGTTTCCAGGGCGGCGTGCGCAAGGTGGATGGCAAGGCGGTGCCGCAATACCTGGTCTTCGTCGGGGGTGGTTTCTCGTCGACGGAAGCCACCTTCGCCCGGCTGGTCACCAAGATTCCCGCGCGGCGCGCGCCCCGCGTGTTGGAGCGACTGGTGGATCTCTATGAACGGGAGAAGAAGCCGGGTGAGTCGCCCGACGCGTATTTCTCCCGCGTGGAAGTGGCCAAGGTGAAGAGCGTCATCGGGGAGCTCGCGGAGATGGACAGCAGCACGGCCACCGCGGATGACTTCATCGACCTCGGGGAGACGCGCGCGTTCGTCGTCGAGACGAGCGAGGGTGAGTGCGCCGCCTGAGCAATCCTCGGAACCCCGCCTAGCGACGCAGCCTGGCCTCGATCACGTTGGCCTGGCTCTCCAGCTCCCACAGTCGCAGCGCCACCTCGTCGTGAACGCCGGTCCAGGACGTGTCCTCGGTCTCCTGGAGCCAGCGCACCAGGCCGCCCAGGTCCTTGAGCCTGCCCTCCAGCTCGTCCACCTCTTCGGGCTGGACCTGCAGCTCCTCCTCGTGACGACGCACCATCGTCCGGCGGAACTCACGCACCCGCTCGAGCAGCCTCTCGTACCGTGCGGCGGCGTCCTCGGCGAAGGTGCGTGGATCCTGTCCGGACTTCCGCGTCACCTCCTCCGCTTCCGCTCCGGCCACGTCGGGCGTGATGGCGCCGCACAGCATCCCGGTCACCAGCCATGCCGCGGTCGTGTTCCTCGCCATGTCGTGCTCCGCCTGTGCTTCGTTGTACGACGAGGGAACCACGCATCAAGATCCGTCCGCGCCTCCGCTGCACGTCGGCTTGCGTGGTGCCCGGGCGTGGCCCTACGTCGGGCGCGTTGAGATATTGAGGGTCCAACCCGTCGGAGAAGCCATGACGCAAGATCCCCACGCCCCCCTGCGCGACGACGTCCGTCTCCTTGGCACGCTCCTGGGCGAGACCTTGCGCACGCAGGTAGGTGACACCCTGTACCAGACCGTGGAGCGCGTGCGCGGCCTCTCCAAGAGCGCGCATGCCGGGCAGGACGCGGACTTCGTGGAGCTGGAGAAGGTCCTCGCGGCGCTGCCGGTGGAGGATGCCACGTCGCTGGCGCGTGCGTTCTCGCAGTTCCTGGCGCTGGCCAACATCGCGGAGCAGCACCACCGCGTGCGTCGGGCCCGTCAGTACGCCGCGCGCGAGGACACACCTCCGCAGCCGGGCTCCTGCGAGGAGGTCTTTGCGCGTCTCCTCAAGCAGGGCATCACCGCGGACGCGCTGTATCACGCCGTCTGTCACCAGCGCGTCGAGCTTGTCCTCACCGCGCATCCCACGGAGGTGGCGCGTCGCACGCTGCTGCACAAGCACAACCGCGTGGCCCAGGCGCTTGAGCTCCGCGACCGCCCCGACCTCACCATGCTGGAGCGGAAGGAAACCCTGGACGCACTGCGACGCGAGGTCATCTCCATCTGGCAGACCGACGAGATCCGTCGTGAACGGCCTACGCCCGTCGACGAGGCGCGTGGCGGCCTGGTGGTCCTGGAGGAGATCCTGTGGGACGCGGTCCCGCGCTTCCTCCGCAGCGTCGACGTCGCGCTGCAGCAGGCCACCGGTCGCGCGCTCCCGCCGTTGGCGCAACCCATCACCTTCGGCTCGTGGATGGGCGGTGACCGCGACGGAAACCCCAACGTGACGCCGGAGGTGACCCGACGGGTGTGCCTGCTGGCGCGGGTCATGGGCTGCACGCTGTTCCTGCGCGAGATCCAGCAGCTGCGCGGTGAGCTCTCCAACATCCGCTGCACCGACGAGCTGCGCGCCCGCGTGGGTGATGCACGTGAACCGTACCGCGCGTTCCTCGCACCCATCCGGGATAAGCTCCGTCGGACGCTGGCGCACCTGGAGGCGTTGCTGCAGGGCCAGACGCCGCCGGAGGGCGAGATCTACGTCGAGGAAGGACCGCTGGCGGAGGACCTGCTGTTGTGCCACCGCTCCCTGCACGGCTCCGGCGCGGGCCTCATTGCCGACGGGAGACTGCTGGACATCATCCGTCGCCTTGCGTGCTTTGGATTGGGGTTGGTGAAGCTGGACCTGCGCCAGGAGTCCTCCCGCCACACCGAGGCGCTCGACGCCGTCACCACCCACCTGGGACTGGGCTCCTACGCCAGCTGGGATGAGAAGAAGCGCCAGGAGTTCCTGGTCACGGAGCTGTCGGGCCGTCGTCCACTGATTCCGCCGGATCTCCCGACGAGCGACCGCGTGCGCGACGTGCTCGAGACCTTCCGCGTTGCCGCCGAGGTGCACAGCATGCTCGGTGCGTATGTCATCTCCATGGCTACGTCGCCGTCGGACGTGCTGGCGGTGGAGTTGTTGCAGCGGGAGGCGCGCATCAGGAAACCGTTGCGCGTGGTGCCACTCTTCGAGACGGTGGATGACCTGCGCCACGCCGGCGGCACCATTCGCGCGCTGCTGTCCATTCCCTGGTACCGCGAGCACATCCAGGGCAAGCAGGAGGTGATGATCGGCTACTCGGATTCCACCAAGGATGCCGGGCGACTCACCGCAGCGTGGGAGCTGTACAAGGCGCAGGAGGATGTTGCCGCGGCGTGCCGCGAACAGGATGTGCAGCTCACGTTGTTCCATGGCCGCGGCGGAAGTGTTGGTCGTGGTGGCGGTCCCACCTTCCTTGCCATCCTCTCGCAGCCGCCGGGCACCGTGAACGGAAGCCTGCGCGTCACCGAGCAGGGCGAGATGATCCAGGCCAAGTTCGGCCTGCCGGGAATCGCGCACCGCACGCTGGAGCTGTACGCCACCGCAACCCTGGTGGCGACGATGACTCCGCCCAAGGCACCGAGCGCGCGGTGGCGTGAGCTGATGGAGAAGCTCTCCAATTCGGCGTGCCAGGCGTACCGTGGCGTCGTGCGGAAGGACCCGCGGTTCGTGACGTATTTCCGTCAGGCCACGCCGGTGCAGGAGCTCGGCGCACTCAACATCGGCAGTCGTCCGGCCAAGCGCACTGCTTCGGGCGGGGTCGAGTCACTGCGCGCGATTCCGTGGATCTTCGCGTGGACGCAGACGCGCCTGATGCTCCCCTCGTGGCTCGGCGTGGGTGAGGCCGTCGACGAGGCGATCGCGCAGGGGCTCGAGTCCGAGCTGAAGGACATGTACGAGCACTGGCCGTTCTTCCAGTCCACCATCGACCTCATCGAGATGGTGCTCGCCAAGTGCGACGCGCGCATCGCCGCGCAGTACGACAAACGTCTCGTCAGCGGGGAGCTGCAGGCGCTGGCCTCCGACATGCGGGCCCGCCTGGACACCGCCATCCGCTGCACGCTGCGACTCACCGGACACAAGCGCCTCGTCGAGAACAACCCCGTGCTCCGCCGCTCCATCGACGTGCGCAATCCCTATGTGGACCCCATCAACCTGCTGCAGGTGGAACTGCTCCGTCGGCTCCGCGCCGGCGCCAGCGACGAGGGCCTGAACGACGCGTTGCTCATCACCATCAACGGCATTGCCGCCGGAATGCGCAACACGGGCTGATTCCCGTCGTCACGGGGCAGGAGCGCAACCTTCTTGCCGTCCTGAACCCGTCGACATTCCACCACGGTCACGTGGGCGGCCAACGCCAATCCACGGGCCCCTTCTGGAACCGGTGCTCCAAACGCCGCAGCACCACATCCCAGACCCGGTCAAAGTACGCGTGGACGCGGTCCCACTCCTCGCCGTTGCCAAACCCCAGGTGCACCAGCCGCACGCGCGTATTCCACCCGTGCGCCTGCTCCAGGAACACGGTGACCCACATGCCGCGTTCACTGCGGACGGAGAACTCCGGCGGAGAGTTCCACTCGAAGGACAGCATCTCCCCCGGCACGAACGAGAGCACGTGCATCCCCTCGGAGCCT
This sequence comes from Myxococcota bacterium, assembly GCA_040752415.1. Classification (GTDB taxonomy): domain Bacteria; phylum Myxococcota; class JACRCW01; order JACRCW01; family JACRCW01; genus JBFMGU01. Next base: position 9,059 of record JBFMGU010000082.1, read on the forward strand.
TTGCGCCCCTCCTTCTCGTCGAGGTTGAAGTACAGCTCGTACGCGCCACCCAGCCGCAGCTCGATCTTCGCCTTGGGAGCGAAGAACGTGGTGGCCCCGTCCGACGTGGTCCACGCGTTCCAGACATCCTGCAGCGGCCCGGGAATCAAACGTTCCTTGCGGACAATCTTCTCCACGCCAGCCTCCGTGTCGTCGTGGTTCCTTCACCGTGAGCGGAAAATGGCGTCGAGCATCTCGTTGACGCGCGTGAACTTCTCGCGAATCTTCCCCGCGGGCTGCCCGCGCTCCACCTCGATCTTGTCGAGCCGCTGCCAATCCGCGAACGTGACGAGGTGCGGCTGCCGCTCGCGGAGGAAATCCTCGGCGGCCTTCACGGTCTTGTGCGGACTGACCTCGGCCTGCTTCCCGGTGGCGTCTTCCAGCATCAGCTTCACGGTTTCAATGGCGTCGAGGCGGTTGGTGCCAATGAGCCCGGAGGGGCCACGCTTGGCCCAGCCCACCACGTACAGACCGGGGATGTGCTTCCCACCCTCGTCGACGATGCGCCCGCCCGCGTTGGGCAGGTTCCCCTTCTCGGCGTCAAACGGCACACCCGGCAGCGGCACGCCCAGGTAACCCACGGAGCGGAACACCAGGCCCACCGGGAACGTCTCGAACTCGCCGGTGCCGCGCGCCTTCTGGTTGCCCTTCTCGTCGGTGGTGACCTTGGTGCGCTCCATCTTCACCGCCGTCACGCGTCCGTTCGCGCCCACGATCTCCGCCGGTGACAGGAAGAAACGCAGCCGCACCTTGCGCGCCGCGCTGCCCTCGCCGTGCTTGGCCCGCTCCTCGAGGTATTCCAGGTTCTTGCGCGTCTCCGGCTCCACGGCGTCCCTGAGCTTGAGGTCGGCTTCCAACTCGTCGGTGCGGACCACCAGGTCCACGCCTTCCAGCTCACCAATCTCCTTGATCTCCGCCGGGGAGAACGCAGCCTGCGCCGGTCCACGACGTCCAAAGACCAGCACCTCCTTCACCTTGCTGCGCTTCAGCTCGTCGAGGGCGTGGTGGGCAATGTCGGTCTTGCCCAGCTCGTCCGCGCTCTTGGCCAGGATGCGGGTCACGTCCATGGCCACGTTGCCCACGCCAATGACGGCCACCCGTTCCACGTCGAGCTTGAAGTCGTGGTCACGGTGGCTGGGGTGCCCGTTGTACCAGCCCACGAACGCGGTGGCGGAGTGGCTGCCCTGCAGGTCCTCGCCGGGGATGCCCATGCGGCGGTCCTTCTCGGAGCCCACGGCGAAGAGGACGTGGTCGTAGAGCTTGTGCAGGTCCGGGAGCATGATGTCACGACCGAACTGCACGTTGCCGTAGAAGCGCACGCCCGGCGTGGCGGCAATCTTCTCGTAGACCCGGACCACGCTCTTGATCTTCTGGTGGTCCGGCGCCACGCCGCCGCGCACGAGGCCATAGGGCGTGGGGAGACGGTCCAGGATGTCCACCTCCACCTTGAGGTCCTTCTGCCGCTGCAGCGCCTCGGCGGCGTAGAAACCGCTCGGCCCGGCGCCCACCACCGCCACCCGCAGGGGACGCTGCTCACTACCCAGAGGCTGCTGATCACCTTGTGCCATCGCGAGCTCCTTGTTGCGGGGGTTGGCCCCGGGGACGACGTCGGAAGGGGCAGAAAGGAAGCCAGAAGTATGACGTCAGAAGGGAAGGCGGAGACAACCCTCGGTGAGCAATGGGGCGCGCCGTCACGCCACTCTGACTTCTGACTTCTGCATTCTGACTTCCTGTTCGTCCACTCCCGTCCGCCCGGGAGCCTGCCCCGACGTCGAGGTCCGGGCAAGTGGCGTAGCCGTCGCCGCGGGCGCAGCTTCTTCCGCATTGAACCGGGAAGCCTACTTTGCTACCGGGCCCCCGCCATGCCTCGACGGACCGACATCAAAACCGTGCTTCTCCTGGGCTCCGGCCCCATCGTCATTGGTCAGGGTGCGGAGTTTGATTACTCCGGGACGCAGGCCTGCAAGGCCCTCAAGGAGGAGGGCTACCGGGTGGTGCTGTGCAACAGCAACCCCGCCACCATCATGACCGACCCCGGCTTCGCCGACGCCACCTACGTCGAGCCGCTGACGGTCCCGTTCCTGGAGCGTGTCATCGAGCGGGAGAAGCCCGACGCGCTGCTCCCCACCATGGGCGGTCAGACCGCGCTGAACCTGGCGGTGGCGCTCAGTGAGAAGGGCGTGCTGGCCCGCCACAACGTCCAGCTCATTGGCGCCAACCTCAAGGCCATCCACGCCGCGGAGGACCGTGAGGAGTTCCGCCGCATCGTCCAGGAGATTGGCCTGCAGGTTCCGCGCTCCGGCATTGCGCGCAGCGTGCAGGAGGCGCGCGAGATCGTCGAGAAGATCGGGCTGCCCGCGGTGCTGCGTCCCTCGTTCACCCTCGGCGGCAGCGGCGGCGGAATCGCGCGCTCGCGTGAGGAGCTGGACAGCATGGTGGCGTTCGCCATCGCGCAGAGTCCCTCGGGCCAGGTGCTCATCGAGGAGAGCGTGCTCGGCTGGAAGGAGTACGAGCTGGAGGTGGTGCGCGACCGCGCGGACAACGTCGTCATCATCTGCTCCATCGAGAACATTGACCCCATGGGTGTGCACACCGGGGACTCGGTGACGGTGGCGCCGGCGCTGACGCTGACCGACCGCGAGTACCAGCACATGCGCGACGGGGCCATCCGTTGCATCCGCGCCATTGGCGTCGAGACGGGTGGCTCCAACGTGCAGTTCGCCATCAACCCGCGCGACGGGCGCATGATCATCATCGAGATGAACCCGCGCGTGAGCCGCTCCTCCGCGCTGGCCAGCAAGGCCACCGGCTTCCCCATTGCGCGCGTCGCGGCCAAGCTGGCCGTGGGCTACACGCTCGACGAGCTGCCCAACAGCATCGTCAATCCGCACGGCAAGGCCGGCCGCATCCAGGTGAACCGCACGCAGGATGGACCCTCCCCGCGCGCCGCGTTCGAGCCGTCCATCGACTACATCGTCGTGAAGTTCCCGCGCTTCGCGTTCGAGAAGTTCCCGGGCGCTTCCCCCGAGCTCACCACGCAGATGAAGAGCGTGGGTGAGGCCATGGCCATGGGGCGCACGTTCCGCGAGGCCATGCAGAAGGTGCTGCGCTCCCTCGAGGTGGGCTCCCACGGGTTCGAGCCGGACCGCGCCAACCGTCGTGACGCGCGCCTGGCCGGGGCCCGCCACGTCCCCGACGAGGAGCTGGAGCAACACCTGGTCCGTCCCACGCCGGAGCGCCTCTGGCACATTGCCCGCGCCCTGCGCGGCGGCATGAGCGTGGAGAAACTGCACAGCCTCACCGCCATCGACCCGTGGTTCCTGCACGAGATTGCCGCGGTGGTGCAGGAGGAGCTGCGCCTGGAGCGCGCGCGCGCCGACGTGCCAGTGGGCAGCGGCCAGAGCGCGAACGTCCTGCAGCAGATGGACGCCGCCGCGCTCCGTCATCTCAAGCAGATGGGCTTCTCCGACCGTCGTCTCGGCGAGCTCACCGGCACCAGCGAGCAGGCGGTGCGCGACCGTCGTGTGGAGCTGGGCGTGCTGCCCACGTACAAGCGCGTGGACACCTGCGCCGCGGAGTTCGAGGCCAGCACGCCGTACCTGTACAGCACCTACGAAACGCCACTGATGCGCCACGGCAAGCCACTCGACGGCAGCGAGGTGGACCCCACCAACCGCCGCAAGGTGGTGATCCTGGGCGGTGGTCCCATTCGCATCGGCCAGGGCATCGAGTTCGACTACTGCTGCGTGCACACGTCGCTGGCGCTGCAGAAGCTGGGCTTCGAGGTGCTGATGATCAACTGCAATCCGGAGACGGTGTCGACGGACCATGACATCAGCAACCGCCTCTACTTCGAGCCGCTCACCCTCGAGGACGTCCTGGAGATCGTGCGGGCGGAGAAGCCGGAAGGCGTGATTGTGCAGATGGGCGGGCAGACTCCGCTCAAGCTGGCCCGCTCGCTGCTGGCCGCGGGGGTGAAGATCTGGGGCACCAGCGCGGATGCCATTGACCGCGCGGAGGACCGTGGTCGCAGCGCGGAGCTCGTCGAGAAACTGGGATTGCGCCAGCCTCGCAGCGGCACCGCGCGCAGTGTGCAGGACGCGTTGAACCTGGCGCGACAGCTTGGCTACCCACTCATGGTGCGTCCGAGCTACGTGCTCGGCGGACGGGCCATGGAGATCGTCTACGACGACGCGGCGCTCACGCGTTACGTCGGCGCGGCGCTGGATGCGAGCCCGGAGCACCCGGTGCTGGTGGACCAGTTCCTCTCCAACGCCATCGAGATCGACGTGGACGTGCTCGCCGACGGGAAGGACGCCGTCGTCGTTGGAGTGATGGAGCACATCGAGGAGGCGGGCATCCACAGCGGTGACTCCGCGTGCGCCATTCCGCCGTTCTCGCTCCCGCAGTCCGCCATTGACGAGGTCAAGCGTGCGGCGCGGGCGTTGGCGTTGGAGCTTGGCGTGGTGGGGCTGATGAACGGTCAGTTCGCGGTGCAGGGCACGGATGTCTACGTGATTGAGGTGAATCCGCGCGCCAGCCGCACCGTTCCATTCGTGGCCAAGGCGGTGGGGGTTCCCATCCCGGCGCTGGCGGCGCAGATCATGGCCGGCAAGACGCTGCGCGAGCTGGGCGTGACCGAGCCCACCCCGAGCGGCTGGGTGGCGGTGAAGGAGGCGGTGTTCCCGTTCCTGAAGTTCCCCGGCGTGGACACGCTGCTGGGCCCGGAGATGCGCTCCACGGGCGAGGTCATGGGACTCGCGGAGGACTTCGCGGGAGCGTTCTACAAGAGCCAGGTGGCCGCGGGTCAGGTGCTGCCGGAGAGAGGCGCGGTGTTCATCTCCGTGAAGGACGCGGACAAGCCGCAGGCTATCGACGTGGCGCGCACGCTGAGCGGGCTGGGCTACCAGGTCCTGGCCACCAAGGGCACGGCGGGCGCCATCAAGGCCGCGGGCATTCCCGTCGAGGTGGTGAACAAGGTGCGCGAAGGTGGAAACCACGTCGTGGCGGCCATCACGCAAGGCAAGGTCACCATGGTGGTCAACACCACGAGTGGACCGGCGGACGTGGCGGACAGCTACACGCTCCGTCGGGAGGCGCTCCAGCGCGGCGTGGCGTACTTCACCACGATGCGCGCGGCCCACGCGTTGGCGGTGTCACTCGCGCGCGTGCGCAATGGCACGCCGGCGGTGATCCGGTTGCAGGATCTGCGCACGTCGGCGAGGCCGGCGAACACCTAAGATTACAGCAGTTCCCGTTCGGGTTGACCGTGATTCCGTCGCGGGGAACGCACGGGCGGCTCAAGCCGCGTCTGGAAGGGCACCAAGCCTTGCCTCGCATCCCGCTTACCTCATTGGGCCGCGCAAGGCTCTACGTTGGTGGCGTTGGGGAACGTGGTTCGCAGCATCCAGGTTGTCGACGAGACCCTGGAACGTCACATTCTCAAGCCACGCACCCTATGTCGCCAACGCAGAGCCTTGCGCGGCCCAATGAGGCAGGCGGGATGCGAGGCAAGGCTTGGTGTCTTTCCAGACGCGGCTTGAGCCGCCGGTGCGTTCCCCGTGACGGAACCACGGTCAACTCGAACGGGAACCGCTGTAAGGGCTGCGTCAGAACAATCTGGACACGTGGTCCCTGACCGCCTCCAGCGGACCACGACCTGGAGTGCGGCGGGCCCTCGCCGCCCTGGCCAGCGCCGAGCGCGTTCACAGCGTGGCGAACAGCCCTGGGACTCAATGACGTCGGGCGAGGCGTTGTCTCGTGGCGCGTGGATCCTTGACGGTTGTCCAAACCGCTCGACGCTGACCAGGGCGGCGAGGGCCCGCCGCACTCCAGGTCGTGGTCCACTGGAGGCGATCAGGACCAGGTGGGCAACTTATCTTGACTCAGCCCCTTAGGTGTTCGTCGACGCCGGGGCGTCCAAATCGTCGCTACGCCACAACGCCAACGTACACGTAGACCGCGCCGAACATGAGCGGCGTGGCGCGGCACTCCCGGTACGCACCGGTGCCCCGCATGATCTCCAGGTACGCCTCCCCACACGGGAACGCGCCCGCGGTGCGGTCCAGGTACTCGTACGCCGAGCGGTTCCCACTCAGCAGCCCACCCACGCGCGGCAACACCCGACGGCTGTAGAACCGGTACAGCGCGCCAAACACGCCGGACGGCTGCCCGAACTCCAGCACCACCACGCGCCCGCCTGGCCGCACCACGCGCGCCATCTCCGCCATGCACTTCGCGGGGTCCTCGACGTTGCGCACCCCGAACGCAATGGACGCCACGTCAAACGAGGAACGCGCGTACGGCAGCTTCTGCGCGTCGGCAATCTCGAAGCGGATGTCCAGCCCCGCGGCCTGGGCCTTGGCGGGGGCCTGGTCCAGCATGGCGGCGCAGAAATCCGTCCCCACCACCTCACCCGACGAACCCACCTCGCGCTTGAACTGCATCGCCAGGTCGCCGGTGCCGGTGGCGCAGTCCAGCACGCGCTGCCCCTGCTGCACGCCACTCAGCTGCACCGCCTTCCGACGCCACAACCGGTGCATCCCCATGGAGAGGACTTCATTGGCCAGGTCATATCGACCCGCGATGGCCGTGAACATCTCGCGAACCTGCGTGCTCATGCGTGCTCCAACACCGTGCGCGACATCGTGGGAACCACGCTGCGCCCACACGCGGCCACCACCGCGCGCAACCGCGTCATGAGATCCGCGAACATGGGCGGCGTCAACGCCTGGGGCCCGTCGCAGAGCGCGTGGTCGGGGTCGGTGTGCACCTCCACGAGGAGACCATCCGCGCCCGCGGCCGCGGCGGCCAACGCCATGGGCACCACCAGGTCCCGGTCTCCCGTCGCGTGCGAGGGGTCGACGATGACCGGCAGGTGCGACCTCCGCTTCACCACCGCCACCGACGCCAGGTCCAGCGTGAAACGCGTCTCGCTCTCGAAGGTGCGGATGCCGCGCTCGCACAGGATCACGTTGGGGTTTCCGCCCGCCAGGACGTACTCCGCGGCCAGCAGCCACTCCTGCACGGTGTTGGCGAAGCCGCGCTTGAGCAGCACGGGACGACGCACCATGCCCAGCTCCTTGAGCAAGGAGAAGTTCTGCATGTTCCGCGCGCCCACCTGCAGCAGGTCGGTGTGCTCGGCCAGCATGGCCACCTGCGCGCACTCCATGACCTCGGCCACCACGGGCATGCGGTGTCGACGTCCCGCGTCGCGCAACATCAGGGCGGCGGGATCCCCCAAGCCCTGGAACGCGTACGGACTGGTCCGCGGCTTGTAGACGCCACCGCGCAGCATGTTGGCGCCCTGCCCCGCCACGGCGTGCGCCACCGCTTCCAGCTGGCTCGGTGACTCAATGGCGCAGGGCCCCGCCACGACGACAAAACCCGTCCCACCAAACGGCACCCCGGACACATCCACCACCGTGGTCCCGGTCCTGGCGCCCCGCATGCCCAGTCGCGGCTCGCCGCCTTGCGCAACGGTCGTGGTCGCACCGGTGAGAAGTTCGCTCATGACGCCCGCTCCAGTTGTTTCACAACTTTGTGAAGATTGCGATACGCATGAATATCCCTTATGAAGGTCCGCGGCAAGCGCAGGAGCGTTCCGGATGGATGCACCTGGTCTGGAATCCACGACGAACCGTGTCCCGGGAGATCCGCATCCCCTGGCGGTGGCCCATGACCATGGCGTCCCCGTGGTGGCCTGGGCGTCGCCCGCGCAGGACGAGTGGGCGCTGGGGTTCGGCGTGGCCCACGAGGTGGTGGTCCCGTCGCACTCCGCGCTGCGCGAGCTGCTGGCACCGCTGTGTGACAGTCCCGCGCCCGTCCCGGGAATGCCGGGTCCCTGGTTTGGCGGCGTGGCCTTCGCGCCGGCGCAGGGTCGGGGCCTGTGGAGCGGTTTCGGTGTTGCGCGTTTCGTCGTTCCTGAGCGGCTCCTCTGGCGACGGGATGGTGCGACGTGGCTGACCCGTTTCCGGCCCGGAGCCACGCAGGCAAACGCTCCCGCGCATTCACCGCTTTCCGTGGATCTTGGAGTCACCGAAACACGCGAACACTGGGATGACCTGGTCACGCGCGCCCTGCAGGCCATTCGCGGCGGGACGGTGCGGAAGGTGGTGGTGGCCCGCGCCAAGGATGCGCAAGGTGCGCGGCCCTGGGACCCGCTGGCGCTTCTCCAGCATCTCGGGCGCGCCTATCCGCATTGCCGCATCTACCTGCACCGCGCTCCGGGTGGCGCGTTTCTCGTCGGTGCAACGCCGGAGGTGCTTTGTCGCGTGGAAGACCGCCAGGTCTGGGCGGATGCACTGGCCGGCTCACGGCCGCCGCACGACGGCACCTTCGGAGCCCGTGAGCATCTCGAGCACGAGCTCGTGGTGGACGCCGTGGCGGAGACGCTGCGTCCGCAGTGCATCTCGGTGGACGCGCCCACGTTCCCGTCGGTGATGAAGCTGCCCAACGTGTGGCACCTGCACACGCCGATCACGGGGATCCTGCGGCCCCAGGTGCATCCCATGGACGTGGCGCTCGGCCTCCACCCCACTCCCGCGGTGGGCGGCGTTCCCCGTGCGGCGGCGTTGAGCCTGATCTCCGAGGCGGAGGGGCTCGCGCGTGGTTGGTACGCGGGGCCGGTGGGCTGCCTGGGAGGCGGCGGATTGCACCTGTGCGTGGCACTTCGTTGCGCTCTCGTCGACGGGAATCGCGCGCGGGTCTTCGTGGGCGCGGGAATCGTCGATGGATCCACGCCCGCGGCCGAATGGGACGAGACGGAGCGCAAGGCCATTCCCATGCTGGAGGCGCTGCGTGCGTCGGAAGGAGCTGTGCATGCGCGCGCCTAACAGCCAGTACCTCTGGGCCGGCGTCATCGTCGACGAGCTTGCGCGTTCCGGTGTGCGCCACGCGGTCATCTGTCCGGGCTCCCGCTCCGCGCCCCTGGCGGTGGCGTGTGGCTCCCACGGTGGCATCCGGTGCTGGCCCGTTCCCGACGAGCGCAGCGCCGCATTCCTGGCCCTGGGCATCGGCAAGGCCTCGGGCAGCCCCGCCATGGTCGTGTGCACGTCGGGAACGGCGGGCGCGCATTTCCTTCCCGCGGTCATGGAAGCGCACCTGAGCGATGTCCCGCTCGTCGTCGTCACGGCGGACCGGCCGCCGGAGCTCCACGGGTTCGGTGCGTCGCAGACGGTGGACCAGCAGCACCTCTATGGGCGCTACACGCGCTTCTTCGCCGACGTGGGCGCGCCCGTGATGGACGCCGGCGCGTTGCGTCACCTTCGCGCCACCGTGTCCCGCGCGGCCCACCTTTCTCGCGGCGTGGCCCACCTCAATGTTCCGCTGCGCGAGCCCCTTGCACCGACGGAAGAATCACTCCCCGCCGGCCTTCTCGACGCTGCAACGCAGTTCACACCGCCTCACACCCTGACCACGCGTCACCACGTGATGGACGCCGGACGTGTGGCGGACATCGTCACGGGAAGGGGCCGCATCCTGCTGTTGGCCGCGCCGCGCGACGCGCAGGATGGTCTACCCGACGCGCTACGCACCCTTGCCGCCCGGTGGAACGTCCCCCTTCTTGCGGAGGCAGCTTCCGGCGTCCGCCACGGCGACTCCGCCGCTCCAGTGATTGCGCACTACGAGGCGGTGTTGCGCTGTCCAGCTGCGAAAACGCTGGCGCCCGAGGTCATCCTGAAGTTCGGCGGTCGGGTGACCACGCGCGTCCTTCAGGGTCTCGTCGACAGTGGCGCCACCGTCGTCAACTTCTCCGAGAATGGCGAGGTGGTGGATCCTGGCCACGCGGCGTCGCTGGTGCTGGAGGGTGACCCTGCCGCGTGGTGTCGTTCCCTCGTCGACCTCCCGGTCCGGGTTTCCCCCGAGTACCTCGCACGCTGGCGCGAGTGCGACCTACGCGTGAGCGCCGCACTCGACGAGCAGACCGGTCGCGAGGAGACGCTGACCGAGCCCGCGGTGGCGCGCATCGTGTCGTCAGTCACGCCGGAGGGAAGCACACTGTTCGTCTCCAGCAGCATGCCCATCCGGGATCTGGACGCGTTCTCGTCGTCACGAAACAGCTCGCTGCGCGTCCTGGCCAATCGCGGCGCGGCGGGCATCGACGGCATCGTCTCGTCGGCATTTGGCGTGGCGGCCACGGGCGCTCGTACCGTCCTGCTCACGGGTGACACCACGCTCCTGCACGACCTGGGCGGCCTGGTGTGGGGAGCGCGGCTGGGCCTGTCGCTCGTCGTCGTCGTCATCAACAACGGCGGCGGGAGGATCTTCTCGTTTCTTCCCATTGGGCGCTTCCCGGAACACTTCGAGTCCTTGTTCGCCATGCCGCCCGGGGTGTCCATGGTCGACGTTGCGCGCGTGGCATCCGCACGTCACCACCAACCAACCACCCCTGCCGAGCTGACCGCGTGCATGCGCGAGGCGCTCGAGGGCGGCGTCCACGTCGTGGAGATCGTCGTCGACGGGGCACAGACGGTTGCGCAGCATGAACACTGGTGGGCTGCTGCGCGCGCCGCGGTGGAGGGCGCGTGATGCTGGCCACCGAGTCCTGGGGCAGCGGCCCCATTCCCGTCCTGCTCCTCCACGGCTTCACGCACGCCAAGGCCGCATGGCGCGTCCACGAGGAAGCGTGGGCTCCACTCGTCCGGGCCATCGCCGTCGACCTGCCGGGCCACGGCTCCTCTCCCGCCGACACCGCGACCTCGTTCGAGGACACGGCACAGCGCCTCGCGGCCATCGCCCACGACACTTTCGGCGGTCCGTTCGTCGTCATCGGGTACTCCCTGGGCGCCCGCGTGGCGCTGGCCATGGCGGTGTTGCGACCACGGCTGGTGAGCGCACTGGTCCTTGAGAGTGGTTCCCCTGGCCTGGCGGATGACGCCGAGCGCGCGGCGCGCCGGGTCGGTGACGACGAGCTGGCCACCCGCATCGAGCACCTGGGCGTGCCCGCGTTCCTGCGCGAGTGGGAGCAGCAACCGGTGCTTGCCGGCCTGCGGACGCTCCCCGCCGAGCAACAGGACCTCCTGCGCGCGCTTCGTCTCACGCACTCCGCGTCACAGCTCGCGCGTGCGCTTCGCCTGCTCTCCGTCGGCGCTCAGCCGTCCTATTGGCATCGTCTCGACGAGATCGCGTGCCCCACCCTCCTCGTCCACGGCGAGCACGACGAACGCTACACAAGAATCGCGCGTGAGATGGAAGCCGCCTTGCCGCACGCTCGTCGCGTGATGCTGCCGTGCGGACACACCCCACACCTCGAGTGCGCGGAAGCCTATGCGAGTGACGTCGCGGGCTTCCTTCGCACGTGTTTTCCCACTGCGGAGGCCTCGTCGGTCTCCAGGAGCCCAACATGAAGTTCCCCTGGAAGAAGGTCCGTGACTTCGAGGACATCAAGTACGAGAAGCTCGAGGGCATTGCCAAGATCACCATCAACCGTCCCGAGGTCCGCAACGCGTTCCGTCCGCAGACGCTCTTCGAGTTGAGCCAGGCCTTCGTCGAAGCGCGCGAAGATCCCGAGGTGGGCGTCATCATCCTCACCGGTGAGGGTGACCTCGCGTTCTGCTCCGGCGGCGACCAGCGCGTTCGCGGTCACGCGGGCTACGTGGGCAATGACGGCGTGCCCCGTCTCAACGTCCTGGATCTCCAGAAGCAGATCCGCTCGCTGCCCAAGCCCGTGGTGGCCATGGTGGCGGGATACGCCATTGGCGGCGGGCACGTGCTCCACGTCGTGTGCGACCTCACCATCGCGGCGGAGAACGCGCGCTTTGGGCAGACGGGCCCCAAGGTGGGCAGCTTCGACGGCGGCTTTGGTGCGTCCTACCTGGCGTCGGTGATTGGCCAGAAGCGCGCGCGGGAGATCTGGTTCCTGTGCCGTGAATACGACGCCAAGCAGGCCCTGCAGTGGGGACTGGTGAACGTGGTGGTCCCGCTGGAGAAGCTGGAAGAGGAGACCGTGGCCTGGTGCCGCGACATGCTGAGCAAGAGCCCCATGGCGCTGCGCCTGCTGAAGTCGGCGTTCAACGCCGGTCTCGACGGACAGGCGGGCATCCAGGAGCTCGCGGGCAACGCCACGCTCCTCTACTACATGACGGAGGAGGCCAAGGAGGGGAAGACCGCTTTCCTTGAGCGTCGCAAGCCGGACTTCAAGAAGTTCCCGAGGCTGCCGTGAGCGCAGCGCCCGCGATGACGTCGCCAGGAGCGTTGACCACGTGGCTGATGGCCACCCGTCCGCGCACCTTGGCGGCAAGTCTGGTTCCCGTCATGGTGGGCACCGCGGCCGCGGCGCACGACGGTGCGTTCCGTCCCCCGCTCGCGTTCGCCGCGTTGCTGGGTGCGGTGCTCATCCAGATCGGCACCAACCTGGTGAACGACTACGCGGACCACCTGCGCGGCGCCGACAACGCCGAGCGCATGGGCCCGCCCCGCGTCACCCAGATGGGCCTCTTGAGTCCCGCCACGGTTCGCGCCGCGGCAGCCACCTGCTTCGCGGCCGCGCTGCTGGTGGGCCTCTACCTCGCCATGCACGGGGGATGGCCCATCGTCGTCGTGGGGATCCTCTCGTTGCTCAGCGGATACGCGTACACGGGCGGCCCCTGGCCCCTGGCCTATCACGGGCTCGGTGACGTCTTCGTGTTCGTGTTCTTCGGCCCGGTTGCCGTCGTGGGGACGTACTACCTGCAGACCGGGACGGTGACCGCGCTTCCCGTCGTGGCGTCGCTGGGCGTGGGCGCGGTGGCCACCGCCCTCCTTGTGGTGAACAACCTTCGCGACATTCCAACAGACCAGAAATGCGGCAAGCGCACCCTGGCCGTGAGGCTGGGCGAGCGACTGACGCGTGTGCAGTACGTGTTCCTCCTCGTCGTGGCGGTGGTGACGCCGCTGGCGCTCCTGGCGTTGCTCCCGGACCACCGGGCCATCCTGCTGGGCCTGCTGGGTGTGCCCTTCGCGGTTCCTCCGGCGCGCGTGGTGCTGGCCCAGCGCGGTGCCGCGCTCAACGGTGCGCTCGCCGGTACGGCCCGGCTGCACGTCGTGATGGGAGCGCTGTTGTCGTTGGGGTTGATGCTGTGATCTGCCCGGTCCACGCTGCGTCGGTGCGCCACCCGGAGAGCCCCGCGCTCGTCTGGTACGGTGTTGTCACCACCTACGCAGCGCTGGACCGGCAGGTGGGCCGCTGGGTGACGTCGTTCAAGCGGCACGGTGTCCGGCGTTCACACCGCGTTGCCCTTCTCTCCCACAACCATCCTTCCGTCGTGGCGGCCCACTTCGCGCTGGCGCGGCTGGGAGCGGTGGCCGTCCCGTTGAATGCGCGACTCACCGCCGCGGAGCTCGGACCGCTGCTCCAACGCGTGAAACCCGTCGTCACGTTGGCCTCACCGGAGCTGCGCCCTGTGGTGTCCAACGCGCTTGATCTCCACACGCCTCCGCCCGACGACGCGGACCCCGGCACCCAACTCCATCCCGACGACATCCAGGCCATCCTGTTCACCTCCGGCACCACCGGCACGCCCAAGGGAGCCATGCTCCCGCTCAGCGCGTTCATCGCCTCCGCGGAAGCGTCCGGTCAGCGTCTCGGCTCCCAGCCGACGCAACGCTGGCTGGGAACCCTGCCGCTGTTCCACGTCGGCGGCCTGGCGATGATGTGGCGTTGCGCGGTCTACGGCGCCACGCTGCTGCTGGAGCCCCGCTTCGACGAGGCCCGCGTGCTGACCGCGCTGCGCGACGACGGCGTGACCCACCTGAGCGTGGTCCCGACGATGTTGCATCGCCTCTTGGACGCCGGCCTGAACCGTGCGACCGCGCCTGCCCTACGCGTCGTTCTCGTCGGTGGCGCGCCCATGCCGGAGGGGCTGCGGGACCGTGCGCAACAGGCCGGCCTGCCGGTGGTGCAGACGTACGGGCTGACGGAAGCGTGTTCCCAGGTGTGCACCCAGCGCGTTGGTGAACACGGTCAACACGCCGGCCCGCCCCTTCCCGGCGTCGAGGTGCGGATCGGGGGTCCCCAGGGTGCGTCGCTTCCGGCGGGAACGGTGGGGGAGATCCTTGTTCGCGGTCCCACGCTCATGCGCGGCCACCTCGACGACGAAACCACGACCGCCGCGGCCCTGCGCCACGGTTGGCTCCACACCGGGGACCTGGGCTTCCTGGGGGAGGACGGGTGTCTGCGCGTCGTGAACCGGCGGACGGACCTGATCATCCGCGGCGGGGAGAACGTCTATCCCGTGGAGGTGGAGCAACAGCTGTCACGGCATCCGGACATCCTGGACGCCGCGGTGCTCCCCGCTCCCGACGACACCTGGGGCTCCGTTCCCCATGCGCTGGTGGTGTCACGCGGCACCCACCTCGACGAGCGGGCCCTCCACGCGTGGTGCCGTCAACGACTGGCCGCCTTCAAGGTTCCCACGCGTTTCGTCGTGGTGCCGGCCTTGCCGCGGAATGCGCTGGGCAAGCTGGACCGCGCGGAAGCGCACCGACTCCTTCACGCGGGAGGCGCCTGATGTGCCGCCAGGACCGCCCGCAGCTCGTCGGGAATGGACGCGGGACGACCGTTTCCGCGATCCACCACCACGTGCACCGTCCGTGCGGTGGCCAGGCATGCCCCCTCGGGTCCCAGCACCCGGTAGGCCAGCGTGAAGCGACGATCGCCCAGCTCGGCCACCACCACCTCCACCTTCACCTCGGCGCCATAGCGGCACGGTTGGCGGTAGTCCGCCTCGGCGTGGACCAGGGGCAGCGCCCACCGACCTTCCGCCAGGATCCGCGCCAACGGCAGGTCCGCCGCCTGCAGCAGCTCCTCGTAGGCCACGTGGCACCACGTCAGGACGCCAGCAAAGAACGCAATCCCGGCGGGATCCGCCTCGTGGAACCGCACCCGGGTCTGATGGATGAACGCCATGGTCACCGCCCTTGAAACGAGCCCTCGGCTCATCTAGAACATCACATGTTTCACAACTTTGTGAAAGTTGAGCAAACCGTGCAGATCCAGCTCGCCGACCACGCCCAGGAGTTCGCCCGAGCCCACCAGGCCGCGCTGCTGCTGCTGTCCGAGGAGATGGCGGGTGTGCGCCGCGGAATCGAGGACGTGGCGCAGCAGCTTCCCGGCCCCGGCGGCGCCGCGGCGCGTCTGATGACAGACCGGCCCGGCAAGATGGTGCGTCCCCTGCTCACCGGCCTGGTGCACCGTGCGCTGGGCGGTTCCGGCGGGGAGGAATGCACGCAGGCGGCGGCGCTCGTGGAGATCATCCACCTGTCCACCCTGCTCCATGACGACGTGGTGGACGAGGCGCCCTTGCGGCGTGGCGCGCCCAGTGCGGCGGCGGCCATTGGCAATGCCGCGGCGGTGCTGGGTGGAGACGCGCTGGTGGTTCACGCCATGACAGTGGCGCACCGGCTTGGGCCCCAGGCGGTGGAGCGCGCCCTGCACGCGTTGCAGCAACTGGTCCTGGGTGAGCTCATCCAGCTGCGCAACCGGGGCAACGTCGAGGTGGCGGCGGCGGAGGCCCTGCACGTGTGCGCGCTGAAGACGGGCGCCCTCATGCGGCTGTGCGCGGAGCTGGGGGCCATCACCGCTGGTGGTCCCGCGGCGCAGGTGAGGGAGCTGGGTGAAGCCTTTGAGCGGCTGGGCGTGGCGTTCCAGATCACCGACGACATGCTGGACCTCTCCGGTGATGCGCGGAGCCTGGGAAAGTCCGTGGGCGCCGACGTGAAGCAGGGCACCATCAGCCACCCGCTGGCCCTGGCGCTGGAGCGCAGCCCGCTGCACCGGAGCGCGTTGCGTTGTGCGTTCCGCCAGGGCGCGTCGGAGGAGCGGCTTGGTCGCATTGTGGCGCACGTGGTGGCGCGCACCGGGGCGCTCGCCGAGGCGCAGCTGGGAGCCACGCGCGAGACCACGGCCACCACCCGCGTCATCGAGGGGCTGCCGCCTTCCCGCGCGCGCACGGTGCTCCTCGCCGTGTGTCAGGGTCTGACGCGTCGGACGCACTGAGTTGTCGCGACGTGGCTCAGCCCGAATCGTTGCTTGCTCAAGCCACGCAACCTACCGCCACCAACGCAGAGCCCCGCCGACGGCCAGGTGGTGCAGCCGGACGACGAGGGCGGGGCTTGGTGCATTTCCAGGTGCAGGTTCACCTGCCGCAACGACCGAGAGCAGGACCGCGCCCGGGTCCTTCTGACGGCCTCTCGGAATTTCTCCGACGCCCATGAGTTGTCGCCGCGCATTCGGATCGGGTTAGCTTCGTGCCCATGGCATCCCACAAGGAAGACGAGCTGATCTCCGAGGTGGAGCTCCTGGTGGCCGACCAGGTTGGCGCGCTGATGGAGTTCTGGGGCTTCAAGCGCGTCCTGGGCCGCATCTGGACCGTGCTCTACCTCTCCGACGAGCCGCTCACCGCCGCGGAGATTGGTAGCCGCCTCAAGCTGAGCGCCTCCGCCGTCAGTGTGGCGCTGACCGAGCTCAAGCAGTGGGGCGTGGTGCAGGAGGCGTTGCGGATTGGCGCCGCCAAGCGCACCCGCGCCCAGACGTGGCGCGCGGAGACGGACATCTGGCAGATGGTCACCAACGTCATCCGCCAGCGGGAGCTGCGCCTGGTGCGTCGGTTCGAGGGCGCGCTGCAGGAAGCGCTGGAGATCCTGGAGGACCTCCCCACCACGCCGCGGATCAAGCACCTGCGCCAGGCGTTGAAGTCGCTCTCCCTCCTCGCCGCCACGGGCCGGACCATGTTGGACGCGCTGCTCAACACCGGCCGCATCAACGCCGAGCCGCTGCGCCAGTTCCGTTCCTGAGCGCGCCCACGACGAAACCGCGCGAAACGCCGCAATCTCAAGCCACGCGCCCTGCGCCACCAACGTCGAGCCTTGCGCCGTGAAGCGGGGCCACCGAGCACAAGCAAGGCTTGGTGCCTTCCAGACGCGGCTTGAGCCACCGGTGGTTCTCTTATCGATCCCGCAACGGCGCGCGCGTCGTGGAGCCCACGGTGCGCAGCGTCGTCGGCGCCGTGGGATGACGACTGCCGCGTTGGCCACGCCGCTGTCGCAATGCTAGATCTTGGCCATGGTGACTGGAGCCGGCACGTTCAGCCTTGACGGCGACCGCCTTCGTTTTCCCAGCTCTGCGTTCACGCTGGAGGGCTTCCGTGCCTGGATGCATTCCCCCGAGGTCCCGGAGAAGCTCAGGGCGACTTTCGTCAACGGAGAGGTGCTCGTCGCGATGAGCCCGGAATCCATCGAAACGCACAACAAGGTGAAGACCGCCATCAGCGCACGCCTGTGGCAGTTCGTCGAGGATGAGGATCTCGGTGAGGTGTACACCGACGGAGTCTTGTTCACCCACCCCGACGCGCAAGTCAGCACCGAGCCGGATTTCATCTTCGCGTCGTGGGCCACCCTGCAATCGGGACGGTTGCGAAAGATCGAGCGGGTGGAGCGCACGGACGAATTCAAGGAGCTGGAGGGAACGCCGGACCTCGTCGTGGAGGTGGTGAGCGACTCCTCCACCCGCAAGGACCTCAAGCTGCTTCGTGACGCCTACGCGCTCGCCGGCATCCCGGAGTACTGGCTGGTGGACGCGCGTGGCGACGAGCTCAGATTCGAGATCCTGACCCTCACGCCGCGAGGCTACACGTCCCAGGAGCCTGCCGCGGCGGACACCCAGACCAGCGCGGTCCTCGGTTGCTCCCTCGCGCTGCGTCGCGTCCGCAACCGCGTTGGTGGATGGCGCTACCTGCTGGATGTCATCCGCTCATGAGTTCCCCGCACGCCAGGAAACCTGCGGGCAGACCCCGTTTCGACTACGCTCGGCTCCGCCCCCGTTGGGCGTTGAGAGCGGTCGGCGCGTGAACGAGTCCCGTCGTGAAGACATCCTGCTCGGCCTGTTTGCCGTCAGCGTCGTGGCCGCGCTGGTGACCTTGAGCTTGCACGTGGGCGGCAATGCCCCGCGCAACGCGGCCACCTACCACTTCCTCATGGACAGCGCGCTCGGCCTGCAACGCGACAACCGCGTCACGGTGGCCGGTGTGACCGTGGGTGTCGTCGACAGTTTGAGCATTGAGGGCAAGCTGGCGCGCGTCACGGTGGCGCTGGAGCCGGACCTCATCCTCCACCAGAACGCGCGCGCCGCGGTCCGCGCCAAGACGCTGCTCGGCGAGAAGTACGTGGACCTGGATCCCGGTGAGCCTCCCGCTCCCGTCGCCGCGCCGGGCACCACGCTCGCCGACAACATCCCCACCATCGAGATCGACAGCGTCATCCGCGGCGCCGCCGAGCTGGTGGCCAGCCTCAACAGCGTCACGCCCACGCTCAAGACCGCGGCGGCGCGCCTGGACACCGTGCTCGGCACCGCCGACGCCAAGCAGTTTGCCGCCGACCTCACCACGCTCACGCGGGACACCGCAGAGTTCGTGCGCACCCTGCAACGCGCGCTCACCGACAGCAGCCAGGACCTGCGCATCCTCCTGCGCGACTGGCGCACGCGCTCCCCGGAGATCCTCACCCGCGTGGAGACCACCGCCGACCGCGTCGACAAGCTGCTGGCCGCCATCCCGCAGGACAGCCTCACCGCCGCCATCAAGAAGGCCCCCAACACGCTGGACAACTCCACGCTGGCCATCCAGGACCTGCGGCTCGCCGTCTCGGAGCTGCGTCAGACCACCGCCAAGACCAACAAGGTGCTGGACAACCTGGACCGCGTGCTCACCAAGGCCAACAGCGTCAGCGAGCAGCAGGTCCGTGAGCTCCTGCAGGTGGAGGGCGTGCGCGTGAACCTCATCACCGACCCGGACATCGAGCGTCGCGTGCGTGCGCTGCAGCCGCCGCCCAATCCGCCCCCACGCCCATGAAGTCAGCGCACCCACACCGCGCCGACGGAGACGACCTTGGGCGCCGGATGGGCCTGCGGCATACTCCGCATCTCTTGCGCGGAGAGCCGGCATGACGCGTTGGAAGCTGGGGGCGGGACTCGCGGCGTTCGTCGGATTGCTGCTGGTCTCCGTCGGGGACGCACGCGCGTACCGCAACGGCATCACCGGTTACACCGGCTACAACGGCCAGTACTGCAAGAACTGCCACGGCGGCCCGTTCGACCCCTCACGCGCGGACCTTGTCGTCGACGGCGTGGCCGATCCCGCGACGTACGCGTTCTCTCCCACCGTCACCTATCCGGTCACCATCAAGTTCTGCGCCGGCGACGCCATGAGCGGGGGCGCGGGGTTCAACATCGGCGTCACCGGTGCGGGCCAGGGCGGCCTCGTGGCGCTCCCCGCCGGCACCACCGACGCGCAGGTCTCCGGCCGGGAAATCCGCCACCTCCAGCGACGCGCTCCCACCGCCGCCTCGTTCGGACAGGGCGTGGGCTGCACCCAGGAGGTGCGGATCCAGTTCCTGTGGACGCCGCCCGCGCTCGCCCAGGACGCCGCCAACACGCAGGTGAAGATCGCCGGTGCCAGCAACTGGGGCCCGCAGAACGGCGGCAAGACCACGGTGCTCACGCGCAACCTGGGCCTGGACCATCCCACCGCGTGCGTGCCCGGCTCGTCGGAGCGCTGCGGCCGCACGGTGAACGTGGCCCCCCTGCCCTGCAATGACGACGACAACGACGGCCATGTCCCCACCACCTGCTACGCCAACGGCGACAACGGCGGCGGCGACTGCGACGACACGCGGCAGGACGTGTTCCCCGGCGCGCTGGAGGTTTGTGACGGCGTCGACAACGACTGCGACGGCCAGACCGACGAGAACTTCGCCAGCTCCGCGCACTACCCGGACGTCGACACCGACGGCTACGGCGACGCCACCGCGCAGCCGCAGGTGAGCTGCACCGGCGCCATCCCGCCCGGCCGCGTCACCAACAACGGCGACTGCAACGACCTTGACGAGGACGTCCACCCGGGCGCCGCCGAGCTGTGCGACGCGCGGGATGACGACTGCGACGGCCAGACCGACGAGAACTACGCGCTGCTGTCCAACGGCGTGCCACGCCAGGTGGGTGAAAGCTGCGACACTGAGGACGTGGACATCTGCGACCACGGCACGGTGGTGTGCGTCAACAACAGCCTCTCGGAGTGCCAGGGTGACACCAGCCAGGAGGAGGTCTGCGACGGCGTGGACAATGACTGCGACGGCCAGACCGACGAGAACGCGTGGCTCACGCTCAATGACGGCACCCGCCTCTACGCCGGCACGCCGTGCGACTCCAACACCGACCTGGACCGCTGTCCCAACGGCGTCGTCACCTGCACCAGTCCCAACTCCGTGGCGTGCGAGGGCGACGTGGCTACGCCGGAGCGCTGCGACGGGCAGAACGTCGACAACGACTGCGACGGCATCTACGACAAGCAGGACGGCTGGCCGCTCCTGGGCGAGGTGTGTGGCGGCAGCAGCTGCGGCACCGGCCGGTTCGTGTGCGCGCCCAGTGGCACCACGGTGATGTGCCAGGACCAGGGTCAGCCCACGGAGACCTGCGGCAACAGCCGCGACGACGACTGCGACGGCGAGACCGACGAGCTGGACGGCGCCACCTGGAACGGCATCCCCTACGGCGACCCGTGCGACGAGGACACCGACCTGGACCGGTGCGTGACCGGCACGGTGGCCTGCGCGGGCGGCTACATCCAGTGCGTGGAGCCGGAGGAGTTCCCGGAGCTCTGCGGCAACGGCCAGGATGACGATTGTGACGGCGCCACCGACGAGACCTGTGACGGCGGGGTCGAGCCTTCCGACGCCGGCACCCCGCTCCCCGACGCGGCCACGCCCCGGGATGCCGGCTTCCCCGTCGACGCCGCGCCCCGTGCCGACGCCGCGCTGCCACCCGACGCCGCCCCGCGCGACGCCGGCCCCGTTGATGCCTCCCTCCCCGCCGACGCGGCCGAGCCCCCCCTGGGCAGCGACGGCGGCGACGCCACCGACGGAAACCAGGAACCCACGGACGCCCGGGCTCCCGACGCGTTCCGCGCCCCGGATGCCCATGTCGACGACGACGCCGGTGCCGACGACGAGCGGGACGGCGGCCGGAAGGATTCCGCGCGGCGCCCCTGGCCCTCCCGCGACGACGATGATCCGCCCGCGGACAACAACCCCTTCTGCACGTGCGCCGCCACCTCCCAACAACCGCCCGGACTGGAGCTGCTCCTCCTCGCACTCATCCTTGCGCGGCGACGTCACCAAAAGTTGGGTCGGCGGGAATAGTCGCCACCCGCCAGCGGTTGAGTTGCCACAACGGCCGGGGGGCTGTGGGACCAACCGCATGTCCGTCCTGACCGCCATCCCTGCTCCCGCGCGCTCCGTCGGTGAGCACCCCGCCGCTCCCCACGCGGTGCACCCGGAGGACCTCGGCGCTCCCGGCGTGGACCAGGTGCGCGACCTGCTTGCGGACGCCGCCACGCTCCTGCACTGCGCCGGTGACCTGGCGGGCACGCTGTCCCACGTGGCGCGGCTCCCGCTGGGGCGGCTGGCGGAAGCATGCGCGGTGTTCCTCCGGGATGACGCGGGCGAGTTCCACCTCGCGGAGACCGCCGGCGACGCCGCGCTGATGGATGCCGTGCTGCCCCGCCTTCCGCTGTCGTCGCAGCCGTGGGCGGAAGACGCCGAGGTGCCGCTGAGCACGGAGCTGGGCGGGACCCAGGTGGTGTTGGCCCGCCTGCGCTCGCGCGAGAACACGTTGGGTGGTGTGGTGCTGCTGCGTCGCCCCGGATTCCGGCTCTCCGCCGACACCGAGGTCATCCTCCGTCGCCAGTACGTGACCTGCGCCAGCGCCGCGCTCCAAGGCTGCCTGCGGGTGCTGCGCGCGGAGGAGGAGCTGCGCGCGCGGGATGAGTTCGTGGCCATAGCGTCGCATGAGCTGTGCACGCCGGTGGCGTCGTTGCGGCTGCAGGTGGACTGCTTGGAGCGGCGCACCCGTCGGTCCGAGGCCGGCGTCCCCGCCGAGGTGCTGGGCACCGCGGTGGACCGCATGCGTCGTCAGACCGACCGCCTGGCGCTGCTCATCCGCGGCATCCTCGACGTGTCCCGCGTGGGCGCGCGCACCCTCGAGCTGGAGCGCACGGAGGTGGACCTGGCGGCCCTGGTCCATGACGTGGTGAAGCGCATGCACCCCGAGCTGGCGTTGCACGGCTGCACGGTGCACGTTGCGGCGTCCCCGTCGCTGCGGGGCTGCTGGGACCGGGAGCGCGTGGAGCAGGTGGTGGGCATCCTGCTGGTCAATGCCATGCGCTACGGCGCCTCCGGTCCCGTCGAGGTGCGCGTGTCCTGCGCGGGTGACACCGCCACCGTGGCCCTCACCGCCGGCGCGCTGGGCATCCCGCGCCAGGAGCTGCGCCACCTGTTCTGCGGCCTGGACCGTCGGGTGATGGACCGTCAGTTTGCCGCGCTGGGCCTGGGTCTGGTGATGGCGCGCCGGCTCACCCACGCCCACGGCGGCGCCCTCCGCGCGGAGTGCCGCCCCGGCCAGGGCACCACGTTTGTCGTCGAGCTTCCCCTGGGACGGGGTTGATTCCCGTCAACGCGCCACGCCCACGCCGGGCGCGCTCCGACGGGGAACACGCCGGCATACGCCCGCCGCGGCCAGGAACGCCTCCAGCTCCGCGGCATCCCGCAGCTCACCGGGGAAACACGTGCGTGGTCCCGGCTCCGTGCACACCAGGCCCGGCACCTCCGTGATGCCAAAGGCGCGCAGACGAGCCCGCGGCACGCACGAGATGTCCGCCACCCCCAGCTCCACCTGCGCGGGGTCGTAGTGCGCCAGGAGCGCGCGCACCTGCATCACCGCCCGCGCGCTGCTGGGGTGACCGCGCTGGATGTACAGCGTCATCCGCACGCGCACGCCCCGCCACGCCGCCTCCACCGCGCGGAGCGTGGGGAGCGCGCGCACCGTCGGAGCGGTGGGGCTCGCCGGCAGGGCATCCCGTTCATCCCAGTGCAGCACCCATCCTCGTCGGGGCCAGCGGTCCGGAGCGCAGCG
Source organism: Myxococcota bacterium (assembly GCA_040752415.1). Lineage (GTDB taxonomy): Bacteria > Myxococcota > JACRCW01 > JACRCW01 > JACRCW01 > JBFMGU01. The sequence continues at coordinate 32,037 of JBFMGU010000082.1, forward strand.
ACCGCGGTGGGGTGCCGGGAAGGGGGGCCGCTCGGTTGCGCGCATGCCGTGAGCCTCCGGGGATGCCCACGAATCATAGTGTCCGCCTCGCCGGGCTTCAGATCCGACGCGAAGGAGGCGGTGCGGATGTTCACGTCGGGGAATCAGCTCCCTACGCCCACCTGTGAGAAGCCCACGTCAGCCCACCGCCTTGGCCAGCGCCACCGGAGGCTCCACGAGCTGGGCGACCAGCCGGACCAGGCGTGAGAGGTCCAGCGGCTTGGACATGAACGCGCGCGGATGGGCCCGACACGCCGGCCCGGGCTCCAGGCTGGCCACCGCGGAGATGATCACCACCGGCACCTGCGTGAGCCGCAGGTCCTGCTGCAGACGCGCGCACACGTCCCACCCCGACAAACGCGGCATCATCAGGTCCAACAGGATGAGCCCGGGCGTGGGATGGCTGCTGAGCCACTGCAGCGCCTCCACCCCGTCGGCGGCGCTGCGGACCGCGTAGCCTTCCACCTCCAGCACGGCGTGGAGCGTCTCCCGCGCGTCGGGGTCGTCATCAACAACCAGCACGGTGCCAGGATGTGGTGGGCGCTGAGACATGCACATCATTTCCCTCGTGGGATCGGTCGCGCGCAAGTTCCGGCCGCCCCAACGGACGTCCTCAGCTCGCGGCCGGCTGCAGTGATGACGTCACCGCCGCCAGCAATCCTTCCATACCAAACGGCTTCTGCAGCCACGTGGCGCCATACACCGCCGCCATGGCCGCCAGGTGGACTCCCGCGCTCATCACAATGAGCGGTGTTCCCTGGTAGCGCTCACACTCCCGCACGGTGCGCAGCAGCTCCTGCCCGTCCATCACCGGCATCATCAGGTCCATCAGGATCAGGTCCGGCTCGCCCAGCAGCGCCCCCAGCGCTTCACGTCCGTTGCGCGCGCCCTGGACCTCGTAACCCTCGTCGCGCAGCAGGTCCAGGGTTGCCTGCAGGATGGTGGGATCATCGTCCACGACGAGAATCTTCTCCTTCATCCCGGCCCCCTTCCTCACTCTCCGACGGGATCCCTTCCACGTTAGACAACAGCTGAAGCATGCCGGGCCCACTTTTCGTGGATTTTTCGCGGCCCCGTGGGATCCCCGAGCGTTGCGATTCGCCCCACTGCGGCGATTCGTCCAGGCGCGGAAAATTTACCCGAAACGCATTTCTCGTCGTCATCTCGCGGAGAACCGTTCCCCACCAAACGGACGTTAGGACTAATCCGTTAGGAACAGGTGAGGGGAGGCTGAAGCCACATCGGGAGCGAGGGGTGGCCAACGTCCGTTCTCCGTCCGGCTCAACGGAAAAAGTCGTTGCATCCGCGTCCCGGGTGACCTAACGAAGCCCCGGTAAGAACTAAGTCCCTAACTCGCATCGAAGGAGCACGTATGCCTACTGCAGTTGCTACCCGGAAGGCCTCGCGGGAGCTGAACGCCATGGCGGTGGCGCACCAGGCGCTGGCCAACCTCACCAGCGCGGAGCAGCAGCGCGCCATTCTCTGGTTGATGGATCGCCTCAAGCTCTCACCCAGTGACGTCGGCGCGGCCGCCACCACGGCCCCGGTGGGACGCGCCGCGCGCGGCAATGGGCACGCCCCGGTCACGTCGGCCACGGCGGCCTGGGTGGCCCAGAAGGGCCCACGCACCGACGCTGAGCGCATCACCTGCCTGGCGTACTACCTGGTGCACGAGCACAAGAAGACCGCGTTCCGCACGCGCGACCTCACCCAGCTCAACTCCGCCGCCGGCCTCTCGCCCTTCACCAACGCGACGGTGGCGGTGGTTTCCGCGGTGAAGAAGGGCCTCCTCAGCCGCGGCCGCGGTGGGGACCTGTCCCTGGCGCGCAACGGTGACCGCTTCGTGGAGGCGCTGCCCGACCGGGCCCGCGCGCTCCAGGTTGCCGACGTCACCAGCCGCAAGCGCTGAAGCCCCTCCCCCCAGCCATCAGCGCAGGACCGCCCTCGTCCTCGACGACCAGGATGCGTCGCCGGGGTGGGCGCTTCACCAGTCGTTCCAGCGTCCGGGGCAGGTGCGCGGTCGCGCCGCCGACGTGCGGGTTCGCATTCACAACGGGATTCTCCTGGTGGGGACATCGCGTCACGTCGTGAGCGTGGCACCCGGATGTCATCCTTGCGCGCGGGCGCAACAGACGTCGCCGTGAGCTGGCACGTCAGTTGGCCTCTTCGGTGGCGCGGATGGCCTCTCCCAGCGCACCCACCAGGCAACGGTTCTGCTTGGCGCGTTTTCCCGTCGTGGGGTCGCTCTCAACCTGCGCGGCCCTCAGCGCGGGCAGGGCATCCGGGTCCTTGAGCGAGGCCAGCTTGATGACGGCTTCCCGACGGTCCGGGCACGGGTGGTCTCCGTTGAGCACTTGCAGCAACACCTCACGCTGCTCCACCCGTCCCAGCTCCCCCATGCTCTCCAGCAGCCCCAGCGACGTGAGGCGCGCCTCCGCCTCCTCGGTGTTGTCCTTGGCCAGGCGGGCCAGCGCGGGCGCGGCGGCCTTCCCCAGCTTGTTGCGGATGAGCTTGGCGGGGCCGCTCTCCGGTCCGGCCAGGCAGCTGACCACGTCGTCGTTGAGCTTCTCGTCGGTGGAGAGGTCCGCGTGCTCCTTGAGCGCATCCCTGTAGGCCTGCAGCATGTCCGCGCATTCACCTTCCACGCTGCTGATGCGGCCCAGGTAGTAGTTGAGCTTCCACTCCGGCCCCACCTTCTGCTGCTCCAGGCGGTCCCACGCGGCGCCCGCGCCCTTGTGATCGCCCGCGGCCAAGCGGTCCTCCAGCGCGGCGAAGGGATCATTGCGCCACGTGTTCAGCATGCGCACGCCGCCCCACGCCGCCACGCCCAGCAGCGCCAGCACCACGCCCGCCGCCGCCACGCGTCCCACGAACCGTCCACCGCCCACGCGGTGCAGGGCGTCCACGGCACGCGCCGCCGCGTCGGAGGCTGCGGCCAGACCCGCGCGGGCCTGCTCCACCGCCTCACCGCCGCGCGCCGGCTCCAGCTTGCCGCTCCCCGAGGGAACCGCCTGCAACCGGTGCAGCTGCGTGCCGCCGTAGGGATAGGTGGCGTGGAGCTCACCCGCGGCGGGCCGGGGCGCCAGCTGCTTCACGCGATAGAGCGTCACCGGCTCCGGGATGCCCTTGAGGCGGTGCGGCCCCAGCGACTCCAGCTCCACCTCGCTGCGTGCCATGGTGAGGAACACGCCTTCCGTGAGCGTGACCTCGCCGCCTTCCGCCACGTCCTCCACGCGCGCTGCCACGTTCACCGGCTCGCCGATGATGTCGCCCTTCACCACCCGCACCTCGCCAATGTTGACGACGACGCGCACGTTCAGGCGCATCAGCGGCGGGCAGCTCTGATTGTGGGCCCACAGCCGGTCCAGGAGCGCGGTGCCGCACAGCACGGCGTCGGTGGGGGAGCGGAAGGTGCAGAGGAACGCGTCGCCAATCTCCTTGATGACCGTGCCGCCAAACGCGGCGAACGCGGGCTTGAGCAGCCGGGCGTGCGTGTCCAACCACGCCGCGTTCTCCTCGCGCGTCTGGCGCGCCGTGGCCGCGGTGTAGCCGGCGATGTCGGTGAGGAGGATGGCGAGGTTCTCGGTCTTCATTGGGCGGCGGAAGGGGTCGGAAGGCCAGAAAAGGAAGTCAGGAGTCAGAAGTCAGAATGACGACGGAGCGCATCACGAATCGGGCTCTCGCCGGTCCAACGGTCATCAACGTCACCTCCTGCTCCCACCTTCGCGGAAGACCCTTCTGACTTCTGACTTCTGACTTCTGACTTCCTTCTCCAGGCCCGAAAGGGTTCTTCCCACCGTCCTCAGAAATAAACCACCACCGCTCCCGCCGCGCGCGCGCTCAATCCCACGAAGGGCGGCCGGAGGATGAACTGCGGCAGGATGGTCCCGTACACCACCGGGGAGAGATAGAACTGGAGGCTGATGTCCTCCCACCACGACGGAAACCACTCGATCCCCGCCTCCGGCCTCAGGCTGCCCATGCCCGGGAAGCTCGTCAGGTAGAACGCCGCCGCCTGCGGGCTGAAGCTGTTGAAGGAGATGGCACCGCCCGCCGCGTCGCCCACGCATCCCGTCGAGCCCAGGCTGCCGCCGTTGGGGTCCACCGTCTGCTGGGTGGCCGCGCAATAGCCCTGGTTGGCGCGGTAGCGACCAATGAAGCCGAACACGTCGATGAACACGTTGAGCGCGGCATTCATGGCCACGTAGGGACGGATGCGCTCGTCCAGGATGTTCCAGCGGATGCCCGCCTCCGCGTGCGTGAAGAACAACGGGAACATCTTGCCGCCGCCAGCCAGCGTGGGCGCCATCCCCACCAGCCCGCGCCCCGTCACCACCAGGTTCCTCAGGATTGGCGCCTCGCTGAGGTCCAGCAGCAGGTCACCAATGACGCGCTGGTAGCCCAGGCCGCCGTAGAATCCGTCGCCCAGGCCGAACCAGTTGTTCTGGCACGGGAAGCCGTACGCACCGCCGGAGAAGCGCTTCTGCTCGGAACAGGTCCAGAACTGCTTGCGGTTGCGCGCGGGCACCGTGCCCTGCTCCGAGAGATAGTCCCAGGCGTAGCCCGCGCCTTCCGACGCCGCGAAGGCCGTCAGCGTGTACGGCAGGAACTCGTACGTCTCCACGCCGGCCTCGAAGATGATGCCGTTGTCGCGGTACTGCGCGTGCGCGCGCGGGCTGTAGAGCAGCGCAGCACCAAGCACCACCAGGGAGAGCAAGCGGGCCGCATTCCGGAGCATGCATCCACCGCGCGGCCGCGACCTCACACTTCAAGGCCACCACGAGCCGCCGACTAGGGTTCCTCAGGGGAACAGCGCCGCTCATGCTCCCCCACACGCCGGGGCCGCCACAAGCCCCTTCTTTGGGGCGCGTCCCGTCGGGGGCCGGCAAAGTTTGACACCCCCCCCGGTGGCCCCTAGGCTGCCCCCCGGCGCCCACACTCCGGCCCCGCCGTGACAGGCCCTGCAGATGCACCGGGCTCGCAACCGTAGGACAGGAAACACCCATGGCTGAGCGGACACACCGCACCCTGCTGCGCAGCACCTGCCTGGCGCTGGGCTCCCTCCTCCTGGGCCTGGCCACCTCCGGCGCCTCCTGCTTCAACCAGAGCAACGCCAACCACCCGGAAACGCTCCGTCACCAGCTCGCCTGCAAGGAGTACCTGGAGAAGCAGGACCTGGACGCCGCGGAGACCCGCTGCAAGCTGTGCCTGGAGTATGACCGCAACAACCCGGAATGCCTGAACATGATGGGCCAGGTCTGGTACCTGCGCGGCAGCAATGACCAGGCCCGGGACTGGTACAAGCGGGCCATGCGCGCGCGGAATGACTTCCCGGAAGCGCGCAACAACATGGGCGTCATCTTCATGGAGCAGGACGCCGACTACAAAGAGGCGGCCACCATGTTCGCCTCCGCCATCAAGATCGACCCCGGCTACCAGGACGCACGCTGGAACCTGGCCCTGGCCTACTCCAAGCTCGGCACGGTGGAGTTCGCGGAGGCGCAGCAGAAGCTGGACAAGAAGGGCGCCAACAAGGTGGACCCGCAGGTCCTGAAGGCCACCTTCGCCGACGCGGAGGACTACTACGGCAAGGCGGATGACCAGCTCCGTCGCGTCTTTGAGCTCAACCCCAAGCACTTCAAGGCCTACGGCCTCATGGGCTTCATCGAGCTGCAGCGCGCCGCGTACGCGCCCACGCAGAATGTGCAGCGTCGCAACTTCGAGCGCAGCCAGGACATGAGCATGCGCTGCGTGGAGCTGGCGCCGGTGGACAAGCCGGAGGCGGTGCAGTGTCGCGGGAACCTGGGCTACGTGCTGGAGCAGCTGGGCCAGTGCGACCAGGCCATGCTCCACTGGATGAGCTGCCTGGCGTTGGCGCCCAAGGAGCCGGAGTGCCAGCGCGGCCTCAACCGTGCCTACACCTGTGACATCACCCGCAGCGGCGCGCTCAAGAAGTACATCGAGCAGGTGTCCGGCAACCCCGGCTACGCGCCCGGCCACTTCAACCTGTGCGTGGCGGCGTTCGAGGCCAACCTCCCGGACATTGGCGCGGCCTCGTGCGAGAACGCCATCCAGCTGGACAAGAACCTGTGCCTGGCGCACTACCAGCTGGGCAAGCACTACCGGAACGTGCTCAACCAGGAAAAAGCCATTGGCTACTGCAAGAGCTTCATTTCCTGCACCGGCACCCAGAACCCGGCGGAGATCCAGGAGTGCAAGGACCTGATTGCCGCCCTGGAAGTGCAGTAGGTCGCTGGCGCGCCCGCGCTGCGTGAGAAGGAACGGACCGTGCCCATCAAGCTCAACGTCAGGATGGAGATGCCTGGCAAGGAGCCCAAGGAATTCAACTATGAATTCGACCAGGACATGGTCACGCTGGGGCGCGACTCCAACAATGACATCCAGATCCCGCTGACCACCGTCTCCCGCAACCACGCCAAGATCCTCAAGGAAGGCAGCGACTGGTTCCTGGAGGATCTCAAGAGCACCCACGGCACCGTGCACAACGGCAAGCCCGTGGGCAGCGGCGGCAAGAAGCTCTTGCGCAACGGAGACACCATCGAGCTGATGCACTTCCGCATCGGCTTCGAGAGCCTGGGCGACAAGCAGCTGGAGATTGGCCAGTCCGAGCGCACCGAGATGCTGGCGCGTCGCATGGTGCAGGAGGTGCTCTCCTCCATTGGCAAGAGCAATGAGCACCCCTACCTGCGCGTGATGAACGGCCCGGAGGAAGGCAAGCGCTTCGAGCTGGCGGAGGGCGTGGGGGAGGTGGTCATCGGCCGCGCCACCGAGTGCGACTTTGCCATCAACGACGCCAACATCTCCCGTCGTCACGCGCTGGTGCGCAAGGACTGGTCGGGCATCACCGTGGAGGACCTGGGCAGCAAGAATGGCGTGCTGGTCAATGACAAGAAGATCGAGAAGGCCCACCCGCTCAAGGACAGCGACGAGATCAGCCTGGGAGCGGTGAAGCTGGTGTTCATCGACCCCACCGCCAGCATCCTGGGCAAGCTGGATGACCTCCCCGTGTTCCAGGAGCAGGTGAGCACCAACGCCGGCCAGGAGGAAGAGGAGCAGCCGGCCGAGGAGCAACCCGCGGAGGCCCCGCCCGAGGAGCAACCCGCCGCGGAGGCCGCACCCGCCGAGGGTGGCGG
>JBFMGU010000083.1:0-39186 GCA_040752415.1 Myxococcota bacterium
CGCCGCTGAAGTACCCGGAGGTGGAGCCCGTCTTCATCGTCCACTGCCACCGGTGCCACCACAAGGACCACAGCACCAACACCAAGGCCATGGCGGTCTATGAAGGCTCCGCCTACCCGTTCCCCAGCACGGACCGACCCGACCGCATCCTGGCGGGCCTGGAGGACATGTTCCGCACCCGGCGCGGCCTGGACGACGCGGAGCGCTGCCTGGCGCTGACGTGGATTGCCGGCGGCGCGCGGGATTCCGAGGGGAACCTGCCGCCCTGGCCGCAGCCCTGAGTGGACCGCTTCACGGCTCCGCGGCGCCCCCTCCGACGAGAACGGGCCGCTTCACCAACACAATCTCCATGCGCCGGTTCTTCTTGCGGTTGGCCTGCGTGTCATTGCGCGCCACCGGCCGCGACTGCCCCTGCCCCACCGCGGTTCCCCGCCCGGTCTCCAGGTTCCCAGACTCCAGCAGGTACTCCAACACCGCCGCCGCGCGCGCCGACGAGAGTGCCCAGTTGCTGGAGAAGCGCGGCGTCTTCACGGGCTGGTTGTCGGTGTGGCCTTCCACACGCAGCTCGTAGCCCGGGAACTCGGCCAGCACGCCGGCGACCCGTCGGAGCGTGGGCTTGACGTCGTCTTTGAGCGTGGCGCTGGCGGGCGCGAACGCGCTGTCTCCCTCGACGGTGATCACCACGCGCTCTCCCTGCACCACCACCGGGACGCGCGCGTCCGAGAGCTCACCCCGGAGCGCGGTGGCCACCCGGTCCAGGTCGGAGCGCAACGCCTCCCGTGCCTGCTGCTCCTCGGCAAGCTTCCGCTCCGCGGCCTGGAGCGCGGTACGCAGCCGGGCCTGTTCCTCGTCGGACTTGCGGCGTTGCGCATCCAGCTCGGCGGCGGCCTTCTCCAGATCTGCCTGGTAGCGCTGCTGCAGCTCGGTGTGTGCGTCGGAGAGCTTCTTGTTGGCGGCGCCGCCGCGCTCCCGGAGCGCTTCCACCTGCTTCTTGAGCTCCTGGAGCTGGATGCCCATGCGCTCCTCGTTCCAGGCGGCCTGGTCCTTCAGCTCGTCGACCTCCTGCAGGTGCGCACGCTCCACCTCCGCGGCCTTCTCCTTCACCACGGCGAGATCCCGGCCACACGCCTCCGCCTGCGCGCCCAGCTCCCGGACCCGCGCCTCCGCGGCCTGCTTCCCCCGTCGTGCATCCTCCGCGTCCCCCTCGGCGGAGTGCGCCCTTGCGCGGGCCTCCAGCAGAGCCGCCTCGGTCTGCGCCTTCTCCCCCTCCAGCTTCTCGTACTTCTGCGACGACACACAGCCCGTCCCCGCAAGCAGCGCGCCGGACAGGATCACCCGCAGCCACATGGCAAACCCCGCGTTCCAGGATCCGCGGGCACATACCACCGGTCACGCGTCGGCCGTTGGGCGGGGATGGGGGGCGTGGCCACAAACATGCCACCCGCACCGGATGCGCATAGACTGGACCGCCCCAGCTCCGTCCATGGCCGCAACCGTCCCCTTCCGACAACCCATCGAGCTCGTGGTGACGCTGAAGTACGCGTCCCTCGACGAGTTCGACGTGGGTTTTGCCCCGTGCGTGGGCGCGGAGGTGGTGTTCTTCAAGACCAAGGCCACCAAGCCGGTGGGCACGCTGGTGCGCCTGGAGCTGAAGCTGCGCGACGGACAGCCGGCGCTGGTGGTGGAGGGCCAGGTCCTGTGGGCGGTGGGCCCGGACCGTCTCCCGCGCGGGCGCACCGCGGGGATGGGCATCCACTGCACGCCATGCGACGAGCCAAGCGCGCAGCGGCTGCGCCAGATCCTGAAGGTCCACGGCGAGGGCGAGCTGGCGCGGGTGCCGGGGGCGTGGGCGCTGGACGCGCTCTCCAAGCAGTTCCCGCGCGCCGCCCGACGACTGGGGAGCGCCGCGGGTCTCTCCGGCACGGATGCGCTGGGCGAGGACCTCGACGACGCCTTCACGGCGGTGATGAAGGACGGGGAGCCTCCACCGCCGCCGCAACCTCCGACGGAAACGCTGTTGCAGACCTTGGCCGCGGTGGGCAGCAGCGTGCCCGTGGCTCCGCCGCTTGCGCCGCCGCGCGAGCCGGAAGCGGAGTGGTCCCTCAAGGCGCCTGTCACGCCGCCGGTTCCGTCGCCACCGCCGCGCCCGACGCTCGCTTCACCTCCTCGCACGCCACCACCCGCCCCCGTGGCGCCCCCGGTGTCCTCAAGCCCGGCGCCGCTGCACCGCGAGCCCACCGACCCGCTCCGCAACCTCTCCGGCCTCGGCGGAGGCAGCATCGAGGTGCGCGGGACGGATGCGCCCGTGATGGAACCGGCCCCGGCGCCCCGGACCCCGCGTCCCACCCCACTCATCCCGGAAGGCTACCGACGGACGCCCGCGCAGGTCCCGGTGTTCACCCCGCCGCCGCCCGCGCCCGTCGACGACGTGCCGGAGGCGGACGCCGAGCTGGTGGAGGCCCTGCCCGACCCCGTGGTGCCCCCTGAGGCGCCGCCGCCCTCGCCGGTTGTCGCGGAACAGGCCAGTGCCCCCGAGGAGATTCGCGCCGAAGACGAGCCGGCCAACCCGCCCGAGGAGAACACCGCCGCGGTCATGACGTCGCTGGTGGCGGAGGTGGTGGCGCAGGAGGCGGTTCTCGACGTGGCGTCCCCCGCGCCTTCAACTCCGTCGGTGGACCAGCCTGCCCTCGAGGCTGCGCCCGTCACGTCTTCTCCGGTGGATGCCGCGTCCGAGGAGCCGGCCCGCCCCGCGCCGGAGCCGGAAGTCGTCCCGTCGGAAAACGTGGTGCCCTCGACGGACGCGGTGGTGCCCACGGAGCCCGCGGCGGTGGCGCAGGAGGCCGCCGTTGTCGAGGCGGTGGCCGCGCCCGAGCCCCCGGAGGTGGTTGCGGCCCCCCTGGAGGCTCCGCCAGTCGAGACGAGCGAACCGCCGCTTCCACCGCCGGTTGATGAGCCCACCGCGGACGGTTTCTCCGACGAGGAAACCACCGCCGCGGCCGCCGCGCGCATCCCGGTGGCCTACCAGTTCACCGTGGGACGCGACCCGCGCACAGGGATGGAGCCGCCGTTGGTGGTGGAGCCCATCTATTGGCCGCTGGGGGACCGCACCAAGCGGGAGCTGCCCACGCCGCCGCCCATGGACGAGGCCGCCTTCGCGCGCACCAACGCGGTGCTGCACGAGACGTTCGACAGCGGCTTCAGCTCCGCGCCACCTCCCCTGCCCGGCTCCCGCGTCATCGAGGAGCCCGCCGGCGACGACCCGTGGGCCCCGGCTCCATCGACGCCCATGCCCACCACGGTGGCGCGCGGCTGGCCGGAGGACGGGCCCACCGACGACTCCGGCATCCCGCCCATCCGCCAGGAGGAACCGGAAGCGGACGTGTTCGCGTCGCTGCCCGGCGGCTCCCCACGCCTGCTCAGCCTCTCCGACGTTCCCGAGGTGACCCCGCCCCTGGGCGTGCGCGCCCTGCCGCGACCGGTTCCCGCGCCGGAGCCGACGCCCAGCGCGTTCGCGGATCCCCCCGTGGACAACGCGCCCACGCCCGCGCCGGAAGGCGTTGCCCCGTCGGACAGCGGGGCGGCAACGTCGTCACCCGTGCTGGATGAGCCCACGCTGGCCGGAGAGATGGAGCCCGCGCCCGCCGCGCCCGCCGGCAACGACGTCGACGACGTGTTTGGCAACGTGCCCCCGCTCCCCGCGGAGCTGGGCGGCGTCCACCACGCGCAGCACGAGATCACCGTCATCACGGAGGCCATCTCCGACGGAGGGGAGAGCCCCGCGAGCACACCCGCCGCCACCGCGTCGGAACCGGAGGGTCCGCCCCCGGCGCCCACGGGTCCCGCGGCGCTGGTGCAGGGCATTGGCATTGCGCTCCCGGGCGGTCGTCTCCGTCGGGTGCTGCACCCCGGCGCGGCCATTCCCGCGCAGTGGAGCAAGGTGGTGCCCGGCACGCGGGGCAGCGGCGCGCTGGAGCTGGAGCTGCATGAGAGCCCGTCCGACCGCGTGGCCGACGGGCAGCTGCTGGGCAAGGTCACCCTCAAGCCCCCGCGCCCCGACGCTGGCCTGGAGTGGCACGTGGACATGTCCGTGGACGCCGACGCGGTGCTGGTGGTGACGGCGTATCCCACCGGCGCGCCCGACGTGGCCACCGAGCGCTGCTTTGCGCTGGAGAACACCACCTCGCCGGGACGGGCGCGGGTGGCCCGTTCCCAGCGCGACCTCCCCGAGCAGCGTCGCGGCTCCGGCGGACTGTTGAGCGGGATGAAGCGGCTGATTGGCCGGTGAGCGCGGAGGGCCCATGGATCAGGTGTTCGTGGAAGGGCTGGAGTTCACCGGGCGTCACGGCGTCACCGCGCGGGAGCGCCGGGTGGGCCACCGCTGTCGCGCCGACGTGGTGGTGTGGCTGGATACCGCGCCCGCCGCCGCGCAGGACCAGGTGAAGCTCACCGCGAACTACGCGCGCCTCTCGGAAATCGTCTTCACCATGGCCACCGAGCAGTCCTACCGGCTCCTGGAGACGCTAGCGGAGCGCGTGGCGGAGGCCATCCTGGCGGAGATGCCGGTGGCCCGCGTGGAGGTGGCCATCCGCAAGCTGCGGGTGCCAGTGCCGGGAAGCCCGGAGAGCTGCGGCGTGCGCATCCTGCGGGACCGCCAACGCTGAATTGCCCGCAAAGTTGACTTCCTGCCCCCCTCCGTGCTGACTCTCCGTCGACCCGTCGTCGAATCCTCGAGGAAACCCATGCTCAAGAGAATGACCCTTGTCGTCGTCCCCGCGCTGCTGGCCCTGGCGTGCAAGCCGGACGTTGCCACCGTGGAGGTCACCCCGCCCGACGTGAAACTGGGCGCCGTGGGCGCCACCGCGCAGCTCAAGGCGGAATCCAAGGACAAGGAAGGCAAGGCCCTGGAGAACCGCACGTACACCTGGAAGTCCAGCAGCGACGCCGTGGCCACGGTGGACGGCGCCGGGAAGGTGATCGCCCGTGGCGACGGAGAGGCCACCATCACCGCCACCGACGGAGAGAAGCCGGAGACCGCGAAGAGCGGCAGCGCCAAGGTGGAGGTGTCCATCCCGTCCCGCGTGGAGGTCTCCCCGCCCACCCTGACCTTGAAGACAGGTGAGCCCGCGGCGCCGGTGACCGCGCGTGTCCTGGACAGCCGCGGCAAGGAAGTGAAGGCCGACGCCATCACCTGGTCCACCGACAAGGAGAACGTGGCGCGCGTGGAGAACGGCAATGTGACGGCAGCCGGCGTGGGCATGGCCACCGTCACCGCCACCAGCGGCAAGCTGACCGGCCAGGTCACCGTGGTGGTCACCGAGGGCAGCACCGACGGTGGCGCCGCGCCGGTGGAAGAGAAGAAGTAAGCGTTTTGATGGTCGCGCGTCGCACGGGGGTGGGGAAGCCGCTGCGCGTCGCGTTGCTGGTCATCCTGGCGGTTTTCCTCGTCGTCAGCCTGCGCATCCTGCTCCTGCGCGCGGACTACGCCCCCGGCGCCCCCACCCATTCCGCATCCGTTGCCACGTCGTGGGGACGGCCGTTCTCCGGCCCGCAGGGCCCCTTCACGTACGCCGGCGCGGTGCACGTGCACACGGAGGTCTCCGCCGACGCGCGCGTGCCCCTCTCCGACGTGGTGGCCGCGGCGCGGGAGGCGGGCCTCTCCTTCGTGGTCCTCACCGAGCACGACGTGGTGCATCCGCTGGGGGCCCGCGCGCGCGTGCAGGACGGCGTGCTCCTGGTGGCCGCGGTGGAATGGAGCGCATCCGACGGACACCTGCTGGACTTCTCGCCCACGCCATCGCGCGGCCCGTACCGGACGGGGGTGGAGGCGGTGGCGGCGTGTCGTGCGAGCGGAGGGCCGTGCGTGGTGGCGCACCCCACCAGCTGGCGACGTCAGTGGCTCTCCACCTGGCAGGGCGTGGACGGGATGGAGATCCACAGCGGCATGGCGGCCGTGGGTGACCAGCTCAAGCCGCCCTTCCTGCAGCTGGGCTGGACGGCGTGGCAAACGCTGCTCAACCCCGGCATGGGCCTGTGGCCTTCCGGCGCGGCGCAGGAGCGAGCGCTGTGGATGCACGAGGCCTACGCGCAGGTGCAGCCCATGAGCGCGTGGTGCAGCCCGGACCTGCACGGCCACCTGCCGCTACGCGAGAACCTGGCGGGCTTCCTCACGCTGGTGGGCCTGCCACAGCCGCTGGATGGTGATGCCCTGGTGGCTGCGCAACAGCTTGTGGATGCCCTGCCGCGCGGCGTGTGCGTGAACGCACTGGCGGGGTGGGTCGACGGGCTCCGGCTGGAGGCAGATGGTTCCAGGGTGCGCGCGCGCGGACAACTTGCGCACGCGGCGGGTCCAGCGCGCCTGGTGCTGCTCAAGGACAGCGTGCAGATCAGCGAGGTGTCGATCTCCGCGCGCGTTCCGGCGGAGGTGGAAGCGCCGCGCACGGATGGCACGTGGCGAGCGGAAATCCGTGTCAGCGCGCCGGGTTTCATCTTCCCGCGCGAGCACAGCGCCGCCGTGTCCGTGTTGCGGGTGGATGCATCCGAAGGGCGCTGAGTGGAGCAGGACGGCGGCATTTTTTTTGAGCGTGAGCACAAGCGGGTTTAGCTTGAGCGCAGCAGGTCGGGACGCCAACGCGAGACACGCGCAGGGCGTCACAGGCCGAAATCCTCGACGGAGACAAGCATGTCCGCTCGCCGCGCTACGCTGGTGCCGCTACCCGTGTCTTCAGAGAACGAAGGACGAAGCAGCCTGCTGCCTCACCCTTCGCGCCGCTCGCAGGTGCCCACGCTGGTTCCGCAGCCGTCCGCCAAGGTGTTCCCGTCGGAGCAGCGCGCCGACAAGGTCATCCCGGCCATGAACCACGTCTACGGCGGCGACGCCATTGACGTCATGCGCAGCTGGGAGCCCTCCATCTTCCACGCCTGCATCACCGACCCGCCCTACAACATCGCGGCGAACCGCAAGGGACTGTCCTGGGCGTTCTCCAGCCACGTGACGCTGAACGAGGACTGGGACCGCTTCACGCAGGACGAGTACGTGGATTTCACGCGCGTGTGGCTCAAGGAGGTGTGCCGCCTGGTGAAGCAGAACGGCAACATCTTCATCTTCGGCAGCTACCACAACATCTACACGATCGGTGCGGTGGCGCGGGAGATGAAGCTGCGCATTGTGAACTCCATCATCTGGGCCAAGCCCAACGCGCAGCCCAACATCACCTGCCGCATGTTCACCGAATCCACCGAGCAGATCCTGTGGCTGTGCAACAACCACGAGGACAAGGCCAAGAACTGGACCTTCAACTACCACGACATGAAGGAGATGAACGGCGGCAAGCAGATGCGGAACTTCTGGGAGATTCCGCTGACGCCGCCGCGTGAGCGTACCCACGGCAAGCACCCCAGCCAGAAGCCGCTGGCAGTGATGGAGCGACTGGTGCTGGCCGGCACCAACCCGGGTGACCGCGTGCTGGACTGCTTCCTGGGCAGCGGCTCGACGGCGCTGGCGTGCGAGATCCACAAGCGGAACTGGGCCGGCATCGAGCGGGATGATGGTTACCGGGAGATGACCATGTCACGCGTGAAGACGTGGCGGGACCAGAAGCAGATTCCGACGCGGTGATTAGACTCGCGGCAGACGAAGAACGGCGTCCGCGCCCACTCAGGGCTCAACAACGAAACGCTTGACGATGATCTTGTACTCCTCGGATGCCGTGTAGACCAACGCCACCATCCACCACGACGTGCCGTCCCACCCGTACCTCACTCCTGGAAGAATTGCCTCGGTCGCTTCGTCGCCGTTGCTGTGAAGTCCCTCCAGGCGAATCCATTCACGATCAATGTACGTGAGATCGGGTCCGCGACGCCGCATGGCCAACTGGTTCGGGTACGGGGTCGCCTCGACAAAATCCGCAAGGAGGCGGTTGGGGCCTCTCATCCGCGCTGGTCTGTAGCGCGGAAAAGCTCCATCGCGTTCCAAGTCAAGGACGGTGATGACGTTAGGTGCTCCGACGGCATCCCACGTGAGAATGCTGGCAAGAGTGTCATCGCGCAAGCTGGGGTCGCAGTACGAGGCCGGGAAGTGGGCGGTGCAGCAAGACTCCATGAACATCACAAGCGACTCACGCGGCGGAGGAAAGTCCACGTTTGTCTCTAGAAGCGTTTGGCACGCTGCAGCGGCCACGACCCATGGCATTTCCAAACGGACCCCGGTCGGCTCACCAAGGTCATCCACGACGATGAATGCCAGTGAATGTTGCTGCCCTTCCTGATCACACGACTCCTCGAGACGAACGACGGTACCGCCCACCAGCACATACTCCACGCGCTCGTTCGCGCGGCGGGAGAGCATCCATGCGTCATGAATCGGCCGGACCCACTGTGTAACGCCGTCGTGAGCCAACCGCGCCTCGCCGTAGAAGCCTGATGTCTCCCCATCCCAATCCCTTCGACTCCACCAACTGAAGACGCACTCCCCAGACTGGCACGCCGCCTCGCTGCGCCCGTCACGCACCCCTTCTCGCGACAGTGGCACCTCAGGCATCAGGAACGGTGCATCGACGAACTCGAAACAGTCCGAAAGCGGACAACTCCTGAACTGAACTCCGCCATCAGGGACATCGTGATAGCCCGCACTCCGATATCTCTCCCCGTCCCAGTTTCGCTCATCATCGCGCCACCCGGCGGAATTGCACCCTCCTGGCGTACTGGACAACTCGCCAACGTACTCAATCCGAATGAGACCGGTGGCCTCTTCCCACGCGCGATAGCGAAAGCGGTCCGCGAGCACAAACATGATTCCGTTGCCGCAGGGCCGCACAAGAATCGATGACTGATCATTGACGCGCGCGACGTCACTCAGACTCCCGCGCGCCAACAGTCGCGGGTTTCCGCTCGCATCGGGCGGATCGAGGTTCGCAGCATCCGACGAGAACAACTGGCACGAGCCCACGCCTCCATCGAGGGTGGATGCATCTGGCCGACCCTCCCGAACGCGACCATCGCGCCCTGCGTCCCGGCCCTCCGCTGCGTCCGGAATGGTGCCTGCGTCAAGCGCCTGTCGCGTCGAATTCTGCTCGTGCATGGCACAACCGCTCGCGACCACAACGAAGGGGACGAGCAGCGTCACGGAGACGCTCCCGCGTCCTGCCCACGTCGCGAATGGTCGCACGCCTGAGTCCATCGAGCACCGCGCCAGGAAGACCAGCGCAAACGTCAAAGCGACGGAGACCGCATCACCCGTTTGACAGTGAATACGCAGCGACGATTCTAGTTCTAGTCATTCCCGCACACGTAGGCTCCGAAAGCGCGACGTCGTAAAGACGACCGTAAACCCGCCGTCATCCACGACAGGAAAGTAGCCGGAAATCCATCAAGGATGGCTCCCGTCCAAGTGACACAGCAATCCAGGTAGGAAGTCTGAACGGCGCGCCCCCAACGGCGCAAGGGGGGGCAACATGTAGGCGAACCACACACGAGCGGTCGCACCATCGGCCACCACCCTACTTCTTCCTAACCCCAGCGGCGCCTTTTCCCGTCGACACCAAACCGCTGGGATCCTCGGGTTCCTCACTAACGGGTAAGCGCCGCAACGACGGGACCAACAACCTCCATGTGACGCGCCACCGCCCCCGCCATCGACGCCACGCGCTCCTTCCCCGCCTGCCCCACCCGCCGGGCCTCATCCGCCTCAATTAGCCACTTCGCCACCGCTTCGGGCAGTTCTTCCGCCGTCACCTGCGTCGCCCCCACGCCGTCCAGCGCCGCGGTCTGGTCTGGCGCCAGGAACATGTGCGGGCCGTGCAGCACCGGCGCTCCCTGCGCCGCGGGCTCCAGGATGTTCTGCCCTCCCCGCTCCACGAACGAGCCCCCGACGATCGCAACGCGCGCGAGCGCATAGGCCGCCGCCAGCTCACCCATGGTGTCCAGCACCACCACGTCGACGCCAGGACACGCATCCGCTCCACCACTGCGCCGTGCCGTACGCCAACCGGCCTGCTCGCACATCCGCGTGATGCTCTCCGCGTGCTCCAGGTAGCGGGGCGCCCACAGCAAGCGGATGCCCCCGTCCACCTCACGCGCCCGACGGAACGCCGAGAGGATGACCGGTTCCTCCCCCTGGTGCGTGCTCCCCGCCACGAGGAAACCCGCCGGCTCCCCCAGGTCCGCGCGCAACGCCGCAAGACGTGCGGGGTCGGGGGCGCGGGCGGCTGCGTCGAACTTGCAGTTCCCCGTCACCATGCAGCGTGAAGCGTCCGCGCCCAGCGCCACGTACCGAGCCCGATCCTCCTCCGTCTGCAGACACAACCTCGTGAGCCGTGACACCGGGTTGTCCACCAGGCGAAAGAACGCACGGTACCGTCGGGCGCTGCGCTCGCTGACGCGACCGTTGCACAGGATGATCGGGATTCCTCGTCGTGACGCGGCGGCAATCAGCGTGGGCCAGAGCTCGGTGCATTCCAGGAGCAACGCGTCGGGGCGGATGCGCGCCATGGCGGCGGAGACGAAGGGCGGCGCGTCGAGCGGCAGGAATGTCACCACGTCCGGCGCGGGCGTCATCTTGCCCGCCATGGTCTGACCGCTGTCAGTGATCACGGTGAGCACCACCGACAACTCCGGTTGCTGCGTCTTCAGGGCGGCCACCACGGGCCAGATGTTCTTGACGTCGCCAGCGCTCGCGGCGTGGACCCACAGGCGCGGACCGGCGGGCAAGGTTGGTGGAACCGCGGGTCGGCCCAGGCGCGCGCCGAGCCCTCCCCTCGTCTTGGGCCGCAACCAGAGCACGGGAACAGCCAGCAACGCCGCCACCGTGGCCATGACGGCATACAACACCCGTCCCAACATGCCTCGCACCCTGCCACCGGAACCCCGGGCGTGTCTCCCCCACTTGCGCGCGCGCCCGGTGATGATTCTTATGGGCCCACCCGCATGCCCGGGTGCCAGGAGCCCGCGTGTCCACATCCCCGGAAGCCGAGTTCAACGGGCCCCTCGTCGGCGGGCGGTACCGCATGGGTCGCCGCCTGGGCTCCGGCGGTCAGGGCTCCGCGCACCTGGCTCTCGACGAGAAAACCGGCAAGCGCGTGGCGGTGAAGGCGTTCGAGCTGGCCAAGGTCAAGGACTGGAAGGAGCTGGACCTCTTCCGCAGGGAGTGTCGCGTCCTCAAGGACGTCCGGCACACCGGCATCCCGGAATATCTGGATGAGCTGGAGAGCGAGGACCACAAGGTCCACTACCTGGTCATGGAGTACGTGCCCGGCCAGTCCCTCAAGGAGCGCGTCCGCGACGGAGCCCTCACCGAAGCCGAGCTGTGGCGCCTGCTCTGGCAGATGGTCAACATCCTTGACTACCTGCACGGACGACAGCCGCCCGTCGTCCACCGTGACATCAAGCCGGCCAATCTCATCCAGCGTCCCGACGGGGACGTGGCGTTGGTGGACTTTGGTGTGGTGCAGACGGGAAGGCCGGCGACCGGGGGGAACACCTTCGTGGGCACCTACGGTTTCATGGCGCCCGAGCAGTTCCACGGCGAGGCCAGCACCGCCACGGACATCTACGCGCTGGGCGCCACGCTCATCTGCCTGGGCACCGGGTGTGAACCGGAGGACCTCCCGCATGAGGGGCTGCGCCTGAAGTTCAAGGACCGCCTCCGTGTTTCCGACGAGCTGCTGACGCTGCTGGAGCGTCTCACCGAGCCGGAGCCCGCCAAGCGACCCACCTCCGGCGTGGAGCTGAAGAAGGAGCTGGAAGCACGCAGCAACGTCCCAAGCCCCACGCGCCGGTCGCGTGACGACGAGGAACCGTTGCATCAACCGCGTCCCGGCGAGCTGCCCGCGCCGGTGGGCGTGGCGGTGGGCGCGTTGCTCACGCTCATCGGGACGCTGGGAATGGTGGCGCTCACCGTCGTCGACGCGGTGCTGGTGCCGCTCATCTTCACGCTGCTCGCCATGTCCGCGCCGCGAGAGAAGAAACGGCGCCTGCAGAACCAGCAGGATCACATCCACGGTGCGCTGAAGGCCGGCGTGCGGACTTTCCAGCAGCTCAGCACGGGCGGCTACCAGGCGTTCCGTCAGCACCAGCGGGAGTTGAAGTCCGCGCGCCAGGAAGCGCTTCCGGGACGTCGTGAGAGGCGCCTGGAGCGCGAGAAGTGGCGGGAGGAGGAGCGTCGTCGCGCCGCGGCCATGAAGGCGCGCAACCGGCACGGCGGACGTCGCTGAGCGCAGGCCACGTCGTCACCGCGCATCAGTCGCGGTCCAGGAAAGCAAACGCGGCTTCACGCGTGAGATGACCCGCGCACGCCAGGCGCTCACGTGCCCACGGTGGTTTTCCAATCACGCCGCACGTCGCCGGGTATGCCGCGATGTGTGGCTGCGGATCACGTTGTCCCTCTGACGAAAGACGGAACGGTTTGGCTTGTAGGGGGATGCTCGCACCGGTACATCACACGGAGTCGTCGTCAGGTGGGAGTTGCACGGACCTCTCTGCCGCGCCACCACCGACCGACCATCCCAGCCATCACGACGGACGAATCGGCGCGAGGCCCGCTGGGGACGGGTCCATTCCGACGATTCCCAACCACCTCCGTCGCCATTCTTCATCACGCCCTCGACCCTGCCTCATGCAAGGACAGCCCTCCCATGCACGCGCCCACGCATCGACCGCATCTCCGTCTCGCGCTGGCCATGGCGTTCTCCACCGCCGTGGGGTGCGAAGGCGGAGCGTGTAGTGCAGACCTCCTCGACATCATCTTCATTCCCGCGGATACGTGCGAGCAGAAGATCACGGTCTCTCCGGACACGGCTCGCGTTCCCATTGGCGTGGACATCAAGTTCACGGCGGTCCAGCAGCTCACCAACTGCGTCACCATCGACGTGACGGACCTGGCCGCCTGGAGCACCAGCGACTCCACGCTGGCCACAGTGGATGACGCCACCGGACGCAAGGGCCTGGTGCGGGGCGTGCGCCTGGGCATCACGTCCGTGCGCGCGCGCATGGGCAACACGGAAGGCAAGGCCACCGCGGTGGTGACGGAGGCGCAGCTGCGTCGGATTGACGTCACGCCGGCGGAAGCGCGGGTGGCGCGGGAAAGCAACATCCAATTCGTGGCCACGGGAACGTTCTCCGACGGGACCAGCGCGGACATCAGCTCCCTGGCGCAGTGGCAATCCGACGACGACACCGTCATCGCGGTTTCCGACGTCTCCGGGAGCAAGGGCCTGGGCACCGGGATCACGCCGGGCAACACCCGTGTCTCCGCCACCTACCAGCGCATCCGCGGCACCACGCGCGTCACCGTGACGCCAGCGAGGCTCATGTACCTGTCCGTGTGGCCGCCGCTGAAGACCATGGCGCCGGGCACGCGACAGCAATTCACGGCCACCGCGATCTACGACGACTACACCACCGCCGACGTCACCACGCAGGTCACGTGGAACACCTCCAACGACTCCGCGGCCACCGTCTCCAACGACGCCTCCTCGCTCGGCGTGGCAACGGCGGAGTCCGCAGGCACCACCACCATCTCCGCCATCCTGGAAGACGTCATGGGCTCGGCGGTGGTGCGCGTGAGCAACAGCGAGATGAGCGCCATCTCCCTCACGCCGGTGCAGCCCGCCATTCCTCCCGGCGCTTCGCTTCCGTTCACCGCCACCGCGCTCTTCACGGACAACACCGCGCAGAACATCACCGAATCCTCGACGTGGGACTCCACCCTGCCAGGCGCCGCCACGGTGTCCATGCAGGCGGGCTCACGCGGACTGGTCACCGGTGTCTCCGCCGGCACCACGGAGATCCGGGCCGTCGCCAACGGCGTCGTCGGTCGCCAGACGCTGCGCGTGAGCAGCGCGGGGCTGACGTCGATTGTGGTGAGCCCGCCGGTGGCCACCATTGCCATGGGCACCACACAGCAGCTCACCGCCATGGGCATCTATTCCGACAACTCTGTGCACGAGATCACGAACCTGGTGACCTGGGGCTCCTCCAGCGAAGAGGCACCGGTCTCGAATGCGCGAGGGTCGCAGGGCCTCGTCGTGGGGATTGCTCCCGCCCGCGTCACCATCACGGCCACGCTGAATGGCGTCACGGGTGCGTCGGCGCTCAACGTGAGCGGCGCGGAGCTGGTCTCGCTCTCGGTGACGCCCACCAACACCTCGCTTCCGCGTGAGGCCATGCAGCGCTTCGCGGCCATCGGCCTGTTTAGCGACAACACCGTGCAGGACCTCACGCGTGAGGCCACCTGGCTATCCTCCGACGACAACATCGCCCGCGTCTCCACCGCCGTCGGAACGCAGGGTCTGGTGATGGCCCTGCAGCCCGGGAGCACGTCCATCAATGCGCACTTCCAGGGCGTGCGCGGTTTCACCACGCTGGTGGTCACCGACGCGGTGCTGGAGTCCGTGGAGATCACGCCCGCCAACCCCACCATTGCCATGGGCACGGCGGTGCAATTCATCGCGCGCGGGTTCTACTCGGACAACACGGCCGTCGACGTCACCGAGATGGGCACGTGGACTTCCAGCAACAGCGAAATCTCCGTGCTCTCCAACGCCAACGGGTCGCGCGGATTGGCCACCGGCCTGGGCGCGGGAACCACGGAGGTCAGCATCCACGTGGGTAACGTCTCCGGGACCACCATCCTCACCGTCACCAGCGCCACGCTGGACCGCATCACGGTGGCGCCCGAGAACGCGGGAGTGGCCAAGGGCACGCAGCAGGCCCTGACCGCCACGGGGCACTTCTCCGACGGAACGCAGCAGGACATGAGCTCTCTGGTGACGTGGGCGTCGTCGGACGGCACGGTGGCCATTGTGTCCAACGCGCCGGGCAGCCGCGGCACCGTGGCGGCGCTCAACCTGGGCACCACCACCATCAGCGCCACGTTCTTTGGCGTGACCGGCTACACGCCGCTGCGGGTGACGGAAGCCATCCTGGATGCGTTGCTCATTGACCCCAGCAGCCAAGCATTTCCCAATGGGACCACGCTCCAACTGCGCGCGCTGGGCGTGTACACCGACGGAAGCCAGCAGGATCTCACGTCGTCCGTGTTGTGGGAGTCCACGGAGCCGGACATTGCGCAGGTGTCCAACGCCCCGGGCAGCCAGGGCCTGGTGACGGCGGTGGAGCTGGGCGAGGTGAGCGTCACGGCGGCCTACAACGGCGTGACCGGCGTGGCGATGTTGACGGTCACCAACGCCGCGCTGCGCTCCATCGTCGTGGAGCCGGGGGAAGCGGTGACCGCACGCGGTATCTCCAAGCGGTTCCGCGCGTGGGGCACGTTCACGGACAACACCGTGCAGGACATCAGCTCCATTGTGACGTGGACCTCCTCCGACGACACCGTGGCCAGCTTCACCTCCCAGACCTCTCCCAGCCTGGCCCACGCGCGCCTGGAAGGCGTCGTCACCGTGACGGCGAGCCTGCAGGGCATCACCGGCACCGCCACGTTGACAGTGGAGCCCAAGACGCTGGTGGCCATCTCCCTCAACCCCGGCTACTCGACGATTGTCCGCGGCACGCGGGTCCGTTTCACCGCCACGGGCATCTTCTCCGACGACAGCACCGAGGACCTCACCCTGGTCGCCGACTGGGCCAGTGAGTACCCCGACGTGGCGGAGACCCTGATTGGCGCCGAGACGCGCGGGACCGTGGTGGCGCATTCCACCGGGACCACGGAGGTCTACGCCACCATGGAGGGTGTCATCGGCTCGTCCCGCGTGGTGGTGACCAACGCCGCCATCCAGTCCGTGCGCGTGGAGCCGGAGACGGTGACGCTGGCCCGCGGATTCACCTTGCCCTTGCGCGCGTGGGGCACGTTCTCCGACGGGAGCGAGCAGGACCTCACCGCGCTGGTGGACTGGTCCAGCAGCCGCGGCTCCGTGGCCAGCGTGTCCAACCTGCGTGAGACGCGCGGCGTCATCACCGGCAACGGCCCCGGCAACGCCACCATCACGGCCACGTTCGATTCCGTGTCCGGCACGTCGGAGGTGACGGGCTCCACGGCCACGTTGGCGCGCGTGCAGCTCCTCCCGCAGCGCCCGGAGATTGGCCAGGGCAGCGGCGTCCGGATCCGCGCCGTGGGTCATTTCTCCGACGCAAGCACGCAGGACCTCACCGACCAGGCCACCTGGAGCCTCTCCACCGAGGGAATCCTGTCACCGTCCCGCATGGCCAACAGCAACGGCGTGTACTTCTCGGAAAGCCCGGGCACCGTGCAGGTGAGCGTGGTGGTGGCGGGCATGACGGGCAGCACCCCGGTCACCGTCACCGACGCCACGCTCTCCACCATCGTCATCGAGCCCGCCGACACCACCACGGCGCGTGGCAACGTGCTGCCCTACTCCGCGCGCGGGAACTTCTCCGACGGCAGCCAGCAGGACGTCACCGAGTTCGTGACCTGGTTCACCTCGGACCGCTACGTCGCCGCCATTTCGAACGCCGGGACGAACCGGGGCGAAGCGTATGGCGTGCTGCCAGGAGTGGTGGATGTGCGCGCGGTCCGCGCGGGAGTGGAGGCCACGGCACGACTGACCGTGACGCCGTGACGTCCCTCGACGCAGCGGAGGGCTCCCCATGTGGGGCAAGCAGAGAGCACGTACGGGGATGTTGATTCTCGTCGTCACGCTGACAGGAACGGCGTGTCCACTCCCCAACCCGGATTGTTCCTGGGGGCGCACCGCGGCCATCACCGCCGTGGGCAACCCCACCCAGGCGCGCGGCCAACCCTTCACGGTGAGGCTGGAGGACCTGGACCGCGTGAAGGAGGAGCACTTCTCCTGCTCCGAAAAGTACCTGACGGCCATGCGCAAGCTGCGCAATTCCGCCGACGAGAAGCTGGCCCAGCCCCTGGTCAACGTGATGCAGAAGACGGGCGTCCCGCCCTCCGGCGACACGCACGACTACTTCAGCCTCTCGCGCTACTACTGGCCCAACCCGGACACCGCCGACGGCTTGCCGTACATCCGTCTTGACGACGTCAACCCGGAAGCCTTCAGCACCACCTATGACAAGACCGCCAGTGAAACGTTGTTCACCGCGCTGCGCATCCTGGCCCCTGCCTACTACCTGAATGACGAAGAGAAGTTCGCGCAGCGCGCCGCCGAACAGGTGCGCATGTGGTTCCTGGCCCCCGCCACGCGGATGAATCCGAATCTGCAGTACGCGGGGAGCATCCCGGGTGGCCTGGCAGGTCGCGCCGTCGTTGAGTGGGTCCAGATGGTGAAGCTGCTGGACGGCGTGGAGATGCTGAAGCGCTCCCAGCACTGGACCTCCGACGACGACGCCGGGTTGCACGCGTGGGTGGAGGCGTACGTCGAGTGGATGTCCACGCACCCGCAGGCGCTTGACGATGCCAACCGGGAGAACAACCACGGAACCTGGTACGACGTGCAGCTGGCCACGCTGCTGCTGTACGCCGGTCAGCACGACGAGGCGCGCAGCCTGCTGGAGGTGGCCAAGGCACGTCGCATCAGCGTGCAAATTGAGCCGGACGGCCACCAACCCTTCGAGACCGATCACGGCTCACCGTGGGTCAACAGCACCGCCAACCTGCGGGCGTTCATGGACCTGGCCACGTTGGCGGAGCGCGTGGGCGTGGACCTGTGGAGCTACCAGACCGCCGACGGGCGCGGCATCCGCAAGGCGCTGGACTTCCTCGTCACGTTCGCGTTCGAGGGACAGCCGTGGCCCTGGGATGAACCGGTGAAGCACGAAGCGTTGTTCGAGCTGCTGCGCCGCGCTTCGCGCGCCTATGACGATCCCCACTATGAAGAGCTCGTTGGCCGGATTCCCGACCAGGAGACCGTGAACCGGGACATTGGCCAGCTGCTGTGGCCAGCGCGGTAACGGCTCACGTTGGAGTTGACGTCGGGATGGCGCTGTTCCCGGTTGCGTGTCCCGGTACATCCGTGCGCACGCGTCGGGGAAGCCCATGGGGACCCGGGCCTGGTTGAGAAGACGCCGCTGGCGCAGGGAAGAGAGCTTTGAAGTCTCACGCTGGCTCTTCCTCCGGGCGCTGGGAGTCATCCATCTCGGCGCGTTCCTCTCGCTCCGCCCCCAGGTGCTTGGGCTCGTGGGAGAGCGCGGCATCCTCCCGGTGCAGGAATACCTGCAGCGCGTGCGCGGACTCTTCCCGGGGTGGAAGCAGCGACTCCAGGTTGCGCCCACGCTGTTCTGGATCGACGCCAGCGACGAGACCCTCACGTGGGCGTGCCGCGCGGGCATCATGGCGTCATGCCTGCTCAGCCTGGGATTGCTGCCGTTGCCCGCGCTCATGGTGCTCTGGGCGTTGTATCTCTCGTTCGTCGTCGTGGGCCGGGAGTTCCTCCGCTTCCAGTGGGACGCACTCCTGCTGGAGACCACCGCGCTCTCGACGTTGATTGCTCCCCCGACGCTGCGGCTCCGCCTGGGCGCGCACCGTCCCGCGGCACGTGGTGCATTGTGGCTCCTGCGCTTCCTGGCGTTCCGGCTGATGTTCTCCTCGGGCGCGGTGAAGCTGCGCAGCGGCGACCGTTCCTGGCGACGTCTGACCGCGCTGGAGCATCACTACGAGACGCAGCCGCTTCCGCCATGGACCGCGTGGTTTGCGCACCAGGCCCCCCGCTCGCTGCACAAGACCGCCACCGCCACCACGTTCATCCAGGAGCTCGTCGCGCCCCTGGGCATGCTGGGCCCTCGTCCCTTCCGTCGGGCCGCGGGCGTGTCCACCGTGGGCCTGCAGGCGCTCATCTCCGCCACGGGAAACTACGGCTTCTTCAACGCGCTCACCGCCGCCCTCACGCTGCCGCTTCTTGACGACGCGTGTTTCCCCCGCGCGCTCGCCGCACGTGCCAAACCGCGAAAACCTCGTCGCCATTCCCTGCTGGCGGGAGGTGCACGGGTGGCCGCGAACGCGTTCTTCCTCCTCTCCGGCGTGGTGCCCCTGGCCCTCACCGTCTCGGAGCGCGCATCAACCCGACGGAGCATGGGTCGCGTGCTGGATCTGCTGGCACCGCTCCACCTGGCCAATCCCTACGGCCTGTTCGCGGTGATGACGACGAGGAGGCCGGAGGTGATCCTGGAAGGCTCGGGTGACGGTGAGACGTGGCGTCCCTACGAGCTCAAGTGGAAACCGGGTGACGTGCACCAGCGTCCGCGATTCGTGACACCGTTGCACATGCCACGACTCGACTGGCTCATGTGGTTTGCCGCGCTGGACCCCATCCGCGGCTACCGCTGGGTGACCAACCTGATGACGCGTCTGCTCGAGGGCTCGCCCCCCGTGTTGCGCCTGTTCGGCCACAATCCCTTCCCGGGGCGGCCACCGAGGCTGATGCGCGCGTCGTTGTACGATTACCGTTTCACCAACCGGTACCAGCGTCGTCACGAGGGCGCGTGGTGGGAACGTGAGGAGCTTGGTCCCTATCTTCCCTATGTGCTCACCCGAAGGGATGCGGGACGGGATCGCCCGTTGGTGTGACGTCGACACTCAACGCAGGTCGGCCAGGCGCTGCAAAGCCGTTGCCTCGCCCGCCACCAGCAGCGTGTCCGACTGCACCAGCTTCCGGTCCGGGTCCGGCACGCTCATCATCACGTCCTGGAGCACGTCGTGGACGGCCACCACCTGGACCCGGTAGCGGTGGGGAAGAGCCAGCTCACGCAGTGTCCGCCCCCACCACGCCTTGGGCACGGGCATCTCCTGCAGGCCGAAGTGCGGCGCCAATTGCACGTACTGCAGGAGCTGCCCCGCGGTGATCCGCGCTGCCAGGCCCAGCGCGCTCTCCCGCTCGGGGAAGATGCTGTCGGTGGCGCCCAGCGCGTTGGCCACGCGCTCATGCTCGTGTGAGCCCACCTTCACGAAGATCTCGCTGACGTGCATGTCCTTCAGCGCAATCAGCGCCAGGATGCTGGAAGCCAGGCTCTCACCGGTGGCAATGACCGCGGCATCCGCGTTGCGCGCACCGGCCTCCTCCAGGACCGCGGGCCGCGTGGCGTCGCCCACAACTCCCCGTGTCACCCGGCTGCTCATGCCGTCGACGATGTCCGGGCGCTGGTCAATGGCCACCACGTCATGGCCCATCTCGAAGAGCCGCTGCGCCAGCGTGGAGCCGAAGTTGCCGAGTCCCACCACGAGGAATCTCTTCACGGCGCGCTCCTCAACCCACGATCACGTCTTCACGCGCGGGCCGGTAATCCCTCAGGGCGCCACTGGTCCGCAGGGAGATGGCGGCAAAGAAGGAGAGCAGTCCCACGCGCCCCACGAACATCAAGCCGATGACCACCAGCTTGCCCGGGTTGGTGAGCCGCGGCGTTTCATCCATGGACAAGCCCACAGTGCAGAACGCGCTCACCGCCTCGAACACCAGCGGCAGGAACTCCGCGCGCGACGACGCCACGTCCTGTCCCCGGGATTCCGTGAAGCTCAGGATGAACGCAGCCGCGGCCATCAACGTGAACGCCATCAACGCCACGCTGACCGTGCGCTCCAGGGTTCCCGGCGGAATGGCGCGGTCATGCAGCTGCACGTACCGGCGCCCCTTGACGCGCGCGACCGCCAGCGCCGCCAGCACCGCCACCGCGGTGGTCTTGATGCCTCCCGCCGTCGATCCCGGTGCGCCTCCCGCGACCATGAGCAGGATGGTGAGCGCGGCGCTGGCATTGCTGACCTGCACATAGGGAACGCTGTTGAAGCCCGCGGTGCGCGCGGTGACGGACATGAACCAGGCGTTCACCACGCGGTCCAGCGTTCCCATCGTCGCCAGGACGCCGGTCCACTCGAACACGAGGAACAAGAGCATGCCCGACGTCAACAGCACCACGGTCATGAGCAACACGGTGTGCGTCTGCGACGACAGCCGCCGCGGTCCCATGCGTCCACCGTGGCGCAGCCAGCGCAGGGCCTCTTCACCCGAGAGGTAGCCAATGCCGCCCAGGATGATGAGGCCACTGATGGTGAGCAGGACCCCAGGCCGCGCCGCGTGTGAAACCATCGACGTGCTGAACGTGGAGAACCCCGCGTTGCAGAACGCGCTGATGGCGTGGAAGACCGCGTGCCAACCGGCCTCCAGCGGCGGAAATTCCTCCATCCACTGGACCCAGAGCACCACCGCGCCCGCGCCCTCCATCATCAACGTGGTGCGCGCGATGGCCCACGTCAGCGACGTCACGCTGCGTGAGCCGCGGAGCTCCACCGTCACGCTGCCGATGATCTCGCTGCGCAGGGAGAGGCGCCGGCCCAACGCGGCAATGACCAGCGTGGTCAGCGTGATGAGGCCCAACCCGCCCACCTGGATGCAGCACAGCAGCCAGAGCTGGCCCCAGAAGGTGAGCCTGGTGGTGATGTCAATGACGGTGAGGCCCGTGACGCACACCGCGCTGGTGATGGTGAACAACGCGTCCAGCGTCGAGAGCGGCTGTCCGGCATACATGCCCGGCAGGAACATGAGGCCCGTGGTGCCCGTGGCAATGAGCACCACAAAGCTCAGCACCAGCAGCCGCGTGGGATCGAGGCCATGCCACCACAGCTGGACGCCGCGCAGCCCACGCTTGAGGACGATCATGGGGACGTGGCCACCGGAAGGGACCGCACGTCTTTCAACCTGCGGGTGCATTCACCATCCCCTGGGCAGCGCGAATTTCCTCCGCCCATGCGGACGTGCGCTGTTCAGCGTCGGGAGCGGCCTGGGTGGCCAGATCGCTCCACCGTTTGCGGACGCGCGCCGGGTCCACGAATGGCTGTAACGACGACGCCACGCGCGCGCTCGGACGTTGCGAGTGCGAATGGAAACCGCCCTGTCACCCCAAGAGCTCAGGGAAGTCTGGTCATTGCTGGACCCGGCCGAGCGGGTGGAGGGATTCCAGCTCATTCCGGTGTCCGAGGCGGATGACTTCTTCCTGACCCTCACGCCTCGTGAGCAGTCGGACCTGTTGCTGGCCCTGCCGCCCACGCAGCGTCGAACCTGGGTGCGCCTGCTGCCTCCCGACGACGCCGCGGACATGGTCCAGGAGCTGCCGATGGAGGAACGGGAAGGTGTCCTGGCGTTGATGGACAACGTCACCCGACGGGAGGTGCAGGCATTGATGGCCTACGCGGAGGATGCGGCGGGCGGCCTGATGAATCCCCGCTTCGCACGCGTGCGTCCGGACATGACCGTGGACGAGGCCATCAGCTACCTGCGCAAGCAGACGCGTGAGCGGGTGGAGGTCATCTACTACGCGTATGTGCTGGACGCGCAGCAGCGCCTGTTGGGCGTGGTCTCCTTCCGCGACCTCTTCCAGGCGCAACCGCGCATGCTCGTGCGTGAGGTGATGCACACCGACGTCATCTCCGTCCTGGAGGACATGGACCAGGAGGCCGTCAGCCGCACATTCACCCGCTCCGGGCTCATGGCCATCCCCGTCGTCGACGCCGAGGGACGGATGAAGGGCATTGTCACCGTGGATGACATCGTGGACGTGGTGCAGGAGGAGGCCACGGAGGACATCCAGAAGGCGGGCGGCACGGAGGCGTTGGAGGCGCCCTACTTCGAGACCCAGCTGTTCCAGATGCTGCGCAAGCGAGGCGTGTGGCTCCTGGTGCTGTTCCTCGGCGAGATGCTCACCGCCACCGCCATGGGCTTCTTCGAGCACGAGATTGCGCGCGCGGTGGTGTTGGCGCTGTTCATCCCGCTCATCATCTCCAGCGGCGGCAATTCCGGCTCGCAGGCGTCCACGCTGGTCATCCGCGCCATGGCCCTGGGAGAGGTCACGTTGCGACAATGGTCGCTGGTGCTCCGTCGGGAGCTGGCGGTGGGACTGGCGCTGGGATGCCTGCTGGGCCTGGTGGGGCTGGGGCGGATTGTCCTGTGGGAGAGCGTGTTCCACAGCATTGGCGAGCACTACCTGCAGGTAGGCCTGAGCGTGGCGGTGAGCCTGGTGGGCGTGGTGATGTGCGGCACGCTCTGCGGCTCCATGCTGCCGTTCATCCTGCGCCGCGTGGGCTTTGACCCGGCCAGCGCGTCGGCGCCCTTCGTGGCCACGCTCGTCGACGTCATGGGCCTGCTCATCTACTTCACCGCGGCCAGCATCTTCCTCGGCGGCGTGTTGTTGTGACTCATGGCGCCCTGCGCGCGGCGCACAGCCGGTCGCCCGCGGGCGCATCCTGGCAACGGGCCTGGAGCCAACGGTCCGCGAAGAGCTCGTGCCCCACGTCGTTGAGATGCAGGTCGCCGTCCACGTAGTACCGACGCGCCCGCTCCCAACCCTCCACCGCCACCGTCGAGAAATACTCCACCAGGGGCACACCACGCGCGGCAGCGAACTCCTCCCAGAACCGGCGCTGCAGCGGCTCCACCTCGCCCTTCACCACCTGCTGCGGCCAGGGATACACCGCCATGGAGACGCGGATGTTGTGCGCCCGACACAGCGCCAGCAGCTCATCCATGTGCCGCGCCCCAAGCTCCAGGCCACGACGAGCCCAGCGGTCGATCAGGTCCGGCCGTGACGTCCACATGGCACGCTCACGCTCGAACTCATCCAGCGTCTTCCATTCCACCACGCTGCCGTCGGAGGCGGTGCCCCGTCGGTGGAGCGTGCCGGTGGCGGGCATGGGCACCAGGCGCCGGAAGGAGAGCGAATGCCGCGCCATCCAGCGCACCGCGTCCTGCGACCACGGCGCCGCGTTCCCCGGCACCCAGCTCTCGTAGATGATCTCGTCCTGCGGGTCGGAGACGTCCAGGAAGACCACCAGCTCCTGGAAGCGCAACCCCACCTGCTCGACGAGCTTGCGCACCTTCAGCTTCATCAGCCGGGGCGAATACGACGACACCGCCGCGTTCAGCACCTCCACCTTCGTGTCGTCGAGACGGCTGGCCACGCGTCCCACGAAGGTCTGCTCGAACGGATAACCCACGCCCTCCGTGAAGGAATCCCCGATGAAGACCACGCGCCAGCGGTCCGTGGTGAGCGGCACCTCCCGCGCGCGCGAATCCTTGAAGCCCAGCGAGTTGGTGGTGAGCCAGTAGGTGAGCGGTCCCCACTGGTGCTCGGTCTCCACGTTGGGCGCCAGCCCGTGGTGGTAGTCCTGGTCCGGCACCGCCACCAGGTTTCCGACGGTGTACGTGCCCAGCATCAGGTCAAACACCAGCAGCGTGAGCAGCGTGGCCAGCACCATTCCCAGCACGGGGTGGCGCTCGCCCCAGGTGCGGCGTGGGGGCGCGGTGGGCTCAGTCACCGTGACACCATGTTGGGGAGGCAACCTTTGTCGTCGTCATCGCGGACGACATTAGCCAGCGTTCCCTCGCGGTGTCACGAACGTTTCCTGCTCACGGGCGCAGGGAGCGACGGTCCCGGCCCACGGCAAAGCCGGCAAAGTCGACGTGGGTGTCCACGGGTGTGGCCCAGGTCTCGTCCTGCCCGCCGAAGAAGGTGGAGAACAGGATGCCTTCGATCTTCAGCTCGCCCGTCGTGCGGAAGCTCAGTCCACCACGTTCCAGCACCAGCTTGTCGTCGACCCAGACGCGCACCCGGCCATCCGCGCGCCCCGGCGTGTTGAGCACCAGCTCCTGCTCCACCACGTGCCACCGGCCCGGGATGAACCGCCACGCGCCCCGTCCCAGCGAGGTTCCGTGCTCCCGACTCGTGGGCAGGTACGCGTACACCTCGCCGTCACCCTGCGTGCGCCACATGAGACGCGTGGAGAACCCGTTGGTGCCGTCGGGGATGCGGCGGCCATTGTTCACGGTGCCACCGTAGAGGCCGGGAAGCTTGCCCCCCTTGACGAAGTTGAATCCCGAGGGAAAACGCACCGCGTAGCGCAGGTAGCGCGCGTCCGACGGCGGCAGGCCCAGGTCCGCGTAGAACTGCGCGCCCCCCCGCACCCGCCCCTGCTCACGCGAGAGCGTGGGGCTGCCCGAGCCGCGCGGATAGCGGACCCGCAGCACCGACGGGAATCTCCCCGTGTCATCCGCGGCCAGCTCGGTGTTCTCCAGGCCCCAGTGCCCCCTGGGTCGCAATCCCCACGCGCGCAGCCAGTCACCCTGGAAGGTGCCGGTCCAGCGCGGGCTCGTCGTGGAAAGCGCCTTGGCGTCCGTGCCGGCCCACGCGCCGGCGGCAAGAAGCACCACGAGCAGCAGGGTCCACAGCACGCGCGTCATGGCTTGGTACCGGCTTTTGTCGTCGTGACCGGGTCCTCGATTGCCAGTCCCAGGAAGATCTTCACCGCGCGCAGGAACGCGGGATGCTTGGGCATGCTCACCAGCGCGGGCAGGCCACCGCGCAGCTCCCTGACCATCTCCGGCGTCAGCTCATCAAACGCCAGCTGCACCGTGGCGGTGCGCTCCGAGGTTCCGCGCCCGGCGTATCGGACGTCGTCACCCAGGCCCGCGCGCACCTCCGGGACAAACCCCGCGGTGCGGTCAATGCGCGTCACCGACGCCGTGAACTGACGGTCCAGCGCGGGAATCCACACCGTGGCCTGGTGCCCCAGCGTGATCACCGCCACCTCGTCCTGCGTGAGGAACGCGTCAATGACCGGCATGGCCACCTTGGGCTCCACAATGGCCACCGTCTCACCGCGGTTCACCGTCATGCCCACCACCTTGCCCATGCGGAGGACCTTGCCGTTGGTGGGGGCGCGGTACGTGAGACGGTCCACGCGCTCTTCCGCCAGCTTGAGCTGCGCCTCCGCGAGCTTGACCCTTTCCCGCGCGTCCTCCTGGGAGACCGCCTGGCTCTGCAGGTCCCCCACCAGCGTCCGCTCGTCGTAGAAGGCGCCGTTGCGCACGGCCACCTGCGCGCTCTCCGCAATGCGCTGCTCCGCCCGCGCCTGCGCCAACGCGCCCTGCACCTCCGCCAGTCGTGACTCCGCCTGCTCCACCATCTGCTCACTGACGGCGCCACCGGACTGCAGCGCGCGCAGACGACGCAGCTGCCCTTCCGCGGCGGTCTTGCGCGCGGACAACGACGCCACCAGCTCACGCGCGGCCGCCAGCTTGTTGCGGGAAATGTCCTTGTAGACCTTGAGCTTCTGCTCCTCGTTGCGCAGGCGCAGGCCCGCGGTGCGCAGCTCCGCCCGCGCGCGGTCCAGGTTGAGGCGGGCGGTGTTGAGCTCCTGTGTCAGCACGTCATCCTCGATGCGCAGCAGCGGCTGTCCCGTCGTCACGGCGTCGCCTTCATGGACCATCACCTCGCGCACGCGTCCCAGGTCCTGGCTGATGACGGGATGCAGCGGGACGGTGATCACGGCGTGATCCACGTCGAGACGGAAGGTGTGCCAGTACAGCATCAGCAGCAGGTAGAGGCCCAGCGCCGTCCCGGAAAGGATGTAGAAGACGGAGTACACCACGCGCTTGATCTTCAGCCTGGCGGGAGGAAGCGGCGCGGCCTCGTGGGCCTTGGGCGACGTCGACACCGGCGTCACCGGGATGTCCATGCGCGCCAGCGTGTCTCCCACCGGCGACATCTCGCCGCTCGTGAGGCTGGAGGCAAAATGCAGCATGAGCTCGCGCTCGCGGTCGCCCAGCTCGATGAAGCGCGCCGCCAGCGTGCCATTGGCCTCCAGCCGCACCACCTCCACCTCCACCTGGAAGCCCAACGAGAAGCCGTGGAAGTTCAGACCGAATTGCGCGGGGACCCTCTCCCCCACCACCGCCTCCCCCTTGAAGTCATCAATGCGGAAGCCGCCCAGGCTCCAATCCTTGGTGGGGTACGGCACGTCCTTCACCACCGCCACCGCTGGCGAGGTGAGACGGAAGAACCTCCGTTGTGATGGTGGCTCTCTCTTGATGGTGAGCATTCACCGGTCTCCTGTGAAACCTCTTCAGGCCATCGGCATGGGCGACGGGAGAAAGCGCGCGCTGCCTCCAAGAGGCAACTTCTGCCTGGAAGCGGGAACGTTCACGACGACCCTGGGTGCGTCCGGCGGAGCGGCGTGGGAGCTCCGCAGCGTGGACCGGCACTCTCCGCGGGTGTCCGTTTGGTCAGGATTGGGGAGCGGCCTGCCAGCGGAAACGCTCGCCGCGCGCCGAAATCTCTGTTGGCATTGATAACCGCTGACGGCGTCTCACGCACAGGCGCGCGTGCTCGCCCCGTGACGTGGGAGCGTACTCGTGGCGCGTTGTGCATGACCATCACGGACAACGAGGTCAACGACAATGACCTTCCCCGGCCTGGCCCCCCACGACGAACCCGACGGGCTGACGATCCTGCGCAACCACGTCCACCACAACGGCAACCACGGGATCATCTGCTCCGAGCGCTGCGACCACGTGCACATCCGGGACAACCACTCCCATCACAACCTGGAGAATGGCATCACGCTGCACCGGCTGGTCACGGACCCGGAGTGGACACGCCCACCGGTTACGTCGTGACGCGGCAACCGTGATTGGCGATGTGACGGGCCTGCGAGCGGCACGGGTGACCGACGACAGCGCGCGCGAGCCCTGGAGTGCGCGTGCGAGCGCCATCACGTCGACCTCCGTCAACCGGGCGCGAAGCACCGCCCTGGATCAGCTCCACCCGTTCGCCATGGGACCGCGACGCAGGGGAGTCCACCGACTCGCACCGATCCAGGGCGGTGCTTCGCGCCCCCGCTTCGCCGTGCGGCAGGGTTGGGCGCTCGCACGCGCACTCCAGGGCTCGCGCGTCGTCGTCGTTCACCGTCGCGCTCGCGGGACGGAGTCGTCCGTGCACGTTGCGCGGAGAAACCCGTGCTACCATCCCGGGCATGCTGCTGGCCGTGACGCTGGGCGCGGTGATGACGCTGGCGAGCCCCATGGGAGATTGCCCTCCCGCGGCAGAAGCGTGGGCCCTTGCGGAGCGCGCATTCCGCGAGTCGGGCGTCCGCGACGATGCGAAGGAAGAGGAGGAGGACGTCTCGGACCCGCGCGAGCGGCGCACCAACCGACGTGGGATGCGCGGCGCCGCACGGAGCCTGGGGGCGGAGACGCTCCTTGCATTGGCGGCCTGGACGGGCGCGGGGTTCGCCAACCTGGTGGGATGGTCCGCGGTGTGCGCGGGGTGCTCCTCGCTCGCTGCCATCACTTCCGCCGCCACGGGCGTGACCGCGGGATGGTACTGGCTCTTCGTGGGCTGTTACGGGCTGCCCGTGGCCGTGGCCATGCTCGTGGGATTCGCACTGGTTCCCCTGGTGCCCGCGGTGGTTGCGCCGTTGATCGTGATGTCGTCGCAGAAACGCCGGACCACCCTCGTGGCGCTCGTGGCTTCGGCCCTGGTGTGGTGGGCGTACCTGGTCCCCGGCAGCCTCATGATGATCCTCGCGTACGCATCCGCGGGCATGCTGTTGCAGCTCGTGGGCTGTTGCATCAGCTCGCGCACCACGCCCTCTCCGACGGGCGTACCGGTGATCACGCAGCCCACGCTGGTGGACCAATGGTCCGCATTGTTGGCCGCGCCCCTGATGGTGGGCTCCTTGTGGACCCTGGGCATCCTGCAGATGGCCACCGTCATGGACACGTACCTGGCCATCCGTTGGCTGGGCCTGGCGCGCAAGCTGCTCGGGGTGGAGGTGGAGGAGGCTCCTCCCGCAGCCCAGGAGAGCACGGAGGACGCGTCCGTCTTCCTCCCGGAGGATGACCTCTGAGGCGCCGCGCCCGGGATCTGCGAGCTCCAGATCTGCTGCAAATCCGGGCATTTCCATCACGCGCGCGAGATCTTTCCAGCCCGCCGGGAACCTTTCGCTTCGCGCTCCGTGTTACGGGGTGTGAACGCAACGGCCCTCACCCAGCGCGGCCCGGAGCACCGGATGCCCCACCCGCCTGAGCTTGATGACCTCACGCTCGCGCGTGCGCGTCGGGGTGATGCGGGGGCCTCGCGCGCGTTGGTGGAGCGCTACCAACGTCCTGTCTTTGCGTTGCTGCACCGCATGCTGCCCACGGCGTCGGCGGCGTTGGTGGAGGACCTGGCGCAGGAGACCTTCCTGAAGGTGTTCCGCGCGCTCCCGGAGTTCCGTCCCGACGGGCCCGCGCGTCTCTCCACCTGGATTCTCACCGTGGCATCCCGCCTGGCCATTGATGAGCTCCGTCGACGACCCCACCCCACGGTGCCTCTGGAGGAGGCGTCCCACGTTGTCACGGAGCGGACCGCGGATGAGACCACACGAAGACGACTGCTGGCACGGACGGTGGAAGGCGCGGTGGCGGCGCTGCCCGCGGAGTACCGCGTGACGTTCCTGCTGCGCACCCATCACGACCTTTCCTACGAAGAGATCGCGGCGGCGCTCGGCGTCGACGTGGGCACGGTGAAGTCACGTCTGTCCCGTGCCAAGGCCGCGCTGCGCCAGGCGCTGGTGGAGGTGCATCATGAAGAAGCCTGACGAGCCCACGCTGCCGCCCGACGACGATCTCGCGGACGCCCCGGAGCTGCGCGCCGCGCTGGATGCGTGGGAGACACCGGCCCCGCCCGTCGGCTTCGTCGACCGTGTCATGAGCGCGCACACGGGTATCCCGCAGGCTCAGTCGGTGACGTCGTCACGCCGCCCGTGGCGGGTGGTGGCGCCCGTGGCATTGGCGGCGGCGGCCCTGCTGGTGGCGCTCCCGCGCACGTGGTTGCCTTCACGCGGTGACTGGCGTGTCGACGTGGCGCGGGAGCTCAAGCTGGGTGGGCGCGCGGTGGCCGCGGCAAGCGCGGGTGCGCAGTTGCGCTGGGACGTGCGGCTGGGCGGCGCCACCCACGTCACGCAGGACAGTGGAACCATCTTCTACCGGGTGGAGCCCGGTTCAACCTTCGTCGTCGAGACACCGGCGGGCACGGTGACCGTGCAGGGCACGTGCTTCCAGGTCGACGTCGACACTTCTGGGAGACAGGTCATGGGCATGCAGAACGGCAAGCAGGTGGCCATGGGGGCCTTGGTGGGTGCCACGTTGAGCACCGCGGTGCTGGTCACCGTCTATGAAGGCAAGGTGGCATTCGCCAACACCGGCGGGCAGCAGGTGCTCACGGCGGGGCAGTCCGCGGTGGCCACGTCAACGCAGGCGCCGCAGCGCGTGGACGCGCGGTCGCAGGCGCTGGAGCAGGACAATCGCAACCTGCGGGCGCAGCGACGGGACCTGCAGGAACAACTGGACGCGCTGGAGCAGCAGCTCAAGAGCATGATGATGGCGCAGGCCAACGGCCAGGACCCGCTGGTGGCGGAGAACCGCGCGCTTCGGGATCAGCTTGCCTCGGTCCGACGTCAACTCGAGGCGGAGCGGGCGGAACAGCAGCAGCGCGCCGGTGAGACGGTGCCTTGGCCTGCCAACCTGGGACCGCAGTACCAGGAGGAGGGACTGAAGAAGTCGTTCCTGGAGGCCATCTCCGCCGCGGGGATGCAAGGGGACGTCAAGAGCATTGACTGCACGGAGTTCCCCTGCGTGGTCTACGGCGAGGCCCGGCTGGAAGGCGACAAGAAGGTCGCGGAGAAGCGCCTCGAAGCATTTGAGCAGCAGTTCTACAAGGCGTACCCGGAGAACGAGCACTCCGTGCACCAGAGCCTGTGGACCACGTCGGAGAAGGGGCCGGACGGCACACCACAGCAGCGCGCGAACTTCGCCATGAGCGTCTATCCCAAGGACACGGTGGACGAGGACACGCGCAACAAGGTCCGCAAGCGCCTACGTCACCGCAACGAGCAGTACATGCAATCCGCGCTGGACCCGTGATCGCGTTGCTTAGCCCGCCACCTTCACGGGCTTCGCATCCCAGATTCCCTCGGCGTACTCCCGGATGGCGCGGTCGGAGCTGAACTTCCCCATGCGCGCCACGTTCAGGATGGCCATGCGGGTCCACGCCTCGGGGTCACGCCAGACCTGGTCCACGCGCTCCTGCGCCTCCAGGTACGACGCAAAGTCCGCCATGAGCATGTACTCATCCCGTCCCATCAGGGACTCGATGAGCGGCCGGAACAGCGCGGGCTCCGTCGGGGAGAAGGCGCCGCCGGCAATGGCGTCAATCACCGCGCGCAGCCGCCAGTCGGCCTCGTAGTGCTTCCACGGCTGGTAGCCCGCGCGCTTCTGCGCCGTGACCTCCGACGCGGTGAGCCCGAACAGGAAGAAGTTCTCCGGGCCCACCTCCTCGCGAATCTCGATGTTGGCGCCGTCCAGCGTGCCAATGGTGAGCGCGCCGTTGAGCGCGAACTTCATGTTGCCGGTGCCGGACGCCTCCTTGCCAGCGGTGGAGATCTGCTCGGAGAGGTCGGAGCCGGGGAAGATGCGCTCTGCCAGGGAGACCCGGTAGTTCGGGACAAAGACCACCTTGAGCCGGTCACGCGTCTCGGGGTCCCCATTCACCACGGAGGCCACGGTATTCGCCAGCTTGATGATCAACTTCGCCATCCGGTAGCCCGGCGCCGCCTTGCCGCCGATGATGACGCTGCGCGGCGCGCGATGTTGGGCCTTTCCGGACTTGATGGCCTGGTACAGTGAGACGGCGTGCATGATGTTGAGCAGCTGCCGCTTGTACTCGTGGATGCGCTTCACCTGGACGTCGAACATCGTCGCGGGGTCCAGCAGCACGCCGGTCTCCCGCTGGATGCGGGTGGCCAGCTCGCGCTTGCGCCCCAACTTGACCTCGCGGAAGCGCGCGCGGAACTGCGGGTCATCTGCCACGCGCTCCAGCCCGCGCAACCGGGTGAGGTCCAGCGCCCAGCCGTCACCCACCACCTCGTTGATCAGCGCGGAGAGCTCCGGGTTGGCCATCAGCAGCCAGCGACGCGGCGTCACGCCATTGGTCCGGTTGACGATCTTGTCGGGCCACAGCGCGTTGAAGTCAGGGAAGAGGTCCTTCTTGATGAGCTCGGTGTGCAGCTCCGCCACGCCGTTGACCTTGTGGGCGCCCACCGTGGCCAGGTGCGCCATCCGCACGCGCGGCTCACCGCCGTTGGAGATGATGGACATCCGGCGACGATGGTCGGGCGTGTCGAACTTCGTTCCATCCAGCAGGCGCATGAAGCGCCGGTCAATCTCCCGGATGATCTGCATGTGACGCGGCAGCAGGCGCTCCACCAGCTCCACCGTCCACGTCTCCAACGCCTCGGAGAGCAGGGTGTGGTTGGTATACGCAAAGGTCCGGTACGTGATGTCCCACGCCTCATCCCACTCCATGTCATGACGGTCCACGAGGAGCCGCATCAGCTCGGGGATGGCAATGGCGGGATGCGTGTCATTGAGCTGCACCGCCACCTTCTCGGGGAACTGTGCAAAACCCTGGTGGTTGCGCAGGTACCGTCGGACAATGTCGTGGAGTGAGCAGGCCACGAAGAAGTACTGCTGCTTGAGGCGGAGCTCACGTCCTTCGGGTGAAGCGTCGTTCGGATAGAGAACTTTAGAGATGGTCTCGGAGACCGCCTTCTCCTGGACGGCGCGGACGTAGTCGCCCTCATTGAAGACGGCCAGGTCAAACTCGTGCGTGGCGCGGGCCTGCCAGAGGCGCAGCGTGTTCACCGTGCCGTTGCGGAAGCCCACGATCGGCGTGTCATACGGCGTGCCCACCACGTTCTGTGTGTCCACCCATTCCACGTGATACCGGCCGCGCTCGTCGACACGGTCCACGCACCTCCCGTAGAACCGCACGCGCACGCGGTACTCCGGGTGGGCCAGCTCCCACGGGTAGCCAAGGGACAGCCACTGCTCGGGGCGTTCCACCTGCCACCCGTCACGGATGAGCTGGTCAAAGATTCCGAACTCGTAGCGGATGCCGTAGCCCATTCCGGCAAGTCCCAGCGTGGCCATGGAATCCAGGTAGCAGGCGGCCAGTCGCCCCAGGCCACCGTTTCCCAGCCCCGCGTCGGGCTCCTGCTCCAGGATGTCGGACAGGTCCAGGCCCACCTCGGCGAGCGTCCGCTGGACGCTGTCGTGGATGCCCAGCGCCAGGAGGTTGTTTCCCAGCGCGCGGCCCATGAGGAACTCCAGCGAGAGGTAGTAGACGCGCTTGGGATCCTCCTGGAACCAGGCCTGGCGCGTGTTCATCCAGCCTCGGACCAGGCGGTCCCGCACCGTGGCGGCGGCGGCCATGTACAGGTCGCGCGGGTGGGCCGTCTCCGGCAGCTTGCCCTGCGAGTAGAGCAGGTGGTCCAGGAAGGAGCGTTGCAACGCGTCGTCACGCAGCTCCGTGCGGTCCGTGCCGCGCTGGATGTGCTCAGCCACCACCCGGCGCCGCTTGCTCTCCACCTGCCGACTCTTCTGGCTTGTCATGGCCACGTCCTCGTTGACGGTGAGGCCGGCAGCATTCCACCCAGCGGCCCGTCCGTCCACGTTTCCTTCTTCACAGCTGGGCGC
The DNA here is from genome assembly GCA_040752415.1 of Myxococcota bacterium. GTDB lineage: Bacteria > Myxococcota > JACRCW01 > JACRCW01 > JACRCW01 > JBFMGU01. The sequence continues at coordinate 33,213 of JBFMGU010000083.1, forward strand.
CACCGGACCCGGCCCGCCTGTCGTGGACAGACGTGGACGCGGCCGCGGGCAGACCCGTTGTCGTGGACGTGGAACGTCGTCGCGGGCGTGGGCGTGGGTGGCCCATGGACTTAGCGTGACTTAGCACTTGTCTACGCAACCAGGAAAGGGAACGCCCGCCCACCGTCAGCACGGTGAGCGGGCGTGAGTGCGGGTCTTCACACGGCGCGGCGCGCGTCGGAACCGCGACACCGCCCTGAATCCGGCGTCCTCTCTGGGGCAATGCTCACTTGTCGTTGGAGAGGATCCCGGTGATGTCGATGACCGGCTGCTTGAACTTGATGGAGCGGTAGCAATCGTGGGGCGTGCCCACGAAGATGATGTCCGACTGTTCCAACACTTCATCCAGCGGGCGCAGGTTGGGGTCCGGCACCCACGGGTCGGTGCAGATGACCTTCTTGGCTTCCAGCTGCAGCACCTTCTTCAGCTTGTAGGAAAGGGAGTCACGCGGGTCGTCATTGTTGATCTTGAAGCCCATGCCCAGCACGCCCACGGTCATCTCCGTGAGCTTGTAGCCACGGCGCTTGGCCATCTCCACCATTTCCGCGGGCATGCCTTCATTCACCATCATGGCCGCATTGCCGAGGATGTAATTGACCTTGTTGAACCCACCGAGCTGCGCGGTGTCCTTCACCAGGCACGGCCCCGCCGCCAGACCCGGGCGGGCAAACGCGGCCATGCGCGGATAGTCCTCACGCACGGCGTGGTAGATGCGGTGGAAGTCCGCGCCGTAGTGCTGGCTGATGAGCAGGAACTGGTTGCTGGCGGCGAACTGGATGTAGCGGAAGCAGTTGCAGAACAGCTTGGCCAGCTCCGCTTCCACGGGCTTGAGGAAGATGATCTTCGGTCCCAGCGCGCGGAACAGCTCGGCAGCGCGTTCCGCGGCCCGGGGATTGGTGGCACTGATGATCTGCGGCAGCTTCTCCAGCTCTTCCAGGGAGTACTCCTGGACAATGCGCTCCGGGCAGAAGCTCAGGTCCACGTCGCCACGACCCATCTCCTCCAGCGTGCGCTGGGTCATGGCGGTGACACCGGGCACCACGGTGCTGCGCAGGATGAGCAGTGCATTGGGGGCCAGCTGAGGGATGAGCTGGCGCATGGCCCGGTTGAAGGGATTGACCTGCGGATCGAGGAAGTCGCCCACCGGCGTACCAATGGTGACGATGACCACGCCGGCACGCTTCAACACGCCAGCGTCGGTGGTGGCCTTCAGCTTGCTGGCCCTGAGGAGCTGGGGCAGCAGCTCGTCGGCGCCGCGCTCCTTGAAGGGCATCCTGCCCTCGTTGACGCTGTTGACGCGCTCCACGCTGAGGTCCAGGAGGTCCACCTGGAAGCCCTTGTTGGCGAACGCCATCCCAAGAGGCAGGCCCACGTGGCCGCAACCGCCCACGATGGCGACGTTGCCAACATCCCGGGGATCGCCTGACACAGTGCTGGACGCGCTTGCGGTCTTCGCAAGCCAAGAATCGTTGGATGGGGTCATTGCGGTTCCGTCCCAGAGAGGAAATGGGGAGGTGGAAACCAGATTGCCGGATCGAATCGGTCTCACTGCCCCCGCTTGAGTGGAGAATAACGACGTCGGTGGGCCTATGCCGGTGATGATCACGCCCCCACGCACGATCCCGCACATCTCTCACAGCGCTGTTTCTCCGACGTCACCACATGCTCCGCGCTGCGCCCCAACAGCGCTGCCCGGCTTCCGGGTACAACAGGCGCAGCGGGTTTCTCGTCGGGTAGCGCGCGGGAGAGTCCGGCACCCCGACCTGCTCGCTCGGGAAGCGTGTGGAGCGTCATTCACACCGGTTCCCGGATGAGCCGCTGCGCTGAAGCCCGGCCGTCGGCTGCGTGACCGCACGCGTTTCCCGACGAGAGAGTCAGCCCATCCCCAGCATCCGCAGCATCACGCGCGGGTCCGGGAGCACCAGCAGGCGGAAGTACGCGCCCACCGCGAGCACGAAGAGTCCCAGGTAGAACGCCGTCATGTAGTTGGCCATGAGGCTCTGCCAGGTGGCCAGCCAGCCGCTGCTGCCCTCGGACTTCTGATCACCGCGGTTGCGCCAACGCTGACGGGAGAGGCGGAAGATGATGTAGACCTTCACGCCCGCATTCAGGATCTGGTTGAAGTAGAGCAGCACCGGGTACCAGATGTTGATGCGGCCGTTGTAGATGAAAAGCACCAAAGAGAGCACGAGTCTCGTCGAGAGAATCCACAGCACCGTGGCCACCAGCACCCACGGACCATCCAGGATGGCCAGGGTGATGGACGCAAACGGCCCCGCCAACGTGGTCCACATGGCAATCTGCTGGTCCATGAAGCACCACCAGATGAACAGACCAATGTGATGCGGTCCCAGCGCAATGCAGCGGCGACCGTTGCGCAGCAGGTTCCCGGACCAGCGCAGAAGGTTCTGCTTGGTCCGCTCCAGGCCGCCGCCTTCCACGTGCTCAATGGTGCAGCACACCGCGTCGGGGACGTAGAGCATCATGGCGCTGCCCGGCTTGCTTAGGAGCGCATAGACCGTGCTCTTGTCGTCGCCGGAGAGGAAGCGGTAGCGGCCCCAGAGCCAGTGGTCCAGGTAGTCCGACTCCACCATGCGGATGAAGCGCTCACTGAGGACGTTGTGCGCGCGGAACACGGACAGGCGCCCCGTCAGCGTCAGCACCTTCCTGGACAGCGCCTGGGACTGCATGGCCAGGTGGCGCTGCGCAAAGCGCATGTTCGTCCAGTCCAGCATCCACCGCGGCCCCACCAGCTCCGCGCGCTCGTCGGTGGTGACCGCGTCCAGCTTGGGGAACAGGTGGAACAGCGGCAGGCAGCGACGCAGGATGCCCGGCTCCATGTACGTGTCACCGTCCATGAAGAAGATGAGGTCGTCGGGGTGGATGTTGTAGCGGCACATGGCGCGCAGGGTCAGGCCGATGGCCACGCGCTTGCCGGGCAGGTTCTGCCGGATGAAGACCAGCTTCACGTCAATGTTGCGAGCAGCGTGCTGCAGGAAATCCTCGACGATCACCTCGTCGCTGCGGTCGGACGTGCCAAAGAAGATCCACGTGGGAATCCCGGAGGTGCGCGCCTCCTCCACAATGCTGCCCAGCACCTTCTCCGTGGTCTCACGCTTCTCGCGGAACGTGGTGAGCATGTACACCACCCGACGAGGACGCCATCCGCCCTGCCAGATGGCCTCACACTGCGAGCGGTAGCGAGGAAAGACGAAGCGGGCGTAGAGCTGCGCGCGGACCAGGTGGACCAGCCACCAGCAGTAGCGCCAGACCCCCAGCATGGTGAGCGTGGCGATGATCCGGCTGTTGGCCACGTCGTAGATGGCATTGGGCAGGTGCGTGAGTCCCAGGAACAGCAGGCCCACGAACATGAAGAGGCGGTAGAGGTCACCGGGCTCGGTGCGGAAACGCCTCTGGACATCCACGGGGGTCATGCTGGGCCTTCCCTCATCATGGGACGAAGGGAGCAGGAACGACGGGCAGCGCGCCTGTCGTTCATGACTGAAACGGTGATGGTGGGGACGGCGGGTCGTCGACGCGCCCGTCAGGCCGCGCGGTACGTCGGCATGGCGATCCGGTGGAACCGGTCCGCGAGCGTGGTGGGGCGTCTGTGATTGCCGGATTCCAGGGCAACCGCCGCTGCGGAATCCCAGTGCTGATGTAGCGTCGGCGCCGCGGCCCAGCAAAGGCCATGCTCCGTCACGACGGGAGTGCTCCGCGCGGTGATGCTGAGCTCCCGTTCCCGCTGCGGTTCCCGGTTTAGGCAGGACCAGTACGCATGCGGGAGGATGGAGCGCGCCTGGATGGGATGGCCATCAGCGGTAGCGAAGCGTCGCCTGACGACGAAGACGACCCCCCGCGCCATCGCCCGCGCAGGTCACGGTGCTGGCGAACCGTCCGCGGCATCAAAACGCACCACCACGCCATTCTCCGCCTCGTCCTTCAACGCGGGGTCCGGCGGTGGCAATGGGTTGGCCGCGTCAATGCCCTTGATGACGGCGTGGTCAAAGCGCGGGTTTCCGCTGGCCTTGACCACCGTGCGCGACAACACCGAGCCGTTCTCGTCGAGCATGAGGCGAACGGAGCAGGCCATGTTGCGCCGTTGGTGATCGGGAATGTCCTCGGGCACGGTGAACCGCGTACGCACTGCCCGCTCCAATTGCGCCTGGTACTTCCCCAGCGGCGTGCGGGGAGCTTCGGCGCGAACCGCGGGCAGCGCGCTGGCGTACCCCGCCACAATGGATTCCGGCGTGAAACTGTCCGCGCCGTGACGACGATCCAGCAACACCCACTGCGGTTTTCCCGGACGGTGCGCGTCGGTACGCAGGAGCAGCCAGGAGCTCTCCCGACCCAGGTCGTGGCCGCGCTCCGCCAGCAGATAATGGTCCTCGCGCGTCACCACCACCGCCGTGTTGCGCGGGCCCGGCTCCACGGAGACGATCTCGAAGCGCTTGAGTCGGGACTCCTTGGCGTGGTGCCACAGCGCCAGGTTGTGGTTGTCGCGGCCGGTCCGCTTGCGCCGCTCTTCCATGGAGCGCAGCGTGGCTGGGTGGATGCGCGCCTTGACCTGCTTCCACCGCGCGGATTGCACGTCCTTCAGGGTGGCATCGAGGAACTCGCGAGCGCCGGTGACGTCGGTAGGCTCCGATGCGAGCGCCACCGCGGGAAGCAGGGAGATGGCAACAAGAAGGATGGGGAACGCGTGGCGCATGGAGCGACCCGTCTCCAGGCTCGGCCCGGGTGGATGCCCGCGACGACGCGAGAACGCCCCTCACGCGCTCCGGGAGTTGGCGGAGGCGCGTCGCGTCGTCGGTTGGCTGGGGTTCGCTCCATACGTAACGAGGGCTGGGTTTGCGGGCCAAGGATCGCTGTCGCCGACAATTCACATTGTGCCGTGGCGTTGTCAGCGCGTTCCCGGAAACCGGGGAGGAACGGCGCGGCCGACGCGGTTAGCATGCACGCATGGCTTCCGAGTTTGCGCGCCCCTTCCTGCTGGACCCTGTCAATGAGGAGTACCTGGCGGGAAAGCGCCCCGCGCCGATGGTGGGCGGACCGGGGTGCGCGCCCGTGCTCACCGCGCTGTTTCTCGTCGCGGGATTGGTCTTCGGCGCGGTGGTGGGTGAGCGCTGGTGGGAATGGTTCCAGCTGAAGGCGTTCGCGCAGTCCACGCAGGGGGTGGTGACGTCCAGGCGAACCACGCTCGTCACGCGGGGGCCCGGTTTCTACGTTTCGTACCGTTACGACGTGGCGGGGAAGTCCCATGAGACCTCCCAGCCCGTTCCCCCCGCGCTCCACGACGTCATCCCAGAGGGAACGCAGGTGGAGGTGCGTTACAGCACGCGGGACCCCGCGGTGGCGGAGCTGGCACGGGATGCACGGCACGGCGGCGTGACCCTGTTGATCATCACCCTGCTCTTCCCGATCTGGTTGCTGCTGCCCTCGGGGTTGCTGGTGCTCTTTGCCCTGCAGTTCCGACGACGACGCGCGTTGTTGCGCGGACAGCGCATCACCGGTGAGGTGGTGACCTGTACCGGGACGCCGACGGGGGCGGAGCTGGGCGTGGACGTCACCTATCGGTTCACGACGCCGGAGGGAGAGACGCGGACGGAGCGTGCGTTCCTGCGACGGAAGGACCTCACGCCCCAGACGTTGCCCGCGCCGGGGACGCCGGTCGTCGTGCTGTATGCGGGACGGACGAACTTTCTCCTGTTGTGATCGCGTGGACGCGGGGTGACGTGTTGGCGTGGCGCAGGTGTGGCCCCCCCACCCGGCCGCCTGCCGTCTTCACGGAGTTGTCGTCGTGGCGGCCGACCTCCCCCACGGCGTGGGGAGGTGTGGATGTGCCGCCTCGTTCGTCCATCGCGCACAATGGGCGGCACGAGCCCGCTGAGGCCCTGTGCCGCGCTGAGCCCAATGAACCCAACCGGCGCGGCAC
>JBFMGU010000084.1:0-39119 GCA_040752415.1 Myxococcota bacterium
AGCACCAGCCCCAGTGGTCCGGGGGGCATCATCATCGTGGACGAGGACGGCGACGGTATTGACGACGGACATGCCATGAGCGGCGGGTGCGTGGGCTGCTCCGGGACGGGCGGGTCCGGGCGGGGTTGGCTGCTGGCGCTGGTGCTGGTGGGGCTGGGGGTGAGGCGACGTCGTCGGGGCGTGGTGCTGGGCATGCTGCTCCTGCTCACCACCGTGGAGCTCCGCGCGGAAGAGCAGACGCTGGCCTCACAACGCTGGCAGACCACGCTCGACGCCAAGGGCCTGGCGCGCACGCACTCCGGCGCGTTGCTGGACCACCTGGATTTCGACGTGGGCCTGTGGGGTGACTACGAGCGCAATCCCGTGGTGCTCCGCAATCCCGACAAGGGTTCGCTGGGGCCGGTGCTCCAGCAGTCGAGTTTGACGTCGTGGAGCGGGTGGAGCCCGTCCCGTCTCCGCGTCACCTCACTGGTGGGGCAACGCTTTGCCGGCGAGCTCACGCTGTCACTGGGGTTGTTCCGCTGGGTGGAGCTGGGCGTGGCCCTTCCGCTGGTGCTCTACCAGGACCGCGGCGAGGGATTTGCCACCGCGCCCGTGCGGCCCGACCCGCTCAACCAGTTCGCCGTCGGCGACATCCGTCTCGGCGGGAAGATCCGCATCCTCCGTCAGCAGGACCAGCTCGTGGACCTGGCGCTGGTTCCCCAGGTCACGCTGCCCGTGGGCCTGGGCTTCCGCCTCTTCTCCTTCCATGACAGCTCCAACCCCGTGGGCCTGGCCCCCGACGTCGGCACCAGCCGCTGGGCGCAGGGTTACGTTTCCGAGGGATTCCCCACGTTGCAGCCGGAGATCGCGCTGAGCCGGGACCTGTTCGGCTTCTTCCTCGGCGTCAACGGCGGGTTCCGGCTGCGTCGGCCCTACCAGCTGGCGAAGGTCACCGTGACCCAGGAGCTGCTGTTGCGTGCCGGCATCGGCTTCAAGGGTCGCAAGCTCGCCGAGACGGTGTCGTGGATGCGCTACTTCCCCGTCGAGCTTGGCCTGGAATCCGCGGTGGCCTTGAGCCTCAACCACCCCTACGTGGCCGTGCCCTTGGTGACGCCGAATACCAAGCAGGTCCAGCTGCGCACGCCCGAGCGCTTCTCCCCCTACAACCACTCCGGCGAGATCAACGCCACCGCCGGGCTGGACGTGTTCTGGATCCATCCCTACGTCGGGGCCGGCGTGGGGGTGATTCCCGGTTTTGGCACGCCGGACTTCCGCGTGCTGGGCGGTATCCGCCTTTCCACGGAGTGGGCGTCGCTGCCGCGCAACCAGCCGCGCCCTCCGCCCTCCGACCGCGATCACGACGGAATCCTGGATCCCTCCGACCGCTGCCCCGACGAGGCCGGCGTGGTGGAGCACCAGGGCTGTCCGCCTCCGCCACCCCCTCCACCTCCCTCCGACGCCGACGGAGACGGTCTCACCGACGACGTGGATCGGTGTCCGCAGCAGGCGGAGGACGTGGACGGCCTGGCGGATGACGACGGATGCGCCGAGGAGGACGCGGACCAGGACGGGCTCTCCGACGACGTGGACGATTGTCCCACGGAAGCCGGGGGCGCGTTCGTGGATGGCTGCCCGCACCAGCTTCCGGAGAACGCCGCGGAGCTGCCCCCGCTGAGCAACCAGGATCTCGACGGGGACGGGGTGTTCGGCGCGGAGGATCTCTGTGCGGACGCCGCCGAGGATCCCGACGGGTTCCAGGATGCCGACGGCTGCCCCGATCCCGACAACGATCACGACGGTGTGCCCGACGCCACCGACCAGTGCGCGCTGGAAGCCGAGGTGATCAACGGCAACGCCGACGACGACGGCTGCCCGGACAAGGGGCGCTCCCTGGTGGTGCTCAGGCGTGACCGCATCATCACCGTGGAGAACATCCACTTCGAGCCGGGCAAGGCGGAGATCCGGCCGTCCTCGTTCAACCAGATTGACCAGGTGGCGCGCTACCTGCTGGCCAACCCGGAAATGCGCCTCCGCATCGAGGGACACACCGACTACGAGGGCTCCGACCAGTACAACATGGACCTCTCGCAGCGTCGGGCGGACGCCGTGCGCGCGTACCTGGTCAAGAAGGGCGTGGAGCCGGGTCGCGTGGTCTCGGTGGGCTACGGGCGCACCCGTCCCATCAGCGACAACACCACGGTTGCGGGCCGGGAGAAGAACCGCCGCGTGGAGTTCATCATCGAGGCCAACGAGCCTGCGGGGGAGGAACCATGAAGCGCGCCCTCGTCGTTGTGGCGTGTTGCAGCTTCGGGGAAGCGTGGGCCCAGACCCCAACGGGGACCGACCCGTGCGGCGGAACCATGTTCGCCGGCGGTCGCATCGTCGTGGGGCGCAAGCTGGTCCCGGCGGACGTGGATACTTCCGAAGGCGCCGCGTGCATTGCCCACGTGGCCCGGCAGGCTCACACCCACCGCACCCTGCTCACGCTGACCGTGGTGGCCCGCGTGCCCGACGACGCACGCCTGGATGGCGCCGCGCTGGGTTCCGCGCGCAGGGCCCGGGATCTCATGGCGTCCGCGGGCCTTCCGCCTGAGCGCGTCTCGGTGGTGGTGCCCCGTGGTGAGGCGGATGAGTCGCCGTCGCTCCAGTTTCTCTACGCCGAGCGGAAGGACCGGCCCGTGGCGCGGGTCGACGTCGTGGAAGGCAACCTGCGCGTGGGCCCCGACGACCCCGAGCACCCGTCCATGGAGACCGTGGGCGCCGGTGGGGTGGTGACGGAGCGACAGGCCCTCCACGTTGGAGCCGGCGCGCACGCGGTGTTGACCCTTCAGGACGGCAGCCGCTGGGTGCTTGGTCCGGAAACCAATCTGGCGCTGCGGGAGGTGGAGCTGCCCGAGTCCCGCGCGCGTGTCCTCAGGGCCACGGTTTCCTCGGGGACCATCACGGTGATGGGGGCGAGCGGCGTCCATGAGGTGCCGGTGGAGCTGGACGTGGGAGGCATGGCCACGCGCGTCCAGGGCTGCACGCTGCGCGGCTCGGTCACCTCGGAGCGCGCGCGGATCGAGACGCTCAAGGGAGTTGCCGCGGTGCGCACCGCCGACGGAACGCAGGACCTGCGTGCGGGCGAAGCGCTCGAGCGCACCGGGGGCGGCGTGAACCGTTCCACGCTGTTGGCTGCCCCCGTGCCGCAGGTGGTGCGCGCTGAGGATCCCGCGCGGGATCTGCGGTGGTCTCCGGTGGAGGGGGCCACCGGCTACGTCGTGCAGCTCGCACGGGAGCCGGCCTTTGCCCGGGAGAACCATGAGATCGCCACCCTGGAACCGACGGTAAGCGAGGCGAACCTGCCCCCGGGCCGCTGGTTCTGGCGCGTGTCCGCCGTAGGCCAAGGTGCGACTCCAGGCCTCCCTTCCAAAATTTGCGCCGTCGGCCGCTAACGTTTCGCGCGCACCGCGAAAAAAAGATCTAAACGCGCAAGATAGCCGTGGGTTTCCCGTGATGGTTGGGCTATAGCCCCACGAGTCGGGCCCCCTTAGGAGCAGGGATGCGATCTCGTTGGTTGGCGCCACTGGCGTCCCTCAGTCTTCTTGTTGCCTGCGCGGATCCTGGTTCCGTCGACAACGACGGGGATGGCTCCACCAGCTCCAGCCGGAAGCCGCGCGGCTCCATCTCCTCCAGCAGCGGCGGATCCACCAGCAGCAACACGTCCAGTGCGTCGTCGTCGGGGGGCTCCAGCAGTCTCCCCTCGTCCACCAGCAGCACCGGCACCTCTTCGTCCTCCTCGGGCAGCAGCACCACCTCCCAGGGCACCAGCACCAGCAGCTCCTCCTCCACCAGCAGCAGCACCTCCTCCAGCAGCTCCTCCTCGTCGTCATCCAGCTCCGGCGCTCCCGGCACGTGCAGCACGGCGTCGGACTGCCCCGTGCCGCCCAATTTGTGCGTCGTGGCCACGTGTGAGGGCGGCGTGTGCGGCACCCGCAATGAGCCCGCCGGCACCGCCATCCGCGCGCAGGTGCGCGGGGACTGCAAGCGCGTGGAGTGCGACGGAGACGGTCAGCTCACCCGCGTGAACGACGACACCGACGTGGGATCGGATTCCTCCACGTGCACCGTGGACGCCTGCAACCAGGGTACGCCCGTCTTCACCGCGCTCGCGGGACCCTGCTACCAGGGCGGCGTGATGTGCGGCGATCCCGCCGGAGACGCCGCGGGACGGTGTGTGGACTGCAACGCCGCGTCGGACTGCGAGAGCAAGGTCTGCACCGCGCATCTCTGCGTTCCTGCCTCTTGCGCGGACCAGGTCCTCAACGGGACCGAGTCCGACGTGGACTGCGGCGGGGAGTGCGCGCCCTGTGAGGCGCCCGGGGCATGTCGGGAGGCCGCGGATTGCGTGAGCCGGGTGTGTGAGGACTCGGTCTGCCAGCCCGCGAGCTGCCAGGACGCCACCCGGAACGCCGACGAATCCGACGTGGATTGCGGCGGTATCGCGTGCGGCGCCACCTGTGACGCGGGAAGCGCCTGTGTGCTGGCCCAGGATTGTCTCTCCGGGGTGTGCAGCGACGGGATCTGCCAGGCGCCCAGCTGTTCCGACGGTGTCGCCAACGCCCAGGAGACGGACGTGGACTGCGGCGGGGACACCTGCGGTCCGTGCGGCAGTCACCGCGCGTGCGACCAGTCCTCCGACTGCCTCAGCCAGCGCTGCGAGGGGAACGCCTGCCAGCCCCCCACCTGCACCGATCTCATCCGCAACGGCGCTGAGTCCGACGTGGACTGCGGTCCCGGCTGCAGCCCCTGCGCGGACGGCATGGCATGCACCACCGGTGCTCACTGCGGTAGCCGCGTCTGCTCGGACCTCGTCTGCCAGGTGGGCAACTGTTCCGACGGGGTGGCCAACGCCGATGAGACGGACATGGATTGCGGTGGCCCGGACTGCGCCCCCTGCGGCAACAACCGCGCCTGCGACAGCGCCGCCGACTGCCAGTCGTCGATCTGCAACGCGAGACGGTGCCGCGCGGCCGGTTGCGGCGACGGCGTCCAGAACGGCGGGGAGAGCGCGGTGGACTGCGGCGGGGACTGCGCGGGTTGCGCGGTGGGCGTGGCCTGCGTGGTCGGGGATGATTGCGAGAGCCGGGTGTGCAGCGGCGGCTTCTGCGCTGCTCCCACGTGCAACGACGGCGTCACCAACGCGGCCGAAACGGACGTGGACTGCGGCGGCCCCCTGTGCGCGGACTGTGTGTACGGGCAGCACTGCCTCCAAGGCACGGACTGCGACACGCTCTCCTGCTCCGGTGGGCTGTGCCGCGTGCCCACCTGCAACGACAACATCCACAACGGCCTGGAGACCGCGGTGGACTGCGGTGGCGCGTGCCCGGGGTGCTCCGCGGGCAGCGCGTGCAACGTCGACGGGGACTGCACCAGCCTGGTGTGCGAGACGGGGCTCTGCCGGCCCGCCGGGTGTGGCGACGGCATTCTCAACGGCGACGAGACCGCGCTGGACTGCGGAGGTCCCACGTGTGGTGGCTGCGCGGATGGGGTGGCGTGTCTGGTGGCCCGGGACTGCGCCAGCGGCGTGTGCGACGCCCAGGTCTGCCAGGTTCCCACTTGCACCGACGGCGTGGCGAATGGCCAGGAGACCGGACCGGACTGCGGTGGGCCCTCCTGTGGTCCCTGCGCCGACGGCGCGGGCTGCGCGGTGAACGCGGACTGCGTGAGCGGCGTGTGCTCGACGGTGTGCCAGGCGCCGTCCTGCCTGGACAACGTGTTCAATGGTGACGAGACGGACCTGGACTGCGGCGGCCCCACCTGTGCTCCCTGTGCCACGGGTCAGGTGTGCGTGGCCTCCTCGGATTGTCGTGATCTCAAGTGTGAGGGCGGTGCCTGCGCGGCCCCCACGTGCGACGACCTCCTCCGCAACGGCGACGAGAGCGACCAGGACTGCGGCGGCTCCGCCTGCGCCCGGTGCGTGGACCTGCGTCGCTGCGACCAGGGCACGGACTGCGTGAGCGACGTGTGCGTTGCCAACGTCTGCCAGGTCCCCACCTGCACGGATCTCGCCTTCAACGGTGACGAGACGGATGTGGACTGCGGTGGTCCCACGTGCGGTCCGTGTCCGGATCTCTCGGCCTGCGTGGACGCGGCGGACTGCTCCAGCGGGGTGTGCACGGGCAACACCTGCCAGGTGCCCCGCTGCGACGACACCGTGCTCAACGGAGACGAGTCCGACCTGGACTGCGGCGGCTCCTGCGGAGGCTGCGCGGACGGGTTGCACTGCGAGGTCCCCCAGGATTGCGCCAGCCTGGTGTGCTTCGACTCGGTCTGCCGCACGGCCACCTGTACGGACAACACCCGCAATGCCGCGGAGACGGACGTGGACTGCGGTGGCGGAACCTGCCTTCCGTGCGTCAACGGCAAGCAGTGCTCCGTGGCCAGCGACTGCTTCAGCAACTCCTGTGACGCCAACGGGCTGTGCCAGTCCGCAAGCTGCTCCGACAACATCAAGAACGACGCGGAAACCGACGTGGACTGCGGCGGACCCATCTGCGGCGGCTGCGCGGATGGCCTGGCCTGCAGCGTGGCCGACGATTGCGCCAGCGGCGTGTGCACCGCCAACGTGTGCGCGGTGCCGGCCTGTGACGACGGGGTCATCAACGGGGCGGAGACGGATGTGGACTGCGGCGGCGGCACCTGTGCGCGTTGCAGCACGCATCGCCACTGCCTCAGTGCTGGAGACTGCGAGAGCGGTGTGTGCGCTCTGGATGACGCCGGAATCGGGGAGTGCGCGCCGCCCACGTGTACCGACCAGGTGAAGAACGGCGACGAGGCGGACGTGGACTGCGGCTCCTCCACCTGCAACGTGTACGACGCGGACGGAGGCGCCACGCCCATCCTGTGCGCCGTGGGCAGCTCCTGCACCGCCGGGTCCCAGTGCGTGACCGGCTCCTGCGTCAACGACGAGTGCCAGGCGGGTGCCTGCGGCGACGGCGCCAAGAACGGGAACGAGACCGACGTGGACTGCGGCGGAAGCGACTGCTCCCCGTGTCCGGGCAACCGCACCTGCCTGGTGAACACGGACTGCCAGAGCGCGGAGTGCGTGGGACAGCGCTGCGAGGCCGCCGCCTGCGGCGACCGGGTCGCCAATGGCGACGAGACGGACGTGGATTGTGGCGGTTCGTACACCGCCAATGACGCCGGTGGCGTGGGGTGTGAGCCGCGGTGCGGTGCCGGTCGCTCCTGCCTGGTCAACAGCGACTGCCAGAGCGGCCTGTGCCTGGGCTCGCCGCCCCGGTGCCAGGGGAACTGCACGGACGGGGAGCGGAACGGGTCGGAGACGGACGTGGACTGCGGCGGCGCGTCGTGCCCGCCGTGCGGAACCGCCAAGGCGTGTGTGGTGGCCAATGACTGCGAGAGCAGGAACTGCGGCCCGGCGCTGACGCCGGATGCCGGTCCGGTCGACGCGGCGGTGACGGGCCCGGCCTTGGACGCGTCGTTCCCCCAGCTTGACGCCTCCCTCCCGTCGTTCGACGGTGGCCTCAACGACGCCGGCCCGCCCATTGACGCCGGCTCCGCCTTCGTCCCCGACGCCGGCCCCCCGCTGGGCGCGTGCGTGGCCCCCACCTGTGACGACCTGATCACGAATCAGGACGAGACCGACGTGGACTGTGGCGGTGCCACCTGCGCGGACTGCGCGGATGGCAAGGCCTGCCTGGTCGACGGGGACTGCTCCAGCGCCGTGTGCAGTGGTTCGCCCACCAGGACCTGCCGGACGGCCCGGTGCGACGACGGTCGGCGGAATGCCCAGGAGACCGACGTGGATTGCGGCGGAGGCACCTGCCCGGCCTGCGCCGGAGGGAAGGCCTGCGCCGCCAATTCCGACTGCATCAGCGGCACCTGCACCAACAGCGTGTGCGAGGCCTCGTGCGTCGACCTGGTGGAGAACGGCACGGAGACCGACGTGGACTGCGGCGGCGGGACCTGTCCGGACTGCGCCGCGGGGCTGGGGTGCCTGACCGGTACCGACTGCGTGAGCGGCGTGTGCACCTCCAACGTGTGCCAAGCCACCTGCACCGACGGCGTGAAGAACCAGGACGAAACCGACGTGGATTGCGGTGGCTCGTGCGCCGCCAACTGCGCCGACGGGAAGTTGTGCGCGGCGGGCTCGGACTGCCAGAGCGGGGTGTGCACCAGCGGCGTCTGCCAGGTGCCGTCCTGCACCGACACCGTCAAGAACGGCACGGAGACGGACGTGGACTGCGGCAGCACCTGCCCCAATGACTGCGGGCCGGGGCAGGGTTGCTCGTCGGGTTCGGACTGCGTGGGTGGCACCTGCACCTCGGGGACGTGTGCGCCCACCTGCACCGACCTCGTCGAGAACCAGGATGAGACGGACGTGGACTGCGGCGGGAGCTGCCCCAGTGCGTGCGGGGACGGGCAGGGCTGCACCGTGGCGGCGGATTGCACCAGCGGTGTGTGCACCGGCGGCGTGTGCCAGGTCCCGATCTGCACCGACACCGTGAAGAACCAGGATGAAACCGACGTGGACTGCGGTGGAAGCTGCTCGGGTTGCGGCCCCGGCGAGGCCTGCTCCGTGGCGGCGGACTGCCTGGGCGGGAGCTGCACGTCAGGGGCGTGTGATCCCACCTGCACCGATCTCGTCAAGAACCAGGATGAAACCGACGTGGACTGCGGTGGAAGCTGTCCCGGCTGTGGCCCCGGCGAGGCCTGCTCCGTGGCCGCGGACTGCCTGGGCGGGAGCTGCACGTCGGGGGCGTGTGATCCCACCTGCACCGATCTCGTCAAGAACCAGGATGAAACCGACGTGGATTGCGGTGGCTCGTGCGCCGCCAACTGCGCCGACGGGGAGTTGTGCGCGGCGGGCTCGGACTGCCAGAGCGGGGTGTGCACCAGCGGCGTCTGCCAGGTGCCGTCCTGCACCGACACCGTCAAGAACGGCACGGAGACGGACGTGGACTGCGGCAGCACCTGCCCCAATGACTGCGGGCCGGGGCAGGGTTGCTCGTCGGGTTCGGACTGCGTGGGTGGCACCTGCACCTCGGGGACGTGCGCGCCCACCTGCACCGACCTCGTCGAGAACCAGGATGAGACGGACGTGGACTGCGGCGGGGCCACCTGCCCGACGCGCTGCGCGACCGGGGAGGGCTGCTCCGTGAATGCGGACTGCGCCAGCGGGACCTGCAACTCGGGGACGTGCACATGAGGCGCAGCCCCCTCTTTTGGCCTCCCATGACGTGGAAGCGGGGAAATGCCATGACTGAACCGCACGACGACAACAGCGAAGCTCAAGGGGCGGCCGTTCGTCCGTCACCGGCGTGGCTGGCCTGCGGGCTCAGTCTGGTCCTCCTGGCGGGCTGCCCGCAGTCCAACACGGGCTCTCAGGAAGCACCGAAGTGCACCGACACCTGCGAGTCGCTCGGGATGCAGTGCGGAAGCGTGTGCGGCCAGGACTGCGGAACGTGCGGACAGGACGAGGCGGGGCACGAGCTGTCCTGCGTGCGCGGCCGTTGTCACTGCGTGCCGCAATGCGGCGCGGAGAGCTGCGGCCGTGACGACGGGTGCGGCTACACCTGTCCCTGCCCGGGAGACGTGAGCTGCGCTGATTGCGCGCTCCGACTGGTGAAGGTCAGCCAGCGCACGGAGAACGGCGTGGTGGAGCAGGTGACCGTGGCGGTGGAGTCCACCTCGGCTCTCGTCGTCAAGCCCCGGCTGGCGGACCTCCACATCGCCGTGGACCAGCCCATGACCCTGGAGCGGGTCCAGCTGGGCGCGGCGCTCGGGTCCGCTCGCAAGCTCCTGCACCGTTTCACCGGCACCAACCTGCCGTATCAGCAGCAACCCGACGGGAGCTGGCGCATCATGGTGATGCCCGGTCCCCGCAACGCCGAGGTGGAGGCCGGTCAGTGGCTGGTCCTCACCTTCACGCGGCAGCCCGGCTCCCAGCAGCAGGGGCCGGTTTCCTTCCGCCTGCTCCGGCACGACGAGGTCCTGGCCCCCGGCGCCGCCAACCAGTCCCTCCAGGCCACCGCGTATGACTCGCCCCTGGCGGTCAGCGCCACGAGGTGGTGACCATGCGCCTCGGCCTCCGACTCCTCCCGATTGCCCTCGCCACGCTGTGGACGTCGCTGGCATCCGCGGCGCCGCTGACGCTGGAACAGCTCGACGCCCTCGCCAACTACGTGACCTGCACGGAGGCGTGCGACGCCGGACCCGCCGTCGACCGCCAGGCCTGCGCCGCCGCGTGCGCCCCCGCCGACCCCGCGGACTGGCAGACCGCGTGGGAGAAGGACGGCGTCCCGCCCGTCACCCGCAATGACCTGGAGCTGGCGCAGCTCGAGGTTGCCGACGGTGGATCCGGCACGGAGGTCTGCTACTCGCCGGATGGTCGCGTGGTGGTTCCCGCCGCGTTGTGTCCGGACCAGCTCTGTCGCGCGGTCCCCCGCTGCACCGACGCGGATTGCATCCAACCCGAGGAGAGCCGTCCCCTGGCGTGTCCGGACGTTGTCTGCCGGGAGCGCCCCATCCGTGACGCCACCGACTGCGCGGACGCGGATGGCGACGGTGTCCCCGCGTGGCTGGAGAACGCCACCGGCGGCACCGACACCGTTCCCGCCACCTTCTGCATCTCCCACGCGGAGTGCGGCTTCGTGGAGACCTGTCAGTACGACGAGGAGGTGGGCGCCAGTCGCTGCGCGCCCCGGTTGTGCAACGGCCCCTGCACCGCGTTCCACCTCGAGACCGTGGCCGCCGACGACCAGACGGTGCTCATCCAGCTCCACTACGACTACTCGCCGGTGCCCGCGCAGGTGCTGGACCTCTACATCGAGTTTGACGAGGCGGTCCTCCTCCTCGCGGACGCGCGGCCGCTCCCCAACCTCTCCAGCTTTGGCAAGGAGCTGTACATCACGCAGCTCTCCAACGGGCGCCTGCGGTTGGTCATCCTGGACCCGGATTCCGAGGAGCCCATCCTCACCGGCCCGCTCGTGGAGCTGGTGTTCCAGCGCGTGGCGGGCGACACCACCACCGTCCGCTTCGTCACCGACGACGCGCTCCAGCGTGAGGCCATTGCCCCGCTCCAGGACTCGCCGACCACGCAGCAGGCGCTCCAGGATGACGCGCTCTGGGGCGCGCCCATCATCATCCCGGACCGCGCGGACGCGGAGGGTCACCGGCTGCTGCTCTGGTACAACTTCGACTCCGCCGACGATCCCCTGGCGTTCGAGAACGTCCCCAGCGAGGAGGAGCTGTGTGGGCGGGTGGCGTCCTGCATCAACGAGCCGGATGACGTCGAGCGCGGGCGGATCAAGGCGCGGCTGAGGGCGTTGCAGGAGGGCTCGCTCAGCGCCAGCGGCAGCATCACCGGCGTCACCCGTGGCGGCGTCTACTTTGACGGCGAGACCAGCCTCCTGCGCATGCCCGTCCAGGTGATGGAACCCTACGAGGCGGCGGGGCAGGGCTACTCCATCTCCTTCTGGTTCTACACGGAAGGCAACGGCTCCAACGAGAACAGCGACACCCCGCAGCTCCTCTACACGCACAACGGCCCCGACGAGAGGACGCGCTTTGGCCTGCTGCTGGAGCCGGACGGCACCGGCACGTGGACGCTCTCCTTCTTCACCGGCGACATGCTGGACATCCGCGACCTCCAGCGCACCGCGGTGGCGGGCGGCGTGGAGCTGCGTGTGTGGCACCACGTGGCCGCGACCATTGACGCCGCCACCGGCCAGGTCCTCCTGTATTTTGACGGGCTCCTCAACGCCGCCCACCAGTTCCCCGCGGCGCCTCCACCGGTGTCATGCCCCGGCTTCGCCATGGGCAGCGAGGTCATCCTGCACGAGGAGGGGAGCTTCCTGGGTGGTCGCGCTCCGGAAATCCTGTACTTCTCGCCGCAGCGCGGGCCGCTCTACCAGGTTGAGCGGATGGACACCAACGGCCTGGCCTCCACGCGCGTGCTCGGCGACGGAGCGCACCACTTCCAGGACGTCGACTACCTCCCGTTCCTCAACAAGATCGCGTACGTCAGCAACGCCAGCGGCAACTTCGAGGTGTGGGTGGCGGACTCGGACGGGTCCAACGCGGAGCAGGTCACGCTGGGCTTTGGCGACACGGAGCGGGGCATCTTCGCGCGGAGGCCGCGCTGGGCACCGGATGGCTCCGCGTTCATCTTCGAGAGCAACGTCTACAGCGTCCCCGACGACCACAACAGCGGCCGCGGCTACCAGCTCTATTACGTGCAGTTCAGCCCCGTGGACGGCGTGGTGGCCATTCCGCTCGAGGGCGGCGGCGAGGCCACGCAGCTCGACTACACCGCGCTGTTGGCCACGCAGTCGCTGGGCGCCTACCAGCTCACCCGCGCGGAAGGGAACCACTTCAACGCGTGGTGGTTGACCGGCAAAGCGCAGGGCGGCGTGCGCGGCGACATCGTCTTCGAGGGCGCGGATGAGAGCCTGGCGTCCAACGTGGTGCGTCGCATGCAGATACCGGAGAACATCCGGGAAGCCTCCTCCACGGAGGTTGCTGGCCTGGGCGACTCCGACGACGAGAAGCACCTGCTGACCGCCACCCGCCGCATCCGCCCCGGCCCGGTGCCCGTCACCACGCTGCCCATGCTCTACCAGCGCCGGTCGGTGGTGTACGAGCCGGCCACCCAGTTCGCCGTGAGCGTGGTGGAGAACAGCCAGGAGGCCAGCGTCACCCTCAGCCACGAGCCCAACGGCTACGACGACAAGTGCTGGGACCGGAACCACAATGACCTGCCCCCCGGCGCCGGCCGCGACGCGGACGAGGACCGCAACCGCGACGGCCAGTATGACGTCAACGACTGCTACCCGCCGGACGTCCGCACGCTCTACGTCGAGTACGACAGCCGCAAGTACATCCCGCGCATCTCCCCCACGGACCTGGCGCTGGGGCAGGCCAACAGCGTGCTCCGTCCGGAGGCGCAGGGAGGCGTGGAGAAGCGCCTGCAGATCAGCGTCGTGGAGACGACCACCGGCTCGTTCCTGCACGTGGAGGCGCTCTCTCCGTTCAACGCGCTGCCCATCCCCGCCGGAACGCTGGTGACCATCACGTTCACGCGCCGCGAGGCCGGGACGCCTTCACCCGCGTTCGGCCTGACGCAGCGCACGGCCCGCTCCGAGCTGTTCTACGTGGACCTGGCGGGCACCTCGCAGCCCTCGCCGGTGAACCTGGCGGAGCGCATGGAGGAGGTCACCGCCGCCGCGTTCTCTCCCGACGGGAACGGCATGATGCTGGCCGGCATTGCGCAGGCGCGGCCCACGCTGCTGCGCACCTCGTCCCTCCTCACGCTGGAGGGCGCGGAGCGCGTCCTGGACCTGCCCGCGCGCATCCGCGGCATGAGCTGGACGCGGGAGACGCGCTACTACCCCTGCAACTGGATGGGCGGCTACGTCCACCCGTTCAATCGACTCGTGAAGTACGCGCTGCGTGGCGGCCTGGATGACCTCCGCGTCTACGCCGGCGTCCGCGACCCCGACGCCATCCGCTCCGAATCCGACCTGGGCGGCGAGCGCCTGGTGGTGGAGGGAAGGGATGGTCCGGTGGAGTCGTTGCTGCCGGCCTGCGGTACCAGCCACGCGGATTGTCCCGCCTTCCACCTGTGCGTCCAGGGCCAGTGCCAGATGGTGGAATGCGACCCCGACGACGCGTACTCGTGTACGTTGGTGGGTGGTCGCTGCACCATGCGGCCGCTCTCCGTGGAGCAGGAGGACCCCGGCCAGTCAGGCTTTGACTTCGTGTGCGCCGCGGACTGCGTGGCGGATGCCCAGTGTTTCACCCAGGCCTGCCTCAACGGTCCGTGCGGCTACTGTGACACGCAGTCCAACTCCTGCGTGGAGTGTCGCGAGACGGTGGAGGACTACGGTTCGTTCCAGATCGCAAGCATCGAGGGCTGCCCGGACCGCAACAGCTTCATGTGCGACTCCGGGAGCTGCCGCACGGAGTGCTACTCCATCCAGGACGGCCAGAGCGTCTACCGCTGCGACCCGACGCTGGAGTACTGCCGGCAGGGCCGCTGCGTTTCGCTGGACTGGGACTGGACGGACTTTGCGCCCGGCAGCCTCTCCGGCCTCACGGAGACCGTCTACGAGCACGTTCCCGGCGCCATCCGCACCGTGGCGGTGGGCGAGGCGTCCAACATCACCATCAAGGCCTACGGCAAGGGCGACTACTCCCACCCGCCCGAGATCATCGTGGAGGGCAAGCTGGTCGCTCCCGACGGTGCCTCGCTCTACAACGGGAACTGGTTCCGGCTTGGCCGCCTGTTCATCCACAACCGGACCAAGCAGGAAGCGGACGGGAAGCCGCTGGTGCTGCACGTTCCGCACCCCGTGACCGACCTGCGCATCCGGCTGGTGCACACGCCGTACGAGAACCTGGACGGCACCGCCACCGGCCTGGGGCTCACGGACAAGGACTTCTGCCGCGCCGACGTGGAGCGCGAGGCCGCGGAGCACAACCGTCCCGTGGATTACTCGCGTTGCGTGCACCGCGCGCCGGGCAGCATCCAGCAGCTTGGCTACCCCATGGACGTGCCGTTTGACGACCAGGTGGCCGAGTGTCGTCGGGGCCACGCGGGCTGTCCGTCGGTGAACGACCCGCTGCGCCAGTACCTGGGCAACGGACTCCCCTCCGTGCTCATCACCGAGACCAAGATCGACGGCGCCACCGCCACCATTGACACCAACCCGGTCTGCTCCTGGGAAGGCACGCTGGACCCCGTCGAGCCGGGCACGCTGCGTCGGCGCAAGCTGTACTACGGCGACATCTCCAAGGAGATTTCCGGTCAGCGCAACCGCTACTGCCTGGCGAATCCCGCCGCGTGCACCGCGCCCACGGGCCTGCTGGACTTTGTGGCCAAGAGCGCCGGCGCCTACGGCCTGCTGAACTGCAACTACAATGACCCCGCCACTGGCGCCCTGGCCGCCATTGAATTCACGCTCCCGCCCTACGTGCAGAGCTTTACCTCCGGCGCGGTGCGGGAGACGGCGAACTCCTGTTTCGTGGAGATCGACCCCGTCCGTCGTGAGCAGTGCTACGAGTTCATTGGCGGTGACGTCTCCATTGACCCGTGGTCGGACGCCACGGAGATCTTCCAGACGCTGGAGTTCTCCCTGCCGCGGGGCTTTGCGCATGACCGCGGCTACACCAGCGTGCCCAAACCCAAGAACCCGCTGCGCGTGCGGGTGACCGGTCTGAACGGCGGCACGCTGGTGCTCGCCAACGCGGGCGAGACGCTGTCCCTCACCGGCTCCGGCGTGGTGACCGGCCAGTTCCCCACGCCGTTGGCGCAGGGACGTCGCTACAGCGTCGCCGTGGTGTCCCAGCCGCAGCCCATGGGGAACCCCGTGTACTGCTTCATCGAAGGGACGGCGGCACGCGGCGCCATGTCCGACTCGCCCAGCGGGGTGGAGGTGCCGGTGAGCTGCGGTGGGGTTGGAACGGTGGGCGGCAGCCTCTCCGGACTGGTCCAGGGCGACGTGGTGTTGCGACTGACCGCGGAGAGCTTCGTCTCCGGGAACAACGTTCGGGACAACGGGCGGTTCGACCGCACCCTCGTCGCCAACGGCGCGTTCTCGTTTGATACGCCCGTTCCCATTGGGGCGCAGTACGCGCTTAGCGTGGCGCGCCATCCCCAGGTTCCGCCGCAGTACTGCACCATCACCGGCGGCTCGGGGAACATGGTGGCCGGCGGCGTGAACAACGTGGGCGTGAGCTGTGTCGAGACCCCGCCGCGCCTGCTGGGCGGCACCGTCACCGGCATGGACCCCGGCAATTCCGTGACGCTGAGGAACTCCGCCACGGGTGAGACGCTGACCGTCGCCAGCAATGGCTCGTTCGCCTTCCAGCACCGCGTGCGGCCCGGGCAGGACTACCTGGTGGAAGTGCTCGCCCACCCGCTCGCGGAGAGCTGCACGGTGGGCGGCGCTGCCGGCAACATGCCCAACGCGGACGTGACCTCCGTGGCCGTGAACTGCACCAACCTGCCCACCTACGCGGTGCCGGTGCGGATTGTGGGCTTGTTGGGTAGCGGCCTGCGCATCCGACTCAACGGCACGGAGACCATCCCCGTCAACACCAACGGAACCATGACGTTCAGCACCCGGCTGCTCTCCGGCGCCACGTACGCGGTGGACGTGGCCGCGCAGCCCACGGGTCCCGTCCAGAGCTGCAACGTGGTGGCGGGGACGGGCGTGGTGGGCAACACGGACGTCACCGACGTGACCGTGATCTGCGGTTCACCGCCACAGGAGAACAACCTCCACACCGTGGGGGGCAGCGTCTCGGGCCTCATGGGCGGCGGGCTGCGGCTGACCCTCAACGCCAACAGCCAGCGCGTGGACATCAGTCGCAACGGGGCCTTCGAGTTCCCCAACGTCCTCTCCGAGGGCACGGACTACGAGGTCATCATCGCCCGCCAGCCCACCACGCCGCCGCAGACCTGCACGCTCTCCAACGGGACGGGCACCATCGGGGCCACCAACGTCACCAACATCACCGTGGCGTGCACCGGCGCGTCCAACCTGCGCGTCCAGTTCACCAACGGGCCCCAGTCCATGCGCGGCGTGCGCGCCATGGTGTTCAACGCTTCCGGCGCGCGCGTGGGCTCCCTCAAGGACTCCGCCGCCATTGCCGCCGGGGGCGCAACCTTCGACGTGGTGGCGCCGGATGACGCGGGTCAGTCCAGCCCGGTGGCCGCGTCGCTGGCGGCGGGCAACTACACGCTGCTGATCATGCTCAACACGGACGGCAGCGTGGATGGGAACAACACCCCCACGTACGAGCCGGGTGACCAGGGCGTGCGCAAGACCATCTCCCTGGCGCAGGGCTCCGTGGGCACGGTGACGGTGGCCATGAACGAGATGGTGACCACCATCTACGAGCCCGTGGAGGTGCGGGCGTCCGGTATTGCCGCCGACGCCTCCGTCTCCTGCTTCTTCACCGTCGCCACCGGCACGCGCCCCGCGCTGCCCACCAGCAGCTCCGCGGGCAACAGCGTGGTGGCCTGTACCAGCCAGAACTCACCCTGCTTCACCTTCTCGATTCTCGCTGCTGGCAACGCGGGGGTCACCAACACGCATCAGCCGCTGGTCCCCGGCAGTTACGACGTCACCTGCTGGTACGACGTGGGCGGCAACAACAACGCTCCGGACAATTCCCACAATGCGGGCGACCGCGTTGGCTTCAGGGCAAACATCACCGCCGACGGTCCCGGCGTCCTGACGCAGCAAACCGTGGTCACCCTGGATCCTCCGTGATCCGTGCAGAGGCAAACTTATGGAGAGAACAGCCATGAGTCATTTCAACGTGATGCGCCGCGCCGCCTGGGCCGGCCTGTTGGTGGGGGCGCTGGACCCCTCACGTGCGCTCGCGGCCATGCCGTGCGACGCCACCGACGACGTGCCCTGCACGTTCCAGATCCAACAGCTTGAGCTGCAGCCCGTGCCGCAGACCTTCAAGTTCCAGGCGCGCGTCTCCCAGGCCAAGCTGCCCATTGGTGACGGCCTGTTCAACAAGGTGATCGTGAACCTCAAGAGCGCCGACGAGGTGCTGTGCGCGGAGGAGTTCTCCAACGTGCGCGTGACGGGGAGCGTGATCAACCTGGAAGTCGGCCGCAACATGAGCTGCGAGCTGGACCAGGTCATCGCCGAGAACCACGACCTGTTCTTCCAGATCTGCATTGGCGGCACGGAGAACTGCCTGCGGCCCATTGCGCTGGGCACCACGCCCTACGCGGTGAAGTCCACCTTTGCCAGCCAGGCGGGCACCGCGCACTCCTCCGACGTGGCCGCGCAAGCCAACTACACGCACCGCGCCACCGCGGACCGGGACCTGTTCATCACCAAGGAGATCGGGCACGGCTACTTTGACTTCGCCACGCCGGATGCCGCGCCGGACCTCTACAACGACACGGACTTCGTCCAGTACGCCGGCGGCGGCTTCCTCCAGTGGACTCCGCTCAACGAGGCCAATCCCACGTTGAACGTCTGCGCCAAGGACCCGCTGACCGACCGGCCCAAGCCGTTGGACCAGTTGATGCTGAACAGCAACGTGACGCGCACCACCGGCCGCCTCGACGTGCTCAGCGGCGGTGCCCACGTGATTGGCGCGTCGGAGGTCACGGGCAACACCGTCATCCGCGGCCAGTTGAAGGTGGACCTCCCCGTGGGGCCCGGGCCGCGCGGCGCCCACGTCACCGGTGACTCCTCCATCACCGGCGCGCTGGTGGTGACGGCGGGGGAGACCATCAACGCGGGTGGCCTGCTGGTCCAGGGCGGCGGGTCCAACGTCACCGGCAACTCCATCTTCCACAACCACCTTGACGTGTACGGGACGTCGGATTTCGACGGCACCATGACCACCAACGACATCGTGTCCCGGACCGGCATCACGGTTCAGAACGGGGGCGTCACGGTGCAGAACGGCGGCGCCACCATCACCGGGAATGAGTCGCTGAGCGGCAGCCTCACCGTCGGGGGCACCTCCACGCTCGCCGGCGCGCTGACGGTGAACAACAACGGCACGGTGACGGGGAATCTCAACATCGGCGGCGCCACCACCTCCAACGGACCGCTGACGGTGAACAACAACGCCTGGGTCACCGGCGTGCTCACCGCGCAGTCCATCGTCGGAGACACCACCTTCTTCAACAGCCAGCAGACCTTCGGGAACAACACCGTGTGGGGCGTCAGCACCCTGGTGGGCCCCGTCTTTGGCAACACGGCCGTGTTCAATGGCGACGTCCGCGTGAATGGCCGGTTCATCTCCAACAACAACGAGATGGGCGGCGTCACCGCGGACTTCCTGGTGGGCAACAACCTCACCGTCAATGGGAACTACTTCCAGCGCGGAGCCGACTTCGTCTTCACCAACCTGCCCGGTCGCGGCGACGGTGGACGTGCCCTGGTGCACGAGGTGGGCGACGTGTTGGCCATCAACTTCGCGGGGGACTTCACCAACGTCCGCGTTGATAGCGACATCTACATGCAGCGGAGCTCCTTCACCCAGCTTGACCACTGGGTGCGCCAGAACTTCATCGTTCGCGGGGATTGGTACATGGAAGGCAACGGGAACGGTGACGGCGGCCTCGCCTTCCACCACGGCGGCGGTGACACGCTCTACATCAACGTCTTCAACTCGCTCTCCGGCGGCACGGTGATCGACAGCAGCCTCACCGTCACCGGCAACGCGACGACGTACGGGCGGCTCACCAGCAACGACATCGTCACCAACCAGTATTACATGGGCGGCGGTGGTGGCCGGGCGATGTCGCTGGGGGGCGGTGACACGCTGGTCATCAACGCGGGCGGCGACCACGGCGGCGGCACCCGCATCGAGGGTTTCGAGCTGAACTTCGCGGGCGCCGACTTCAGGATGGGCTATGCCCCCCGCGGCGCCGGTGGTCGCGCCCTGGTGCACGGCGGCGGAAACGAGCTGATCATCAGTTTTGGCGGGGACTTCTCTTCCATCAAGACGTCAAGCGTGCTTGTTCCGGAAGCGGGTCTGGACCTGCGGGGTCATGGATACAGCGTGGCCGGGGCCCTGGATTGGGGGAGCTTCGACATCTACGTCCGAACCAATCCGGGTGCCATCTGTGCCGCCGGGTATCATCCCTGCACGGCCTGGGAGGCCATGGTCCTGGACACCCTGTCCGACAAGCCGCTGTTCTCGAACCTCGGGTGGACGGTGGGCTCTTTCCCAAACCTGGAGTTCCACCAACGCAGCCTGGTGAACGGCCAAGACTCCGTTGTGTGTCCTGCTGGCAGCCACATCTCCAAGTACCCGTCCACCTTCACTCTCAACGGCGCCACCTACACGGGCGGGCTGCACTGCGTAGCGGACGGGACGCTCCAGGGGTGGCAGTGCTGCCGCAACAAGCGGTGAGGATGGGTTTGGGAAGTTCGCGGCGGTGCGAAGGACCTGACGTCGTGGGTGAGAAGCCATGCAAGTGCTGACGAGAACATGGACTCTGGGGATTGCGGCTGCCGCCCTCCTGACGAGCTGCGCGCAGCCATCGTCGTCCACTGGCAATTCTGCCCCGTCGTCGTCGGTCGCCGCGCCCGACACTCCCGGGACGGCGCCGCGGGAAAGGAAGGACCCCGTCCCGGGCGTGCGTGAACTGGTCCGGCCTGTGGCCCCCGACGAGGTGGTCTACGTGGTTTCCTTCCCCAGCAACGGGACCGCCCTCCCGCCGCGCATGGCCGAGGTCTTCCTGCGCCACTCCGACGACTTGGAGCTGGTGGAAGCCGTGGCACTTGCTGGCGCCCTCGGAGCCGGGAAGACGCTGGTTTCGCAGGCCAAGCCCGGGGTGGCGCGCCTGGTGCTCTACGCCGCCGACAACACGAATGCGCTGCTCCCCGGGGACTGGGTGGCGGTCCGATTCCGCAAGGTGGTCTCCGGTCCGGCGCGGGCGGAGTTGGCCTATGACCGGACGTCGTTTGCGCCGGCAACCGTGATTCCGGGTCCGCAGACGCTGACGTTGCACGAGCTGGGGGAGGTTACCCCATGAAACGTGTCCTTCCCATCCTGACGACGTGGGCACTGGTCATCACTGCGCCCAACGCGCACGCGCAGGTCTCCTCCGCGGACAACCTCTGCGTCGACGCGGGCGGCATGGGAGAGCCCTGCTCCAGCGAGGCTGATTGCGCCACGCGCTCCTACGCCACGGACTGCGTGCAGCTCGTGGCCAATGACCCCGCCAGCCGCTCCTGCCAGGCCCCCTGCGGCCGCAGCAACGGAAACGGCGGGACCATTGCCGACCGCGCCGCCTGCGGACTGGGTGAGACCTGCGTGGCCAGCCCCGGGGACGGCAGCTTCTACTGCAAGCCCGCCAAGTTCCGGATGGACCTGAACCTGCTGGACCAGTGCATCTCGCACTTCCTGCGAGGCACCGAGCCGTCGCTGGGCAGCACCAATGAATGCTCCCTGGAGGCCAACCTCAACCGCTTCCTGGACCAGGACTCCGACCTCGACTTTGACATCTTCGACACGCAGCGCTGCATCCAGGCATTCCTGGCCCAGCCGGAGTGCGACACCTCCGTGGGCGCCTGCCCCAGCGACGACCTGACCTTCTGCACCTCCGACGACGACTGCGGTCCCGGCCTCCACTGCGGCGAGGGGAACTTCTGCACGCGGGAGTGCGGCTTCATTGCCAGCCGGGAACCCGGCGTGGGGCTCATTGAGCGGCAGTGCGCGGGGCGGCTGAAGACCTGCAACTACGAGCGCGGCCGCTGCGACGTCACCGACGTGGAGCTGTTCTCCTGCGCGGTGGACCGGGATTGCCCGTCGGGGAGCTACTGCTTCCTGGGGCGGTGCGCGGAGACGTGCTCGCGCGCCATTGATTGCCCGGATTCCCAGTGGTTCTGCACCGCGAACAACCGCTGCCGCGTGCGTCCCTCCCCCGACGCGGAACCGGGGTTTGTCTTTGACCCGCGCAACTACGCCATCCTGTTTGGCACCAATGACGTGGAGCTCACGCCGATTGAGAACGAGACGGAGGCGCCGCTGCTCATCATGGATCTCACCACCAAGAAGGAGGTGCGTGGGAATCCGTCGGTGGGGTTTGGCTACCGCGTGGAGGTGACGTACGCGCTCAAGCAGGACCAGCGCTGCAACAAGTCCCCGGATGAATGGACGCTGGAGGAGCGCGCGGACTGCCTCATCGACGACACCGAGGAGTTCGTCACCGCGCTCAACCCCTACGGGACCATCTTTGCCGTGGGGCAGCCCGGACTCCGCATCCGTCTCAACACGGGGGCCGCGGACCGCCTGACGCCGGGCTCCTACATGGCCACCGTCAGCGTGATCTTCGACAACGGCTACCAGGACCGCTTCCTGGTCCGCTACGTCAAGACCACGCCGTCGGGCGAGTACACGGGGACCATGAACGTGTACGTCGGTCGCGAGGACAACTCGCTCAACGGCAGCAGGCCCATGGTGATTACCGCCAAGCTGGACATCCGCCCCACGGTCATGCGCTGGACGGACCTGCTTGCGGCCGAGAACATGGGTGGGGGTGAGGACCTGGTGGACCTGACGGAGGGTTACCTGGTCCACGGCCTCATCCACGGCAACGAGGCACTTCCTTTCGCCTGGCCCAACGCCACCTCGCCCGGTCAGAACGAGATTCCCGTCAAGGGACTGTACTCGCCGCAGCTGGGCCGGATGCGCTTGCTCTCCGTCATCGACATTCCCGCGAACTTCTGCATCTCCCAGGCCGGTCCGTGTGACCCGAGCGCGGATGACCTCAAGGTGCAGAACCTGTTTGGTCGCGACCTGCGGCGCATCATCCAGTTCGCGGGGACGTTTGACGACCTCACGCGGCGCTTCTTTGGCATCTACCGCGAGCGCGTGGCGGGCCTCATTCCCACCGGGGAGCTGACGCTGGACGGGTCCTTTGTGCTCTCCCAGAAGCTCCCCGACGAGTCCGAGGTCCCCCTGACCGACCCGCTGCGTCCGGTGAGCAAGCCCGCCACCATCAGCTTCCCCTCGTTGTCCGCGCTGCGCACCGCGGTGGACGCGGAGGTGACGCAGTACTGCGCGTCGCATTCCGCCGAGCGCAGCAAGTTCAGCAGCGCTTCCGCGTACCGGACCTACCTCGGTCAGCCGGACTTCCCCGTTTTCGACGACGTGGTGGAGTTCAAGGCGCTGGTGCAGGACGGGTTGGACAACATCCTCAGCTCCGATGACCGCGCCGACGACGCGTTGACGCTCTATGACTTCCTCACCGGGCGCATCGTCCTGTGCGGCGAGGAGGAGGTGGGAGGGGAGGGCCCCGGCACCACGCCCGCGCCCGCCTGTGTGGACGAGGAGAAGCTGCGCTGCGGCCTGGCCTTGTACCGTCGGGCGATCATCAACCAGTTCGTGGACACTTCCGACCTGGGCAACGCAGGCACGGGCGAGCTGCAGCTCTTCTGCACCGCCACGCTGCCCACCAGTGGCTGCGGCCTCCCCGCGGCCGACCACCGCGCGCTGCGGACCCTCCAGGAGCACAACCGCTTCCACCAGGAGCTGTCCCAGGCCACCAAGTTCCAGGCGGACCGCGACGTCAGCGACGCGTTCTTTGCCCTGTACCGCAACCGCGTGAACCCGTTCACGCAGGGCGCGGCGCTCTCCTTCAAGGCAGACAAGCTCAAGAGCGCGTTCGAGCTGCACAACTCGCTGCTGAGCCTGTTCACCACCACAACCGCGTCCTCCGTCCTGTTCAACTGGCCCATGAGCCGCTTCCAGGGCATTGGCACGGAGTGGCTGCGGCAGATGCAGGTCCTGGCGCGTGACCGCCTGGAGGCACAGGCGCAGCTCGTCGATCTCCGTCGGCGCGTGTTTGCCAGCAGCACCTCCGGGGACCAGCTCCTGGGTGAGCACCTGGCACAGCAGGAGTACCTGCTCCAGGCCTACCTGATTGCGCTGCAGCGCCAGTGGCAGGGAGCGGACTTCAACTACGCCGGCGACGCCAAGCGCGCGTTCGACCAGGTGTCCGAGATGCTCCTGCAGCTCCACGAGTCGCGGAACCCGTTGGGCATCAGCCCGGACCGCGTGTTCTTCGAGAACAGCGATCCCACCAAGGTCAACTGGCACAACTACCTGAGCGTGCTCATCGGTGACGACGGAGACGGCGGGCTCATTGCCAAAGGCCACGCCGAGATCGACGCCGCGGTGACCAACCTCCAGGCCTCCCTGCAGGACGTGGACGCGCTGGAGGATTCCATTTTCGACATCAATGACAGCCTGGAGGGCACGCTGACGGAACTGTGTGGCGACAGCACGCCGCGCTCCTGCACCGAGCTGATCAACCTCTTCAACAGCCGCAACGGCGGCAACGCCACGCAGGTGATCAACACCATCACCCAGAACCTGACCACCAACTGCTCTTTCAGCCTGGCGCCCAGCATCGACTGCGGCGGGTTGGTGACGGCCTTCAAGGGGTCGGTGGCCACGGACCCGCCGTGTCCGTTGAACGCGCTGAACCACACCATCAGCGTGCGGGGTGAGCCGCGGGCCTGCGTGGGCGGCGAGATGGGTTCCCTGCTCCAG
Source organism: Myxococcota bacterium (assembly GCA_040752415.1). Taxonomy (GTDB): domain Bacteria; phylum Myxococcota; class JACRCW01; order JACRCW01; family JACRCW01; genus JBFMGU01. Next base: position 24,043 of record JBFMGU010000084.1, read on the forward strand.
CAGCGGGAAGCACTGCTCATCGAGCGCGACGGCATGGTGCGCGAGATGCAGACGCTGTTCAAGCAGATCGAGGAGTTCCTGTCGACGCGGCAATACATCGAGGGAATCAACATCGGCCGCCGGCTGAAGTGGATCATCACCCGCGCCATCGTCTTTGGCCTCACCGTGGCGGACAAGGGAACCAAGACGGCGGAGGAAATCACCTCCGAGGCCCTCGAAGGCGCCGACTGCGTGATCATCGCCGGATTCGCGGTGGGTACGAGCTGCGGCGGGAGTGTGGCTGCCGGCGTGGGCAAGTCGGCGATTACCGCGGCGCGCGGCATCGTGGAGGCCTTGCTGGAGGCGGTCAAGGATGAGCTCGAGAACATCCTCGAGATCTTCGACATGGAGTACGACTTCGCCGTCGATAGGCGCGAGGCCCAGCGCGAGCTGGCGGACATGAAGACCGGCGTGGACGGCTTCTACGCCGCCTACAAGGCCAACCAGCAGGCGCTCTTTGACCTCGAGGTGCAGATTGAGCAGGTGCGGTTCCTGGCGGAGGACGCCGCCGCCGGGACCAGCGACCGCCTGGGGCTGCTGCTCGATCACCTGGTGGGCCGTGAGTCCGGGAGCGTGCTGGTGGGGAACCACCTCGTGGGGCAGTCCGCGCGGACGTTCCGTCGGGCGCTCAACGTGACCTACCGCATGGTGCTGGCATTCGCCCACCGCTACAACCTGCCGGACTCCGACGTCACCGCCCTCACTACGCAGGTGTTCCAGGCGGTCACGCTGGATGACATCGAGTCGGTGATCAACACGCTGGCGGAGATGGAGCGGACCTACTGCAGCCGCGAGTCCATTGATTGCGACGCGTTCAACAACCTCAACGTCATGCGGTTCTCGTTACGGGACGAGCTGTTCCCGCAGCTCCGGGACATCGTGGACCCGGTTACCGGCTCCGTGGTCACCCGCGGGCAGCAGTTCCACAACATCATCACGTCTCCTCCGTACCTGCGTCGGCGCGTCCGGGGCGTGTGGCCGGTGGACCAGATCGAGATTCCGTTCTCCATCTTCCTGCAGAAGCAGGACAACATGGATCCGCCGCGCTGGCTGCTGGACCCCACCCAGTGCAATCACATCCTCGACGGAGACGCCTCCGGGGATCCCTCCACCGGCGGCACGGTGGCGGTGAACGTGGTGGGGACCAACCTGGGCGACTCCAGCCGCTCCGTCAGCTACGAGCTGGGTCGCGGTCACATTGACTATCTCCGCGCCTGCCACGCGGAGGCGTTCCAGGCGGAGATCGGCACCGACCCGATCCTGGATTACCCGATTGAGACGCAGGTGGTGGGCTACGCGCCCGAGAGCGTGGAAGGTCAGCTCATCACGCCGCCCACGTACTACGTCCGCTCCGGTGAGCTCCCCGCTTGCATCAACGAGGCGGAGAGCCGCGGCGTCCTCCCGGATGCCTCCTGTTGGCGCTTCTTCGCGCGGGACCGTGCGTTGGCCGCCCCGGACTACACGCTCTACATCCCGCTAAGCATCGACGGCGCGGAGACGGGGAATACCTGGGTCACCGGTGAGGGCCTGCCGGAGGCGCAGCGCCCCGTCATCGAGGACATCGTGGTCTACCTGCGCTACCGCTCCCGCCCCATTTCCGAGCCGTGAGGAACCTCGTGCTGCGCCGACTGTCCCTATCCGCGTTGAGCATGGCGCTGCTGCAGGCATGCAGTGGCGGCTGCCCGGGCCCCGCACCGGATTCCTCCCTGGGTGAAGTCACGGTGCAGGGCCTGGCCCAAGGTGCCCTGGTCTCCCACGGGGCCCACGACGTCATCCTCCTCATCCACCACTCCGCGAAGTACGATCACCAGGAAGTGCTGCGGCAGGTGGACCTTGCCCGCGCAGCCATGGACATCATCACCGCGGAGTCGGACGAGGCCTGGGAAGCCGGCGTGCCCGGACCCAACCTCGCCGTGCTGGCGGTGGGGGAGCAGGCCACGCTGGTGCGGGAGCTGGGTGACAACCCCGACGTGTGGCTGTCCGCTTTTGACGACGCGGCAACCTACGCTCCGCGCGGGACGCTCTCGCTGGCGGATGGCCTGGAGGTTGCGCTGTCCGAGCTGACGGGCCCCCGGTCCCGACGGGCTGCGCTGCCGGTGGTCCTCTACTTCGCCGCGCACGGGTCCAAGGTGCCCGAGGAGCTGGTGGGCCGGCTGGGCGACGCAGGGGTGGTGGTGGCTCATTTTGGCCCGGAGGACCCGGGGCTGTGGCCGGAGGGGATGCCCGGGCATGAGCACGTGGGCTTCCCCGGAGACGCGCACGCCCGGTCCTGGATGACCAACCTGCTGCTGATGGACAACGACCCGCTGGCCCTGCGCGTGCGCGCGCCGGAGGGCTGGCCGGTCCGCATCTACGTGCTGGATGACCGTGGCGAGGCGGTGCACGAGACCACCGGCACCGGGCCGCAGGTGGATGCCAGCGTGGCGTGGGGGCCCGCCGACAAGGGACGTCGCCTGGAAGTTCGCGTTTCCGCCGGCCTCAACCCCGCCTCCCCGCGCCAGGTGAACGTGGGTGCGGTGGTGTTGCCGCAGGACCGGCAGCCCGTGGTGCTCAGCGTGTCTCCAACCCAGGCCCAGCCGGGCGAGCACGTGGTGGTGACCGGTCGGTTCTTCTCTCCCGTGGAGGGCGGCAACCGGGTGACGGTGGGGGCGGGCGTGGAGATCGCCGCGATCACGCTCTCCAAGACCACGCTGGCTTTCGAGCTGCCGGAGACCGCGCTCGACGGAGAGCTGGGCGTGGTGACGGACGGCTTCGTCTCCCGCAGCGTTGCCTTCCGCGTGGACCATGACGGCGACGGAATTGCCGACCTGGACGAGGTGGACGCGGCCACCAACCCGTACGACGTGGACACCGATCACGACGGTCACCAGGATCCCGTGGACGCGTGCGCCACGGAGGTCATGGGCGCGGGGAACGTGGACGCCTCCGGTTGCACCCTGTGCAACGACGGGGTCCTGCAGGCGGCGGAAGCGGGCGTGGACTGCGGCGCGGCGTGCAACCGGCCCTGTCTGGCGGGGAGCGTCTGCCGGGTGGACGGGGATTGCACCAGCGGGGCGTGTCACGTGGGGCAGTGCCTGCCCGACTGGTGCACCTCCGGCGAGGTGGATGGCGACGAGCTGGACGTGGATTGCGGCGGGTCCTGCGCGCCGTGCAGCCCCGGGTCGCCGTGCGCGGTGGTCTCCGACTGCGCCAGTGGCGTGTGTCAGGAGGGGTTGTGTCGGCCCGCCGGCTGCGTGAACGGCGTCCGGGACGGCAGCGAGACCGACCGGGATTGCGGCGGCTCCTGCCTGGGATGCGCGCCCGGGCTCCAGTGCCTGCAGACCTCCGACTGTGCCGGGACGTTGTGCACGGAGAACGTGTGCGCGGGTCCGTCCTGTGAGGACGGGCTGGTGAATGGCGAGGAGTCCGACGTGGACTGCGGTGGCCTGACGTGTCCGGGGTGTGTCCCCGGCAAGGAGTGCAGCGAGGGTTCCGACTGCCTCAGCGGCCTGTGCACCGACGGGGAATGCGACCCACCCACCTGCTTCGACTCCGTGCGCAATGGAGACGAGACCGACGTGGATTGCGGTGGGCGCTGCCGGCAGTGTGAGGTGGGATTGGGCTGCCGCGCCGGCGGGGACTGCGTTCACGGGGTGTGTGCGGACCGGGTGTGCGCCGCGCCCTCCTGTGGCGACGTGGTTCGCAACGGTGCCGAGACCGACGTGGATTGCGGCGGCGGCGCGTGCGACCTCTGCGCGCTGGGCAGCGCGTGCCTCACCCATGCCGACTGCGTCACCACCGTGTGCCAGGCAGGCCAGTGCGTGCTGCCCGCCTGTGTGAACGGCATCCTCGACGGGCAGGAAACCGCGCTGGACTGCGGCGGCGGCTGCGCGCCGTGCGTCGCCGGTTCCGCCTGCAACGTGGGCAGCGACTGCGACAGTCGGATCTGCGTGGGCAGCCAGTGCGCGGCGGCGCGATGTGATGACCTGGTGACCAACGGCGGGGAGAGCGACGTGGACTGCGGTGGACCATGCCAGCCGTGCGCCGAGCTCGGGCGGTGCCGCGTGAACGAGGATTGCGCCAGCCTCTCCTGCAGCCAGGGTTCCTGCAACGCGTCGTCGTGCCAGGACCTCATCCGCAACGGGCAGGAGACCGACGTGGACTGCGGCGGCACCGTGTGCTCCGCGTGTGACACCGGCCTGCACTGCGCGCTGCCAGGCGACTGTGAAAGCGGCGACTGCCTGGCCGGCACCTGCGTGGAGCCCACTTGTGACGACGCGCGGCGCAATGGCGGGGAGACCGCGGTGGACTGCGGTGGACCCGCCTGCGGACGGTGCGCGGACGGACTGACCTGCCTCACGCGCGACGACTGCCTGAGCCGGGTGTGCCAGGGGGACGGCACCTGCGCCGTGCCCACCTGTACCGATGGTGAGCGCAACGGCCTGGAAGGCGACGTGGACTGCGGCGGCCCGTGCGCGGACTGCGTGGCCAACCAGCGGTGCAACACCGGCACCGACTGCGACAGCGGCGTGTGCCGCGTGTCCCATAGTGTGGGCATCTGCCAGCCGCCGCTGTGCACCGACCGCCTGCAGAACGGCACGGAGACGGACGTGGACTGCGGTGGCGCGGACTGCCTCCCGTGCGCGAACAATCTCACCTGCGTGGTGGACGCGGACTGCGAGAGCGGCCGCTGTGACCCGTCCGCCGACGGAATGGCCTGCACGCCGCCCGCCTGTGACGACGGCGTCGCCAACGGGACGGAGAGCGACGTCGACTGCGGAGGAAGCTGCGCCCTCGACTGCGCGGACGGCCTGGCGTGCGGGACGGCGGATGACTGCCAGAGCCGCGTGTGCGACCTGCAGGAATGCCAGCCCCCCTCCTGTGCCGACGTCACCGTCAACGGAGCGGAGACCGACGTGGACTGCGGCGGCGGCCTGTGCACGCCCTGCCTGGCCGGGAACACGTGCCTGCTTGCCGCGGACTGCGAGAGCGGTGTGTGTGGCCAGGACGGGACCTGCCAGGAGCCCACGTGCCAGGACGGCACGCGCAACGGTGTCGAGGTGGACGTCGACTGCGGTGGCGCCTGCGGGCCGTGCGCGGATGGCGCGCGCTGCACCGTGGCGACGGACTGTACGAGCGGCGTCTGTGTCGACGACGGGAACGGCGGGCTCGCCTGTGCGGCGCCCAGCTGCCTGGACGGCGTGCGCAACGGCGGGGAGACCGACGTCGACTGCGCGGGGCCCTGCGGCCCCTGCGAGCTTGGGCAGGCGTGTTCCGCGTTCGCCGACTGCGTGTCCGGCATGTGTCGCCACGGGGCGTGCGTGCTCAATACCTGCGCCAACGGCGTGAAGGACGGGGAGGAGACCGACGTGGACTGCGGCGGCGCCTGCGCGCCATGCGACACCGGCCTGTACTGTCTCATCGGCGAGGACTGCCAAAGCTCCTGGTGCCACAACGAGGTGTGTGAGGTGCCGCCGAGCTGCAACACCATCCGCCTGGGCAATGCCACGGCGGGCAGTGGCGTCTACGTGGTCAAGCCGGTGGGCGCGGCGTCCCCGCTCCCCATCTACTGCGACATGACCACCGACGGCGGCGGGTGGACGTTGGTGGCGTCTTCGCGCGGGGCTCCGCTGAATGACCAGGCGGATGGCTACTCCACCGACCTGGCGTCTGCGCTACCCACCACCGTCGGCGTTGGCGTGTATGACGGCCTGCGGGCCACCGTGGTGGATCGCGCCACGGACCTGCGTTTCACCTGCCGCGCCGCGCCGGATACCGCGCCGTCCGACGACGTGGACCTCACGTTCTACGGCGTGGGTTGGTACAACACCATCACCTCCGGGACGGACGCGGACAGTTGCTTCAACGTGGTGGCCACCGGCCTGGTCGACATCCCGGCCCGCCGGGACAACCGCAGCGGGGAGGCCCGCGCGGTGGGAGCGCGCTGGGGAACGCCGCACCACGCGCCGGTGGGGGAGAACGTCTGCGGTGATGACGGAGACTTCACCATCGACTTCGACGACTCCGGCATGGACGGCAACGAGCGCGACGGCACCGACTGGGGTGAGGACGACGGCTTTGCCAAGTGCGGGTCCGCCTACACCGCCGACGGCATCTGGCAGGTGTGGCTGAGGGAGCCCCTGCACGGCTGCTACAACGGCGTGCTCGACGCGGGGGAGGACGGCGTAGATTGCGGCGGTTCCTGCGTGGCGTGTCCCACCCCGTGCGTGGATGCGCTGGATTGCACCAGCGGGGTCTGCAGTCGCGGCGTGTGCCGTCCGCCCCGCTGTGATGACGAGGTGCGCAACGCCGACGAGACCGACGTGGATTGCGGCGGTAGCTGCGCGCTGGCCTGCCCGCAGGGCGGTGGCTGCGCGGTGGACGCGGACTGCGACAACGGGCAGTGCGCGGAGGGCCTGTGTCGGCCGGGTACCTGCTTTGACGGGCTGGTCAACAACGGTGAGACCGCGCTGAACTGCGGTGGCCCGTGTGTGCCTTGTGAGCTGGGGGCCGCGTGCAGCGTTGACGGGGATTGCCGCAGCGGCGCGTGCGACGGGGCCGCGTGCATCCCCGAGCCGTGCGCCAACGGCGGGCTGGATCTTGCGTTCGGGGAGTCGGACGTGGACTGCGGCGGGACGCGGTGCGCGCCGTGCCGCAGCGGCCGCGCGTGCCTGGTGGGAGAGGACTGCCAATCCGGCGCCTGCGACGCCAACGCGTGCCGTGCCATCCACTCCTGCTCGGACCTGCTGGGGATTCCCGGCGCGCACACCAGCGGCAGCTACGAGTTGGTGGCTTCCGACCAGTCCTGGACCCGCGACGTGTGGTGCGACATGGACAGCGACGGCGGCGGCTGGACGCTGGTGGCCATCTCCCATGGCACGCCGCTGTCGGACGAGGCCGGCGCGTTCCACCAGGACCTCTCCACCGGGGTGGCCACGGTTGCCAACCGCGGCGTGTGGTCGGAGCTGCGCCCGGAGACGCCTTCGCGACACGACGTGCGCTTCACCTGTCGGGCCGAGGCGTTCCGCCCGGTCAGCACCGTGGACCTCTCGTTCTACGGCGTGGATTGGTACCACCGCATCACCGGCGGGTCTGACGCGGTCAGCTGTTTCAACGACGGCATCAACGGAGGCGCCCCGCGGCCCCACCCCCGGCGGCGCAACAACGTCACCGGGCAGGTGTTGGACCGGGGCGTCGACTATGCGCAGGGCGCGCTGATTGGCGAGGATGAATGCGCCGCGAATGATGACTTCACCGTTGACTTCAATGACCGCGGCATGGACGGCAACGAAGGCGACGGCTCCGACTGGGGTGAGGACGACGGCACCGCCAAGTGCGGGGGGCCCACGGACACCGGACTGGCCGCGTGGTACATCTGGGTCCGCAACCTCCAGCCGGCATGCACGGATGGCGTGCTCTCCCTGGATGAGACGGACGTGGATTGCGGTGGCTCCTGTGCCGCGTGCGTTGTGGGTCAGACCTGCCGGCAAGGCGCGGACTGCGCGGGCGGCAGCTGCGTGAGCGGCACGTGCGCGAACTGAGGTTGTTGGGGTGTCTTTTCACCCTGTGGGGCGCGGTGCTGGCGGGCTGTCAGCGCGAGGAGGTCTCGCGCGTGGCGGTGGTTGACCTGGCGCGCCTCTCCTCAGAGCTGGGTCAGGACTCGCGGGTGGAGCGCCTGATGGTGGAGGAGCAGCGCGAGCAGCTCGGGAAGCTGGAGGCCAGCAAGGCGGAGCTCACGCGGCGTCTGGAGGAGTCCAGCAAGGTCCTGGGACCCCATCCCACGCCGGAGCAGAAGCAGGCGCACCAGGCCCTCAAGGAAGAGTTCCAACACCGGCTGGACGTGGCTTCCGAGGAGAGTCGCCGCGCCGTGGAACTGAAGCGCAAGCAGCTCAAGGACCGCTTCCGCGAGGACGTGAGGACCGTGGCGCGGCGGCTTGGGGCCGCCAAGGGGATCCAGCTCATTGTGCTGTCCGGGGACCAGGTGCTGGACCACGACCCCGCCATCGACATCACCGGCCTGGTTCTCGCCGAGATGCGCCAAGCCCAGAGCGACGCCCCGCCAACGGGCCCCGCCCCGCTGCCCCCGCCCGAGCAGCGCGGACCGGTGTCGCCTCCGTCGGGAGCGGGTGGGTTGCCGTCTCCGGTGCCCGTTGCCCCACCGCCCCAGCCCGGTGCTCAGGGCGCCCTCCCACCGCCGGCGACGGGTGGGCCCTGAAGCTCACTTGCGCAGCAGCTTGAACGCGTGGGCCCACGTGTTGGTCTTGAGCCCGTAGCCCACCCAGAGCAGGCACAGCGGCTCCAGGAAGCGTGAAGCCTCGACGCCGCCCACGTCGACGGTGCCCCAGCCGAAGTCCTTGAGGATGGACTCCATCTTCTTCTTGGCGTCGGCGTTGTTGCCACAGATGAACATGTCCGGCGGACCACCCGGGAACTCCGGACGGAACATGTACGCGTTGCCCACGCTGTTGAACGCCTTGACCACGTGGGCGCCTGGCGCCGCACGCTGCACGCGCTCACCCAACGAGTCCGTGTGCCCCACGAAGAACCTGGGCGGCATGCCCGCGGAGAGGTCCAGCGGATTGGTGGTGTCGACGAGCAGCTTGCCGTTGAGCGCCTCCGCACCAATGCCCTTGAGGACCTCCTCCGCCACGGCTCCCTGCGTGGCCAGCACCACCACCTCACCAAACAGCGCGGCCTCCTTGAACGTCCCCACCGAGGCCTTGGGGCCCACCTCCCTGGCCCACGCCAGCGCCTTCTCATTGCGCGCCTCGCGGGAGCCCATCTTCACCTCGTGACCCAGCGTGGCAAACCCCCGACCCAAGGCCCGCCCCACGTCACCGGTTCCAAGCATAGCAACCTTCATGATCGTCCTCCGTCTCCGGCGCCGGACCGACGTGGGCCCGGCCGCGATCTGGAATTGGGCGGCCAGTGGTACGCCGGTCCCGTCGGTGCGTCCATGCCTCGGTCCGCGTTCTTCGGGCGGGTGGCAGACAACGTCGTCACGCAGGGCGTGGTCGGCTCGAGCCCGGCGCATGGGTGGGGCTTGCCGAGGGGGTTGGACGGGGGCACAACCGTTTCTGGAAGCCGGACCGGTCCGGGACGCATGGGCGGCAACGTGGACGCACTCCGTGGCGTGGCGCTGGTTGGACGACGACGGGAGCTCGATGCCCTCCGTGACCTGGTCCGCGCCGCTCCGTCCACCATCACGGTGCTGGGGGCGCCCGGTTGCGGGAAGAGCCAGCTGGTCCGGGAGCTGATGCGGGAGATGGAGCTGCCCGCCGTCGTCGTGGACGGGGATGCCCTGGCGGATTCCCCCTCCACCGCGCTGCGAGCGTGGCCGGAGGACGGACGGCCCGTGGTGGTGGACAACGCGGAGCGCGCCGCGGACTTCCTGGCGCGGAGCCTGCCGCAGCGACGGAGAGCCGGGCCCGTGATCGCCACGTCACGTCGAGCGCTGCGCCTGCAGGATGAAGTGCGCGTGGAGATCCCGCCGTTGAGCGTGGAGGACGGCGTGGCGTTGTTCCTGGCGCGCGCGCAGCACACCCGTCACGGCTACGCCGCCGACGAGCGCGAGGTCCGGCGACTGGTGGAGCTGCTGGATGGCAACCCGCTGTGCATCACGCTGGCGGCGGCGCGCGTGAACGTGCTCAGCGTGGCGGAGCTGGTGACGCGTTTGGGGCGCGGCGTGGACCTGCTGACGGCGCCGTGGGTGGACGCGCCCGCGCGGCATGCGTCGTGGATGGCGGCCATGGATGTGAGCTGGTCGCTGCTGACCGACGCGGAACGCGAGGTGCTGGCGCGCTGCTCGGTGTTCCCGGGGAGCTTCACCGCGGAGGCCGCCCAACACGTCCTGGCGTGGGATGGCGACGTGCTGGAGGTTCTCGCCGGTTTGCGCGAACAGTCACTGCTGCGCGCCGCGTCCTCCCTGGAGGTGCCGGGGCAGACCCGTTTCCTGGTGCCCCACGTGATTCGTGCCGCGGTGGCGTCGCGCCTGGAGCAGGAGATGTTGGCGCAGCTGGAGCAGAGACACACGCGACACTTCCTGGCTGACGCGGAGCAATGGGCGGCCAAGGCCGTGGGTGACGACGTCACACCCTCCCAACCCGACGCGCTGGCCCACCTGGCCGCGGAACGTGAGCACCTGCGCGCCATCCACCTCCGTTGCAGGGACCAGGATCCCGCGGAGGCCGCGCGGGCGCTCCTCACGTTGGAGCCGGTGTTGTTCCTGCGCGGCCCGGTGGAGGAGCACCGCGAGGTGGTGAAGGAGGCCGAGCAGCTCGCGCGTCGCGCCGACGACCCGCGGCTCCTGGTGCGTGCCCTGTTGGCCCGGGCCCGGACGCACGGCGTGACAGGGAACTGCGCCACCGCGCGCAGCCTGCTGACAGAAGCCAACCAGGTGTGCGTGGCGCACGCGGACATGGAGGACCTGCGCGGTGGCGTGCTGTGGCTGCTGGCGTTTGTGCTCTGGAAGCTGGGGGCCACGGACGCATCCACGGAGGTCGCCACGGAGCTGCTGGAGGTGTCGCGTCGTCGGGGCGCGCGGTTCCACGAGGCGTGCGCGCACGCGATGTTGGGGCGACTGCAGGCCTCACGGGGACAGCTGGACCGCGCCGTGGAGCTCTACGAGGAGGCCCTGCGCATCTACCAGCCGCTGGAGGCGCGTCGGCAGCTGGCCATTGGCATGTTCAACCTGGGCGCGGTGCTGCACGCTCGCGGGGATCTCCGTCGCGCGCTGGCGCACTTCGAGCGCTCCCTGGGGTTCTTCACGGAGCTGGGCGACCGGGTCCTGCAGGGGAAGGTGCTGGTGCAGATGGTCTCCGTGTTCCGGGCCATGGGGCAGCCTGAGCAGGCCAGGGAGCTGCAGGAGCAGGCGCTGCGACACGCCCAGGCCAGCGGCGACCGGGAGAGCGAGGTTTCCGTGCGGCTGGAGTCCGCGCAGCTCCTGATGGACCTGGGGCGTTGGGAAGACGCCGCGCAGCTCCTGGACCGTGCGCTGGTGGACGCCACCGACCTGGATCCCCCCGGTCTGACCCAGCGTGCGCTGAGACTCCGCGCCGCCGTTCCCGACCCGCCCACCGCCGCCACGCCCGGGAATGGCGCGGGAGGGCCGTCCACCGCGGTGGCCCCGGGAACCCAGGTGCTCTGGCTCTCCGAGGACGGCCGTACATTCCGTCTCGGGACCAGCCCGGTGCGGAACCTCGCGCGCAGGCGGTCCCTGCGGCTCATCCTGCTTCGCCTGGCGCGCGAGCGGCTTGCGCACCCCGGCCGTGGCAGCAGCCTGGATGAGCTGTTGGCAACGGGTTGGCCCGGGGAGCGCGTGTTGCCGGAGAGCGCGGCCCAGCGCGTCTACACCGCCATCTCCGAGCTGCGCCAGATGGGCCTGGGCTCCCACCTCCTCACCCACGACGAGGGCTACCTCCTGGACCCCCGCGTGGAGGTGAGGAAACTCCTGCGTCCTGAAACGCAAACCTGATGCATTTTGAGGAAGTTTGAGGTGCGGGTCCCGGTGCGCAGAGCCTAGCTATGACGACGTGCAGACCGTGCGGGAGGGGACATGCTGATGGCTCATCCTGGCATTCCCGCCGCCATGTTGCTGGTGCGCGCGCTGGCGGGTGAGGGCGCCGCGGCCAGTCCGGCGTCGTCGGTGGCGGTCTTCCCGCTGGAAGCGCGTACCGGCGTTGAGCAGGCCACCGCGGACCTGGTGACGCTGCGACTGGTGGAGGAAGTGCGCACGCGGAGCTCGTTCTCACGGGTGGTCAGCCCGCAAGAGCTCAGCCTGCTCATGCCGCGGGACGAGCAGAAGCAGCTGGTCCGGTGCGCCACCGACGAGTGCGCGCTCGTCGACACGGAGCTGGCTGGCGGGTTGGGAGTCACGCACATGCTGGTGGGAAGCGTGGGGCGCCTGGGCAACTCCTTCCTGGTGGCGTTGAAGGTGATGGAGCTGCGCACCGCTCGCGACGTGGGCTCGGTGGCGGAACGTTTCCAGGCAACTTCCGACGAGGTCCTGCTTGACGCGGTACGCCCTGCCACCGTGCTGCTGCTCCAGCGGTCTGGTCTCCTGGCGGACGCACGTGCGTCGTCGGGGATGGGGGCCGCGGCGCGGGGGTTGCTCCTGGGTGGGGCGTTGTGCGGCGCGGGCGGGGCGGTGCTGGTGGGATTGGCAGCGGCGGTTGGTGGGGGGACCGCAGCATTGGCCACGCTTCTCTCGCTGAACTGGCTGGCGGGTCGGACCGGGCTGTCCGTGCGCCCGCTGGTTCCCGGTGGCGGGACGTACACGCTGCTGTTCCGCGTGGCGCAGGCATCCGCGCTGGCAACCACGACGGGCCTTGCGTTGTCCCTGCCGCTCCTCGCCGTCGCGGCGGGATTGCTGGCGGCGAGCTGGGCCGTGCGCGAGTGATGCGGGAGCCGAGATGAAGCTGAGGGCGTGGCGGGTCCTGGCGTGCGTGGCCCTGGCGGGCATGCTGGGCTGCGAGGGATGCATCTCCGGTGAAGCGCCGTGTAATGACCACGAGGATTGCGACGCCGCGGCCGGCTACGTGTGTGTGGAGGGATTCTGTCGTGCGGTGGCAGCGGCCGGCGCGGCGTCATCGAGTGGTGGCGGCGCCTCCAGTGCATCCTCCGCGCTGTCCTCGTCCTCGTCGTCGTCGACCGGAGGGACGTCCAGCAGCGGGACCACTTCGTCGTCCATGAGCTCCAGCAGCTCGTCTCTCGGCAGCACGTCTTCATCCGCCAGCGGCTCCTCCTCGAGCACCAGCTCAGCGCGCGCGTCGACCTCGACGGGGGGCACGGGGTCCAGCACTTCGTCGAGTTCATCGACAACGTCCTCCTCGTCGTCATCGAGCGGTACATCCACGTCCTCGGGAACGGTTGCTTCCACCTCCAGCTCATCCACGTCCTCTTCGAGCTCGAGCAGCTCCTCGTCGGGCTCCATCAGTTCCTCGAGCTCCGGCAGCTCGTCGGGGGCTGGCGGCGACACGTGTGTGGATGCGGCATGCGGCCTGCTCGTGCGGCCAGTGTGTGGCGCCAACGCAGCTCTCCCTTGGAGACGCCCACAGCTGTGCTCGCATGAGCAACGGCAGCGTGTGGTGTTGGGGGACGGACGTCGACGGTCGTTCGGGCCGCGCGGCAGGCACGCTCGCCGACGGAGTGGCGCACCAGGTTCGCGCTGCCAACGGGCAGGCGATGACGGGTTTTGTCGAGGTGGCGGCGGGTGGGAGCTTTACGTGCGCACGTCGTCACGACGGCACGGTGTGGTGTTGGGGCGCCAATGACAGCGGGCAGCTCGGCGTCGCGGGCAGCGGCACCCATCGCCCGGTCATGGTGGAGGGCATCCAGGATGCCACCACGTTGGTTGCTGGCGGCGCGCACGCCTGCGCGGTCCTTTCCGACGACACCGTGGTGTGCTGGGGCGAGAACGGCAGCGGTCAGCTCGCCAACGGCGGCGCGGACCGCCCGACTCCGGTGGGTGTCGACGGAGTCACGGGTGTCGTCGACATCGTCTCGGGGGACGCGCACACGTGCGTGGTGTTGTCGGGGGGCGGCGTGAAGTGCTGGGGTGCGGCGGATGATCGTCTCGGCACTCCCACGCCCTCACAGGGCACGGTGGAAGACGTGGTGGGCGTGAACAACCCCCTGGCCATCAGCGCACGCGGCCGACATACCTGCGTCATCGGCGCCGGTGACGAGGTGCCGTTCTGCTGGGGTCACAATGACTCCGGACAGCTCGGTGCCGACGTGGCCGCGGCCAGCACGTACTCCGCCACCAAGGTCAACGGCGTAGGCTCCACGCTCGTGCTCGCCTCCGGCGGTGGGCACAACTGCGCGCTCATCATCAACAACACCGTCATGTGCTGGGGCCTCGCCGACAACGGTGAGCTGGGGGAGGGACACTCCGGTGTGCAGGCCACGCCTCGCCTGGTCTCCGGTGTCACCGCCCCGTCGGCGCTGGCGGCAGGCGGGCACCACACGTGCGCGCTGGTGGCGGGCAACCAGGTCAAGTGCTGGGGTGATGACGAGGTCGGCCAGTGTGGCGACGGCGCACCCACGTCGGGCGCGGACGGCCAGATTGACACCGTGGTCTGGGAACCCTGACCGCCGGTGACGTCCCACGCGCTCTGCTAAAGAGCCCGCAAGGGAGCACCATGATCACCGTCCGACCGTCCCACCAGCGTGGACACAGCGACCTCGGTTGGCTGGGCAGCCACCACACCTTCTCGTTCTCCGAGTACTACGACCCCGCCTTCATGGGATTCCGCGTCCTGCGCGTCATCAATGACGACGTGGTGGCCCCGGGCACCGGCTTTGGCACGCACGGGCACCGTGACATGGAGATCATCTCCTACGTGCTGGATGGCGCGCTGGAGCACAAGGACAGCCTGGGCACCGGCTCGGTCATCCGTCCTGGCGACGTGCAACGCATGAGCGCGGGCACCGGCGTCCGGCACAGCGAGTGGAACCACTCCGCCAAGGAGCCCGTCCACTTCCTGCAGATCTGGATCCTCCCGGAGCGCGCGGGCATCCCGCCCAGCTACGAGCAGAAGCGCTTTGACGACGCCACCCTGCGCTCCGGCCTCACCCTGGTGGCTTCCCCCGACGGGCGTGGTGGCTCCTTGAAGGTGCACCAGGACGTGGAGCTGCACGTGGCCAAGCCGGCGCAGGGGCAGTCCATGTCCCATGCGCTGCGCCCGGGACGTCACGCTTGGGTCCACGTGGCGCGTGGCGACGTGAGCCTCAATGGGACACGCCTGCGCACGGGTGATGGCGCCGCGGTCAGCAACGAGGAGCGGCTGGAGCTGCGCGCGGAGGGTGATTCGGAAGTGCTGGTGTTTGACCTGCCGTGACCCTCACCGCCGGCGACGACGAGCCAGCGCGAGGACGGCCAAAACGCCGAGCAACGACGTGGGCGCGGACTGACAGGACCGCGTCAACGGCATCGGCTCCGTCTCCTCGCCAGCATCCGGTGCCGCGCCGCCGTCATGCGTCGTGGGCGGGGGGGACGTGATCCACTTCCACGGCCAGCGCGTGGTGAACATCCCGTCCGACGCCCGCCAATCCTCGAC
>JBFMGU010000085.1:0-38860 GCA_040752415.1 Myxococcota bacterium
TCTGCCTGTGGGCTCCCAGCGTGCGCGCGCACGCTGAGCTGTACATGGGTCTTGTCGAGGTGGGCGTGGGTCTCATCCCGGGCGCGGGTGGCACCGTGGAGATGGCGCTGCGCGCGCTGGAGAACGCGCCGGATGATCCGAACTTCCCGTTCGAGATGCTGCTGCGCAAGCCGCTGGAAGCCGTGGCCATGGCCAAGGTGTCCACCAGCGCGGACAACGCCAGGTCGCTGGGGCTGCTCCGTCCCACCGACGGCATCACCATCAACCGCGACCACCTGCTCTACGCGGCCAAGCAGCAGGCGCTGGGCATGGCGCTCAGTGGCTACCGTCCGCCGCGTCCGCGTCAGGTCCGCATGCCCGGGCCGTCCGCCAAGGCCACCTTCTCCATGGTCCTGCGCTCCATGCGCGACGGCCACATGATGAGCGACCACGACCTGCTCATCAGCGAGAAGGTTGCCCACGTCATGACGGGCGGCAACACCAGCCCGCGCGTGCTGATGACGGAGCAGAAGCTGCTGGACCTGGAGCGTGAAGCCTTCCTCAGCCTGTGTGGCGAGCCGAAGACCCAGGAGCGCATCCAGTACATGCTGATGAACAACAAGCCGCTGCGGAACTGAGCAGGCTGTTCATCCACCGGCACCGGGGCGCGCCGACCGGTAAAAGCGCCCCACCCCCTTCCACATTGACTCCACAAGGAGAGCAGGACCATGGCGGCAAAGAAGAAGGCGCGTGGAAAGAAGGCCCCGGCCAAGCGTGCAGCGACGACGAAGCGGCCCGCGGCCAAGAAGAAGAGCACGGCGAAGAAGCCCGCGGGCAAGAAGAAGGCCGCGCGTGGTGGCGCCAAGGCGGCTCCGGCCCGCAAGGCCGCGCCGTCGACGACGGGTGGCGGCGCACGTGAGGTGGTGATCCTCAGCGCCGTGCGCACCGGTCTGGCCAAGGGCGGCAAGGGCACGCTCAAGGACACCCGTCCCGACCACTACGCCGCGGCGGTGATCCAGGAGGCCATCAAGCGCGCGGGCCTGACCGAGAAGGATCCCAGTGACCTGGTCCTGGGCTGCGCCATGCCGGAGGCGGAGCAGGGCATGAACGTGGCGCGCATCTCCGGCCTGCTCGCGGGGCTCCCGGTCGACGTGCCGGCGATGACGCTCAACCGGTTCTGCAGCAGCGGCCTGGAGGCCGTGGCCACGGTGAGCGACCGCATCCTGGCCAACCGCTACAAGGTGGGCGTGGCCGGTGGCCTGGAGTCCATGAGCCTGGTGCCCATGGGCGGTCACCGTCCCAGCGCCAGCCCCGAGCTGATGGACCGCATGCCCGAGGCGTACACGCCCATGGGCATCACCGCCGAGAACGTGGCCAAGCGGTTCCACGTCAGCCGCCAGGACCAGGATGAGTTCGCCCTGCGGAGCCACCAGCGCGCCGTGGCGGCCATCGAGTCCGGTCGGTTCAGGGACGAGATCCTGCCGGTGACCGCGCGCCTGGTCGACGACAACGGCCAGGAGACCACCGTCACGTTCGACACCGACGAGGGACCGCGCAAGGAGACCACGCTGGAGGCGCTCTCCAAGCTGAAGCCGGCGTTCGACAAGGAAGGCTCCGTCACCGCCGGCAACAGCAGCCAGGTCACCGACGGGGCCGCGGCTGTCGTCGTGGCGGATGCGGCGTGGGCCAAGGAGCAGGGCCTCAAGCCGCGCGCGTACCTGCGTGGTTACACCGTGGTGGGCGTGCCGCCGGACATCATGGGCGTGGGCCCCGTGTACGCCATCCGCAAGCTGCTGGACATGACCGGCCTCAAGATCGACGACATCGACCTGTTCGAGATCAACGAGGCGTTCGCGTCGCAGGCCATCTACTGCCAGCGTGAGCTGGGCATCGACACCGACAAGCTCAACGTCAACGGTGGCGCCATTGCGCTGGGGCACCCGCTGGGTTGCACTGGTGCACGCCAGATTGCGACGATCCTGTCGGAGATGGAGCGTCGCAACGCGCGCTACGGCGTGATCAGCATGTGCGTGGGTGGTGGCATGGGCGCGGCCGGGCTGCTGGAGCGCGCGGTCTGAAACACGCCATGCGCTTGGCGCTGATGGCGTCGTGTGCGGTGCTCTTGCTGGGCTGTCGGTCGGGGACGGATCGCCTGATCGACAGCCTGGCGCTTGGCCCCGCATCCCCCGGCGCCCCGGAAAAGCTGCAATCCCTCGGCGCGCAACCCGACCGCGACGAGAAGCTGGCCGCCCGCATCACCTCCGGCGACAACCAGGCCTGCGCCAACGCCGCGGAGTTGCTCGGCGTCTACGCGTTCCAGGGGCCCAACCCCGCCACCTCGTACCGCACGTTGTTGGACCTGGTGCCCAGGACGCGTGGCCCCTGTGCCATCCAGCTGCTGGCCAACCTGCTGCAAGCGTGCGGAAAGGACGGGGCGGCGGAGGCGGTGGTGTGCGCGCACGCGTTGGAGGACGTGCTGCACGTGGACCTCTCCGACGAACACGTGGTCATGCTCTCCGACTACCTCCGCCCCGCGCGCACCGAGCGACTGCTGCCGCTGCTGGACCTGAGTGGATGCAAGAAGCCGGCGGAGCACACGCGGAACCTGCTGCGCGTCGTCGACAAGATGGCGGACCGTGGTGACGCGCTGGTGCTGATGGGGCTGGGGAAGCCGCACACGCTCGGCGTGGCCTGCGCGTACGCGCTGCAGCTGGGGGCGCGAGGGGAGGGGATCCTCAAGCTGGTGGATGAGACCATCCGGACCGGATGCCAGGGCGCCCGCGCCGCCTCGGCGACGTCGTCACCCGACGGGGGAACAGGGAGACCATGAGCACGCGGGCCCGCCTCATCACCATCCCCATCAGTCACTACTGCGAGAAGGCGCGCTGGGCCCTGGACTTCCACCACTTCCCCTACGACGAGGAGGCGCACTTCCCCGGCTTCCACTTCCGCGCCACCTTCGGCGTGGGCGCCAAGCGCACGGTGCCGGTGCTGGTGACTCAGGACGGCGTCTTCGCGGATTCCACCGACATCCTGACGTACGTGGACCGCGCGGCTTCGTCGTCATCGTCGCGGCTGTACCCGGAGGACGCGGCCAAGCGGAAGGCCGTGGAAGAGCTGGAAGACTTCTTCGACGAGAAGTACGGCCCCCACACGCGGCGCCTGGCGTACTTCCATGTCCTCCCGCAGTTCCGCAGGCTCTCGGGGTACATGGCGCGTGGGACGCCCGCGTATGAGGCGCCGATTGTGTCCGTCGTGGGGCCGGCGCTGGTGTTCGCGATGAAGCGGTCCCTCGCCATCGACGCGGCGGGGGCGCAGCGATCCCGCCAGAAGATCGAGGAAGCATTCAGGCGCGTCGAGGAGCGCCTGGCGCGGGGCACGCGGTATCTGACCGGAGACACGTTCACCGCGGCGGACCTGACCTTCGCGGCGCTTAGCACGCCGTTGACCTTCCCCGCCGAGGCGGGCGCGCCCTTGCCGAAGATGGAGGAGCTTCCGTCGGCCTTCCGCGAGGACCTGGCGGCGTACGCCAAACGGCCCGCGTTCCAGTACGCCCAGCGGTTGTTCCGGGAGGAACGACGTTCGAGGTGACTGCCGGAATACACGTGGTGTTGCTGCGTTCGGGGCGCGTGGCCCGTCAGGTGCGTCGTCAACTTCAAGTGTCCTACGAGGTCCAACATGGGGAACAAGGTGCTGGTGACAGGCGGTGCGGGCTTCATCGGCTCACACCTGGTAGATGCGTTGCTCCGGCGCGGCGATACCGTGCGCGTCCTGGATAACCTGCTGCCCCAGGCCCACCCCTCCGGAAAGGCCCGGTTCTTGTCGCCCGAGGCGGAGCTCATCGTCGGCGACCTGCGGGACCGCGCCGCGGTGGACCGCGCCCTGGACGGGATTGACACCGTGTTCCACCAGGGCGGCATGGTGGGCAACGGCCAATCCATGTACGACATCCAGCGCTACACCGACGTGAACGTCACCGGGACGGCCAACCTCGTGGAAGCGATGGTGTCCCGTCGCGCACAGTTCCGGAAGTTCGTGGTGGCTTCATCCATGGTGGTCTACGGGGATGGCGCCTACCGCTGCGCCGTGCACGGCGTCCTGCAGCACGCGGTCCGGCCTGAGACGCGTCTGCGCGCGCGGCAATGGGAGCCCCTGTGCCCAGCGTGCGGTGCCGAGGTCCAACCCACGCCGACTTCGGAGGAGCACGCGCAGCGGCCCACCAGCACCTACGGAACGTCCAAGCGCGCGCAGGAAGAGCTCTGCCTCGTCCTCGGCCGCGCCTACAAGATGCCCACCGTGGCGCTGCGCTACCTCAACACCTACGGGTCGCGGCAGGCGCTGCAGAATCCCTACACAGGCGTCGCGGCGATCATGTCGATGCGTCTGCTCAACAACAAGGCACCCGTGATCTTCGAGGACGGGGCCCAACTCCGGGACCTGACCCATGTCTCCGACGTCGTCGCGGCCAACATTGCCGCCGCGGAGGCTGGCCCCGAAGCAGATTACGAGCCCTTCAACATCGGCACGGGACGCAGCGTCACGGTGCTCCACATGGCGCGTACGCTCGCGAAGAAACTTGGAAGGGAGATTGAACCCGAGGTCACCGGGCAG
This sequence comes from Myxococcota bacterium, assembly GCA_040752415.1. Taxonomy (GTDB): domain Bacteria; phylum Myxococcota; class JACRCW01; order JACRCW01; family JACRCW01; genus JBFMGU01. Next base: position 4,591 of record JBFMGU010000085.1, read on the forward strand.
TTCCGTGAAGGCGACATCCGACACTGTCTTGCGGACGTCTCCAAGGCGCGCCGGCTGCTGAGCTGGGAGGCGCGCGTCACGTTTGATGACGGTGCCGATGAGCTGGCGACGTGGGCGGCAGGAGAGCGCCCGGCTGACTTGACGGAAAAGGCGAACGCCGAGCTGCGTGAGAAGGGCCTCATCCGCTGAACCATCAGTAGACCAGGCCGCCGGCTTCCCCGCCCTCGCGGTGACAGCGATTGCAGGACGACTCGGCAACACGCGCTTGCATGCGGTTCAACACGCCGCCGTCGGCATCCTCCGTCCACGCTTCAATGGGAGGCGTGACCTTGGTGAAATGGAAGAAGTTGCCGTGGGTATTGAGGCCCATGGTGAAGACCGCCCCGGTGGCGTCGCGGACTTTCACCCAGCGCGGTGGCACGGACTCGCGGGAGAACGTTCCCGCGATGCCGAATTCCTCGTGACAACAGAGGCAGTCGGTGCCCCGCCGTTCCTCATCCGGGTTTCCCTCCTCGCACCCACCGGCATCCACGGCCGCGAGCCCAGGCACTTGGCAGGCTGCAGCGGATGCGAGCACGAGGGTCAGGCAGATGGTGCGCATGGGAAGCTCCAAGGGCCCGCCGCAACGCATTGAACTACGGGGACTCCGTTTGAGGACACTCCAACCAGCGATGCTCCGTCCAAGGTTTGCGGTCGACGTAGACTTGCCGCTCCGGTGGCGGATCAAACACAACAACAACCGCCACACCGGAGGGACCGGCGTAGGACCAGCCGAGCGGATCCCAGAACCCACCCGCGCGGCTGCTCATCCACATGTACGCATCCACGGCGTCCAATCGGAGCGGGGAGAGGCGTTCCGCCGACGAATAGACCTCCACCTGCGCGCCCCGCGTGAGTCCTTCCGCTCGGACAAACCCCGCGCGCACGCCGGGCCGGCACGCCGCAAGCAACTCGGTTTCACTGGGCGCGCCTTCTCCCAACGCCATGATGAACTGCCTGCCTGGCAGCAGCGTCACGGGCCGATGGTCCGTCTCCGCCAACACTTCGCGCAGTTGGCTCCGAGAGCCTGTCCCGGTTCCCACGCCGGTGAAGGTGGAGCTCCACGTGTAGAAGAAGCCATCCAGCACCCAACGTCCCCAGTGCCACGCCTGGCTGTCGACGAGAACCCGGCTCACTTCCCCACGTTGCCGCGCGAGCAGGAGGGCGCGGAGCCGGTCGTCATCCCCGGCGGTTTCGTAGAGCTGCCGTCTCTCGTCGGGAAAGCCGCTAAAGGTGCGGGTGCGGTCCGTGGTGACCAGGAGCGCGCGGGGATCCTGCTGCGCAAGCCGTTGTCCTTCCGCTCGCAGCGCTCCCAACGGGAAGGGTCGCTCCTGGCGGCCACCCACGACGTGGAGAAAGGACGCAACAAGCTGTGCGCCGAGCACCAGGACCAGTGGTCCCTGCCACATCGGTTTCAGCCGCACCGCCGCCCACGCCGCTGCCAGAATGAGCAGGAAGGTTCCCGGAACAATCACGCGGCCGAGCAGACCCCAATGAAAGAGCTTGCTGCTGACGAGAAAACCGACCAGTCCCAGTGACAGCCCGAGCGCCTTGCGCCCAGGTGATGCGGGGATGAACAGGGTCAGGATCAGCACCGCCGCGGCGGGAATGGCCCCGAGTTGCATCGCCAGGACCTGGACGCTGCGAGAGAGAAGCGTGGCGTCCAACGGGTAGGGACCGGTGCCGTTGCGGGTGATGAGCATGAGGAACGCTTCGGTGAGCGACGTCCCGCTGAACTGCAGGGAAATGAAATGTGCCTGGCCAAACAGCGAGGCCGCGGTCGCCAACGTGCAGGCTCCTCCCAACAAGGCCACGCGTTGCAGCGTCGTCCGGTCCAGCGCTTCCACGCCGAGCACCCACACGGCGGGCACGGCCAGCGCCCACATGCCAATGAGCAGGTGCCCCGACACCGCCAGGAACCACCAAAGGCCCGCGAGCGGCAGCGCGCGTCGCACGGACGTCTCGCCTCGCAGCAACCGGAGCCCGGTGAGGATGGTGAGGAAGAAGAAGGCCAGATTGAAGGAGACGCTGTAGCCGCTGAGATCGCAGAGCGCGACGAACGGGACCAGCAGCGTCAACAACGCAACGACGAGCCCGGCCCCGGCAGGGACCAGCAGGTTCAGGAGACGATGAAATGCCAGGAACGCCAGCAGCCCATACGCAACGCTTGCCACGTTCAGCGCAAGCGGCGGGGACAACCAGGCCACCAGCGGACGCGCTGAAGCGAGGAACAGCGCCTGGTGGGGGAAATGCCCATCCGCGAAGATGTGCCACAGACCGGCCGAGACACGCTGCGCGTACTCGGGCGAGTCAAAGTACTCGTCAACGTCCCGCAGGAACGGCAGCCGAGACGCGAGGTACGCCACCGCGACGGCAATTGCGTGGGGGAGAGGCGGTGTGGTCGTCGTCGCCACGTCAGCCTCCGGGCTGGCGCGCCCCATGGATGTGAACAGGAGTCTCATCCGGCCCGCCCGTGCGTTCTCACCTTTCAATGCCCCCGCATCGTGTGCCGTGCAAGGCCTTTCTGGTGCATTCCGCGCTTGGCGCACGGGTGCGGTTCCCCATACCCTGCCGCCATCCATTCGGGGAGGTCGCGATGCGGGCCATAGAGCTCATTGGGGTGTCGGGTCTGCTCCTGGTGTCGGGGTGCAAAGAAGCGCTGTGCCTCTTTCCGCCGGCGTCCAACACCGCGCTGTGTGCCATCACGGAAGGTGAGTGCTTCCGGGGTCCCATCCAGAATGACGAGTTCATCGTCAAGGTTGTGGATGAGGAAACGCAGGAGCCCATTGTCGGCGCGGTTGGCAGCCATGAGAAGGGTTGCCTCTACTGCGCGGGCCACAATTCCTACTACTGGGGTGGAATCACCGACGAGAATGGCGAGATGCGCATCAAGGTGCCGTCTGGGGAACGCGACGTGATGGGCCTGCACACCTTCCAGAACGGGTATCTCTACGGCCGCGCGAAGTGCGACGCGACGGAGCACAACCGCGCGAACATCCCGATGAGGAAGAACCCCGACTCCGACAAGCCGGTGGTCAGCAACGCGGCCACCACCACCACCAGCGTGCGCGCCGGCGAGCAGTTCACCCTGCGGCTCGATCTCCAGGAGGCTCGCGGCGCCAAGAACTCCGACGAGACGCTGTGGGTCCAGCCCGAAACCGGGAAGACGGGACGACTCAAGCCCACTGCCGGCGAGCCTCCCGATCCCCCGGCGGAGTACCCCAACGGCGAGTACACCGACGTCATCACGGCTCCCTCCGCGCCTGGCACCTACCGCTACGTCGTTCACGCCACGGCGCATAACTGCGTCACCAGTGACCGCGCGGAAGTGACCCTGACGGTGAACCCGTGAGGCCGGCCATGAGCGGTGCTGAACCACACACGGAGATGAAAGGCGGGAATCCATGCGCGTGGCGGCCCTGATTCCCGCGCTCAACGAAGAGGCGACCGTGGGGGAGGCCGTCCGGCGGCTCCAGGGAGTGGGGATTCCTCGGGTCGTCGTGGTGGACAATGGGAGCACGGACAAGACTGGTGTGGTCGCGGCCGCGGCGGGTGCGCTGGTCCTGCGAGAGGAGCAGCGAGGCTACGGGCGTGCCTGCATGACGGGGATGGCAGCTCTCCACGCCGATCCTCCCGACGCGCTTCTCTTCATGGACGCGGACCTGTCGGATGTTCCCGAGGAGGCGCCGCTGCTCCTGGAGCCGGTGATGCGCGGCCAGGCCGAGATGGTCATCGGCAGCCGCGTGTTGGGGGAGCGGGAGGGACGCGTCGAGCCGGGCGCGCTCACGCCGCCGCAACAGTTTGGCAACGCGCTCTCCTGCTGGTTGATGTGGCAACTCTATGGGATGCCCGCCACGGACCTCGGCCCGTTCCGTTGCATCCGCTGGGACGCGTTGTTGAGCCTGCAGATGCGCGACCCGGACTTCGGATGGAACGTGGAGATGCAGATCAAAGCGGCGCATCGCCGCCTCCGGGTCCAGGAGGTTGCGGTCGGATACCGGACGCGCCGCGCGGGAGCCTCGAAGGTGAGCGGCAACATCAAGGGAACGCTCCGGGCCGGTGCGAAGATCCTCTTCACCGTGGCCCGACTGCACGGATCACGATAAGCGCTGTCCGCTGCGTCTTCGTGATTCCCTCCTGGGCAAGCTGAAAGCCGTTCACACGATCTCCGTCGGGAGGGCCTGCTCGCCAGCGCGTCGACGTCGTTGGCGCCCGCCTGACGTCCAAGCTTGCGCAACAGGCCCGGGAATCCGGGCTCCGCTAACTCTCGGGTGACGTCGGTGGTGTCCCTGGGAGGATGGCCATGGCGGTCCGAAAAGCGGCGCTCCCGCATTCCGTCGACCTCGGCGCGGCCCTTGTCGCGGGGATCGTCGCGGGCGTCGTGTTCATCGTTCTGGATGTGACCCTGGTGCCGCTTCTCGGGCTGGGTAGCCCCTGGGAGCCGGTGCGCATGATCGCCGCAATCGCCCTGGGGCCTTCGGTGCTACCGCCGCCGGCCACGTTCGACCTGCGCATCTTCCTCGTGGCGATGATGGTCCACTTCTCCCTATCGTCGATCTATTCGGTCGTGCGCGTCGTGGTGGTCGAGGGTTGGGCGCAGAGCCTGACTCCCCTGAGCCGGGGACTGTACGGTCTGGTCATCTACCTGGTGAACTTCTACGGTTTCACCAGGTTCTTTCCATGGTTCGCCGAAGCGCGAGGCTGGGTCAGTATTCTCGTTCATGTCGCCTGGGGAATGGTGTTGCCCATCGCCTATGAGACGCTCACACGTCCAGGTGGGCGCAAGGCAGTCGCTGCGCCTGGCTGACCGGCAACCCGCGTTGTTGTGTCACGATACGACGGTAACCGGGGCAGACCACCTCATGCCTCGCTCCGTGATGCGCCGGAGCTTGTTCACGCTTTGCTCCCGAAGGCGTGGCGGCACCTCCCGACGCCTTGAGGTCACCTCGTTCTCTGCCGCGCCCTTCCATCCGCTGCTGTCCTCGTCGGGAAGTCCGTGCTTCTGGCAGCGTGCAGTCCAGGCCATCGTCGTCTGGGAGCCGAGCCGATGGCTCAACGGATCTCCCCCGGGCCACCGCCCGCCCGGTGACATTTGTTGCATGAGGGCTCGCTGACTTGCCGCGACATCCGGCGGATGACCCCGCCGTCCGCGTTCACGGTCCACGCGTCCAGCGGGGGAACCACCTTCGTATGATGGAAGAAATTCCCATGGACGTCCGGGCCCATGGTCAGGACCTGGCCCGTGGAGTCCCTTACCACCACACGAAACGGCCAAAGACTCCCCTGTTGCAGCGACCCGGCAACGCTGAATTGACCTTCATGGCAGCATAGGCAATCGGTGCCACGGCGGCCGTGCGCGGGATCGCCCTGTTCGCACAGGCGCAGCGGTCCGTGCGGCAGTCCGTTGCACGCACTGGTGCCGAGCAAGACAGCGAGTGCGAAGTCTCGGAAGACGGGTCGGTTATCCCGCACGACTGATCCCACCGTCGACCAGCGACGGCGACGTCCCCTTCAAGCGTATGAACCCGAACAGGCGTCGGCCAGCAGGAAGGCGGGGGCGCCGGGGACCCTCGCCGTGGGTTCACCGATGCCATGCGGGCTCGTGGAAGTTACACCGGCGGCGCTGCGTCGCTCCTGGAGGGAATCATGAGCAGGCATGCTCAAGGTTGCTTGACTGTGGCGGCGGTGCTGCTCGTCAGCGGATGCCGCGCGGTCATCTGCCAGTTCCCCGCGTTGGAGAACCGTTTCATATGCGTGGGGACCTGTCTGCCCGTGCCGCTTGAGGACGGTCACTTCCGCATCACCCTCGTCGATGAACAGAAGGAGCCGGTTCCTGGCGCCGTCATCAGCGTGGAGAAGGGGTGTTTCTATTGTCCTGGGCACAACAACTACGAGCTTGGCGGCATCTCGAACGAGAACGGGGAGGTTCGCCTCAAGCTGGAATCCGGGGAAGTTCTGGGCATCCACAGCTTCCAGGATGGGTACCTCTACGGCTCGGCGTCATGTGACAGTGACAAGTTTGGCGCGGCGACCATCACCATGAAGCGTAACGAGAACAATACGCCGCCGACGATCAGCAACGTTCACGCCGAACCGTCCACGGTGCCGGCGGGTCGTACGTTCAAGCTGCGGTTGGACCTCCGTGCGTCGTCCGCGTCCGAGAACTCCGACGAGACGCTCTGGGTACAGCCGGAAACCTTCCGCAGCGGGCGCCTCAAGCCGACCACCGGCCATCCCGATAGTCCACCCGGCGACAACTTCCCCGACGGCGCCTATGAAGCCGAAGTAACGGCGCCAACGACCCCTGGGGATTACGACTATTACCTGCAGGCGACGGCACACAACTGTGAGACCAGCCCGCGTGCTGTTGTGCGCGTCACTGTCACGCCATGACGAGGGTGTCGTGTGCAGCAGGAAGGGCAGCGTCGTTCACAGCGGTGTCGCTCACGCATTGCGTTCTGTGGCGCCGTGCGGGGGCCGAACACTCGCGGCACGGGCCCGGTGCCCCGCCGCGGCCACGCGCGGCGACGTCCTGGCAGGCGATTGGCCCATGCGCCGTTGGCACTTCTGCTGCTCAACGGTGGTGTCCGTCAGAACATCAACGTGGACTGCAAGCGGAGCTGGTGCACCCCGTCCTTCAGGCCGGTGGGCGCCAGGTAGCTGTAGTCGCCCTGCACCTTCAGGACGTGCTGCAGCAGGAAGATGCTCCAAGCGCCGGCCACCTCGTGCGTGGGTTTGAGACCCGCCTTGTCGCCAAGTACCGGGGCCACGGCACCGAGGCGTGCTGCGACCTCGAGGTGGTCGTTGAACATGTAGCCGGTCTGCGCCATCCACCCCAGCGCCGAGCGCGAGTACTCCACCACCGACTGCCCTTCACGCACGTCGGTGTGCTCGCTTTCGGTGGCCAGGCGGCACAGCGCCTCCAGCGCCACCGTCAGCCCGGCGACCTTGAGGATCGCTTCGGCGCCGCCGTGGAAGTAGTCGAACCCGCCGAGCTTGTAGGTCTTCCCCCACGTGCTGCGCTCGCGCGTGGTGTTCTGGTTGTACGCCGCGCTGAGCGCGAACGCGAGACGCGGCTTGGAGGAGCGGCCAAAGTCGGCTTCGCTCATGTCGTCGAACTTGCCCAGCGGCGCAATCTGCGCGCGGGCGATCCACAACAGCCCAAGCTGCGGCAACACCACGCCCCATGGACCGCGACGCTGCTCTGCGCCGCCCAGGTTCAAGGGCCACGGCCCCTTCTTCACCAGCTGAGTGGGGTCGGGGATCCCCACCGAGCCGCCCAGACGATTGCGGCCGTCTCCGCTGAAGACTCCCGCCTGGTAGCTCAGCACCCCGCCGAGGCCGAACAGGTCCTGGGACATGACGACCAGCCCGGTATCCCAGTGGAGCAGCATCTCCCCCACGCCGAGACCGCGATCCACGAAGCTCAGTAACATGTCCGAAGTCATGCGCTGCCGGGTGTACGGAATGGACATCTGGCCCACACGCACCTGGAGGTCCCGCATCCCTGTCCAGGTCACGTACGCGTCCAGCAGCGGAGAGTTGTTGTCCGGCTCCAGGTCCTGCCCCGCCACGCCAAGCTGCATGCCGTACTGCAGGTCCTTGGAAAGGAGATGACCAAAGAACCAGACGCGCGCCCGGCGCACCGCCAGGTCGTGGCCCGCCTTCCCGCCGGAGTACGGCACGGTCAGCGTGTGGCGTAGCTGGACGCCGCCGCGGACGCCCACGCCGAACTTGTCGTCGGGAGTGGACACCAGCACGCCCTTGCCCGGCGCGAGGGTGAGCTTGGGAACAGGAACAGTGACGGTTTCCGTCGGGGGAGGGCGCGGTGGCTCGGCCTGCTGCCCGGCGGCAAGCAGGAGGCGGGGGGCCAGCACCAGCGGAACCAGACGAGGAACCACAGACCATCGCTTGCGCATGAGCTGCTCCCTTCGCGCTTGAGCACAACACCGGGGTTGCGGGGGCAGGGTCAGGGATCCTTGATGAGACCCGCGGCGCGCGCCGCCTCTTCGATCCCGGCGTAGTTGTCCGGCTTGGTGGGAATGAACTTGCGGGTGCGCTGCAAATCCAGCAGCACCTTGTGTTCGGGGTTGCTGTAATCCAGCGCAAGGAACGCCGCGCGGATCTTCTCGACGAGCGGCTTGGGCAGGTCGCCGCGGACGGTCCAGTTGTAATCAAAGAACTCCGGGCTGGTCCACAGCACGCGGATCTTGCTGGCGTCGACCTTCTTCTCATCGAGCAGTCGCTGGAGGACGCTCTCGTTGAGCGCGCCAGCGTCGACCACGCCAGTCTCCACCCACTTGGCGGTGGCGTCGTGCGCACCGGAGTAGCTCACCTTGGAGAAATCCCGTTCCGGCACCACACCCTCTCGCGTCATGAAGTAGCGCGGCATCAGGTGTCCCGAGGTGGAGCTCACGGAGCCGAATGCAAACGTGGCACCCTTGAGGTCCGCCAATGACATGGCCTTGCTGCGCGCGCTGACGATGATCCGCGAGTGGAACCGCGCATCCTCCTCGCGCTGGACCAGCGGGATGGCGTTCCCCGTCCGACGGCGCGCCTGCACGTAGGTGAAGCCGCCGTACCACACGAGATCGAGCTTGCCCGACGCGAGCCCCTCCACCGTGGCCGCGTAGTCCGTGACCGGAACGAACTTCACCTCCATCCCCGTGGCCTTGGCCAGGTAGGCCGCCAGCGGCTGGTATTTTCGCTGCAGCTCGGTGGGATTCTCGTCGGGAATGGCGGAGACCCGGAGCACGTCGGCGTGCGCGGGAAGCGCCATCAACAGAGCCAATGCGAGAGTGGACAAGCGCAACATGAGTTCGCCTCCGTACCGCGGGAAAGACACGCTCTTAGCGGCGCGCGCGTAGCCTGCTCAAGGCGGCCCGCCGAATCACCACGCGGCCACCGCGGCGCGTGGCCCCTGTCCGCCGCTCCCCAACGCCCGACGCAGTCGCGCGCTGAGCTGCTCCACGGCGAGGACCAGCACCAGCAGCCCCAGGATGAGCGTCATGGCCTGGGGGTACTGGAACAACCCCAGCGCCACGTGGAGCTGCGCGCCCAGCCCCCCGCCACCAACGAGCCCGAGCACTGCACTGGCACGCACGTTCACCTCCCAGCGGTACAGCGTGAACGCGATCAGTTGCGTGAACGCCTGCGGGAGCACCGCGGCGAGCACCGCCAGGCCCGGACGGACGCCCGTGTTCATCATCGCGCGCGCCGGGCCGAGGTCCACCTCCTCGAGTGCCTCGGCGTAGAGCCGTCCGAGCACTCCGGCGGTGTGCAGCGCCAACGCCAAAGCGCCCGCAAAGGGCCCGAGGCCCACCGCAAAGATGAGGAGCAATGCCCACAATGTCTCGGGCACCGTCCGCCCCAGGTTGAGCACGCCCCGCGCGACGGAGTGCACCACGCGCCGGAGCTGCCACCGCACCATGAACCGCTTCGCCGCTTCGTCGCCCAGTTCCTGCAGGAACAGCTTGCGGCTCGCGGGGTAGGCGAGCGCCATGGCCAACGCGGCGGCCAACAGCGTCCCGAACACGCTGATGGCCAGCGTCTCGACCAGCGCCGTCCCCACCTTCCCCAGCTCGCCGAGGTCCGGCGGCAGCATGCCCGCGGCAAACTCCGCCACGTGCGTCACCGAGGACGGCAACAGCATCTCCCACAGTGGCGCGTCCAAGGCCTGCAAGGTGGCTCCGAACGCCGCCGTGCCTCCCACCACCGCCAGGCAGCGATTGCGCAACGCCACCCGCCCGTGCGGGAACAGGCCGCGACTGCGCTCCAGGCGCCGGCGCACGAGGAAAGACACGCCGTCCAGCGCAGCCACCAGCCCAAAGAGCACGAGCATGATGGTGGCCGTCTCGTCGTACTGGAACATGCGCAGCGCCACGTCCGCTTGCTGGCCCAGCCCGCCCGCGCCCACCAGGCCCAGCACGGCGGATGCCCGCACCGCGCAGTCCAGCCGATAGAGCGTGTAGCTCGTCATGAGCGGCATTGCCTGGGGGAAGACGCCAAAAGCAAAAGCGCGCACCGGCGTGGCCCCCGCGGTAGCCAGCGCCACGGCGGGTCCGCGTGGCACGCTCTCGTAGATCTCCGCAAACACCTTCCCCACCACGCCGGCGTAGGCAATGCCCACCGCCAACACCCCAGGCATGGCGCCCAGACCCGCGGCGCGGACGAACAGCAGCGCCCACAGCAGCTCGGGGATGGCGCGCATGAAGGAGAGCAGCGCGCGCACGCCATGGTGCAGAGCCATGTGCAGGCGCGTGGGCTGGTCCCCGCCGGTGACGAACACGCGCGGGCTCGCTGCCAGGAACGAGAGCGGGGCGGCAACGAACAGCGCCAGCGTCATCCCGGCATACGCAATGCCCAGTGTCTCCAGCGCGGGACGGACGAGGGAGGAGAGGAATTCGGTCGAATGCGCCGGTGGCCAGAATCCGCCCACGAAGCCGGCCACGGCGTCGCGTGCGCGGGCCGAGGTGAGTTGCGCAAGGTCGCCCTCGCACACGCGGTACGAAATGGCTCCCGCCGCTACCACGGCGGCGCCGGGCCAACGCAGCCACCAGGGCGCGGGCGGCGGCAGCGCTCGGGCGTTCGCGCTCATGCGGTCCCGGTCGGAGTTTCCAACAGCGTGGTGGGCTGCGTTCCCGTTCGCAGGGTCATGCCGGTGGTGGCCAGCTCGCCGTCGCTGCCCCCGTAGGTGTGCGCGAGATCCGCGTCCGTCACCGCCTCGCGCGCCTTGTCAAACACCACGCGCCCATTACGGAGGCCCACCACCCGAGGGAAATGGGGCAGCACGGGTCCCAGCTGGTGCGTGCTGACCACCAACGTCCGCCGCGCGCCCGCGCGCATCAGCAGGCTCAGCACATCCGCCGCACGCGCGGGATCCAACGACGACAACGGCTCGTCGGCCAGGATGACCTCCGGGTCCTGGTAGAGCACCCGCGCAATGGCCACGCGCTGCTGCTCTCCGCCGGAGAGACGGTCCACGCGGTCGTAGATCCTCGTCGCCAATCCCACGCCGGCCAGCACCTCCGCCACGCGCTCGGTCTCGGAGGGGCGCACCAGCGCCGCCGCGGCCTGCCACAACGACAACCGTCCCAGCCGCCCGGCCACCACGTTCTGCAGCACCGTGCACTGTGGGACCAGGAGATACTGCTGATAGACCGTCCCGATTCGACTGCGCAGCGAGCGCAGCCGCGAAGGAGAGAGCGCGCCGGGATCCTGCCCCAGGATGGAGATGGCCCCGGCGGTGGGACGCAGCGACGTGTTCAACAGCGCGAGCAACGTGCTCTTGCCCGCACCCGAGGGGCCGATGATCGCCACACGTTCACCGGGCTCGACCCGCAGGGCCACCTCCCGCAGCGCGTCTCGCTCACCGAACGCCCGCCCGACGCCAGAGAGATGGAATGCCGCAGGAGCCCGCCCCGCCATGCCGTCGCCATAACATCGGTCCACATCCCTGAACAGGTTGAAACGCGCAAAATTTGCCTTGCCCGTGCAAGCTCGCGCCTGGTAACGCCGCTTCCTGCTGCCGAAGGTTTTCGGGGGTCTGCGGTTGTCCACCAGTTCGCGCCACTTCACCTTCACCTACCGCGCGCGAGTGCAGACCCCGCGGGTCGCGGGTGCATCCGCACGGGTCTGGCTGCCCCAGCCGCGCTCGTGGCCTTGGCAGTCCATCACCGTCGAGGAATTGGCCGGCGCGGCGTATGCGCCCAGCGAGGATGCGCGGGAGGGCAACACCCTGCTCCACGCGGAGCTGCCCACCGACGGCGGGTGGCACACGCTCACCCAACGCTACCGCGTCACCCGGCACCCGGTGCGCGTCACGGTGCCGACCGCGGACGCGTCCCTTCCTGCCGACGTGCAACGCTACCTGGCGGCTGATTCGCTGGTGCCTGTCGACGGACCGGAGGTCGAGCAGGTGGCGGCGGCCGCGCGTGGCGCTGCGCATTCCGCGGAGGCGGCGCGCCGGGTCTATGACCACATGCTTGCCACGTTTTCCTACGACGGGCGGGGTTGCACGCTCTCGCGCGTTGGCGAGCTGGGCGATCTGCGGCGCATGTGTGACGCCGGTGCGGGTACCTGCACGGAGTGGCACGCGCTCTTCGTCGGCGCCATGCGCCACCTGGGCATCCCGGCGCGGCTGAGATTCGGCTTCAACGTGCCGGACAAGCCGCAAGGTACGGTGGCGGGATACCACTGCTGGGCGGAGGTGCACGTCGGCGGCACCTGGCTGCCCGTCGACGTCAGCGAGGCCAAGAAGCGTCCCCATGACGCGGATTGGCTCTTCGGCGGCCTGGACCCGCATCGCGTTGAGTTCGTGGTTGGCGTGGACATCCGGCTTGGCGACGAGGTGGCGGAGAAGCCCATTTTCCCGGTGGTGCGTTGTGCTGCGGGCGCCACGGCCCTCGAGGTGGACTTCTCGTTCGAGTCAACGCAGGCGCGTCCCCTGGGCGTCTCCTCGTCGACACACGCGGAAGCGGCCCCGCGGCGCACGCCGGTCCTTCCCGCGGGGATGACCGCGGACGAGGTGGTCGACGCCGTCAGCAAGCGGTATTCGGAAGTGGCGCAGCGGCCCGACGGCAGCTATGGGTTCCGCGTTGGTCGGCCGTTTGCGGAGGCGCTGGGCTACCCCGGGGAGGTGCTCGACCAGCTCCCGCCCAGCGTGTGGGAAGCGTTCACCGGTGTGGCCACGCCCGCGTTCGACGCACAGGTGCTCCCCGGTGAGACGGTGGTGGACCTGGGTTGCGGTGGCGGATTGGACCTGGCGCTTTTGGGCATGATGGTGGGTCCGCGCGGCCGGGCCATCGGCATTGATTTTGCGCCGGGGATGGTGGAGCGCGCGCGGCGCAACGCGGCGTTGCTGGGCCTCCCGCAAGTGGAGGTGCGCGAGGCCAGCGCGGCGCGGACCGGGCTGCCCGACGCCACGGCGGACTGGGTGGTGGCCAACGGGATCCTGAACCTGTCCCCCAGCAAGGCGGAGATCCTCCGGGAGGTCACCCGCATCCTGAAGCCGGGTGGCACGTTCCTGCTGGCGGAGACCACCCTCACCGAGGAGATTTCGCCTGAGACGGTGTCCTCGCCAGATGATTGGTTCCGGTGAATCGGTGGTGCGCTGCTGGAGGCAGCGCTGGTGCAGGAGCTGGAGGCCGGGGGCCTGACCGGCGTGACCGTGCTGCGACGGGGCCGCAACGCGCGCACCGGCGCCCGGGAGGCGCAGGTGACCATCCTGGTGGCGCGGCGCCCGCCGGTGTCCGCACGGCCCACGTTGTCGCCGCCAGCCATGGTTTCCGAGGAGCTGGTCCGGCGCGCGGTGCAACGCGAGATGGCGAAGGTGGCACTCTTCCCCGGTCGAGGACCAGGTTGGCCGGCCGGCGGGCCGCACGCGGTGGCGGCTGGCTACGACGCTGACGAGGTGGACCGGATTCCCGCCGCCGCGCGCGAGAGCTTCTGCGGCGTTGCCAACGTGGTGGCCCGGGCCGCGCTGCAGCGCGGGGAGACGGTGGTGGACGTCGGGTGCGGCAGCGGGCTGGACCTTGTCCTGGCGGCGTCCCGCGTGGGTGAGCAGGGGCGCGTCTGGGGCGTCGAGATGACCGAGGAGATGCTGAAGCGTGCCAGCAGCGCACTGCGCCACGCCGGCCTCACCTGGGCCCGCGTCCACAAGGGCGTGGCGGAAGAGCTCCCGCTGCCGGCGGGGGAGGCGGACGTGGCGTGGAGCAATGGCGTGCTGGGCGCGCACGTGGTGGACAAGTTGCGGGCGCTGCGGGAGATGGCACGGGTGCTCAAGCCGGGCGGACGTCTGCTGCTGGCCGAGCTGGTCCGCCCGACGGTGGCGGAACAGGCCCGGCGCGCGGTGCCCGGTCACTGGGCGTCCGACGTGGTGGGCGCGATCCCGCTCTCGGAGCTGGTGGAACTGTGTCGCCGCGCCGGCTTCGCCGTGGTGCGCCAACACGACGTCACGAACGTGCTGGCAGGGTCCCGACTGGAGGACAAGGCGCGCGCCGCGTCCCTCCACGGGGTGATCATCGAGGCGCGCAGGGAGGGAGGCCCATGAGCGCAAACACGCAACCATCCGCGGCCCACGGCAGCTTTGACGACGGCTCCTGGCTCAAGTTGGGCCTGTACTGCGCCGCGTGCGGGAAGTGGGTCTCGCAGGACGACGAGAAGGGCCACCACGCCGTCCGCCTCCCGCCGCGCCTGTGGCTGTACACCAACTACGACTGCAACCTGCAGTGCCGCTACTGCCTCGTGTCCTCCAGCCCCTACGCCGAGCGTCGTGCTTTGTCGGTGGAGACATTTCGCGCCCTGGTCGACGAGGCCGTGGCGCTGGGCGTGCAGGAGATCTTCCTGACGGGTGGGGAACCGTTCCTGCTGCCCGACATCTACGAGATGATCGCCCACGCCTGCGCACGAACGCGGGTCACCGTTCTCTCCAACGCCATGATCATCCGCGGCAAGCGCCTGGAACAGCTCTGCGCCGTCAACTCGCCGCGTCTCTTCATCCAAGTGAGTGTGGATGACGTGGAGCCCGGTGTGCATGACGCGTACCGGGGTGACGGCGCGTGGGAGAAGACCATGGAGGGCATCAAGCTGCTGCGCTCCAACGGGGTCCAGGTCCGCGTGGCCACCACCGTGACGCCGGAGCTGGAGCCGCGTGTCGACGCGGTGAGGCGGTTTGTCCAGGGGGTGCTGGGCGTTCCGGAGGAGCACCACATCGTGCGCCCGCTGCTCCGACGCGGCTTCTCCGACGAGGGATTGGAGGTTGGCAAGGAGAACCTGATGCCCGAGCTGACCGTGGATGCGGGCGGCATCTACTGGCATCCCTCCGGGACCGACACCGACCTGCTGGTCACCTCGGACACCCGCTCCCTGCGCAACGCGCTGGAAGAGGTGGCTCGACTGACCCTGGCCAAGGCGTCGGGAGGACAGCTCCAAGCCTTCCGGTGAGGCTGAGACCAGGCGCCCCGGGCGGGCGTCATCACAACTGGGACCGGTTGCCTCGACCTGGACGCGGATGCGTTACCGGTCGTCATCAACGGTCTTGCACATGGCGTCCGCTCCTGACGCCTCTTCCCGCGCTCCCTGCCAATGAGATTGGCAGGCAACAAAGAAGCTCAAGTCCTGCTCTCCTCTCGGCGGCGGTGTCGCGTCGCAGGACTAACCGTGAATGGGACGCGCGGGCAAAAGGGACGAACGAGGACAAGGCCCTTCGCTGGCAGTCCTGCGAAACGCGTCCATCGGCCAAGTGGTGAGCAGGACTTGACCCTTCCTGCTGCCTGCCAATTTCATTGGCAGGGACTTCAGAGCGTCATTCCGAGGGAGTCGCACCGCGCTACTGGAGGGCTCTCGTCGGGCGAGGCGTCAGGATGGGAGCCACACCCATTCCAGGCGTCGTGAGCGGGCCACGACCTGGAGTGCGGCGGGCCCTCGCCGCCCTGGCCAGAGCCGAGCGAGTCCTCAGCGGCGAAGAACGACGAAGCGGCGCCGAAGGGCGTCGCCACGGCGCACGTGCCGCGGTGGCCTCTCAACGCGGGGGGACCCTTGGCGGGCGGAATACCGCGCGGCGCTGGCCAGGGCGGCGAGGGCCCGCCGCACTCCAGGTCGTGGCCCGCTCACGACGTCTGCAATCCCGATGGGCACTTTGTTCTGGCGCAGCTCCTCGCCTTGCCGCCCCCTCCCGCTCAGCGGTTTCAGCCCGCCTCCGCTTTCACCGACGTGGGGCGCGCGGTGACACTGAACCGGATCCTGACCGGATCCGAAACGCGTACCACGCCGAGGATGCTCTCCGGCTGGATGCCGTAGTCGGTCTGGCGGATGGTGAAGCTGCCCTCGACCTGCACGCCGCCGTCCGCGATGGATTGCACACGTGCCGGAATGCGCACGGTCTGGGTGTGCCCGTGGAGCGTCAACGGGCCAACGAGAACGACCTGCTCCGGTCCCTCCACGACGACTTCGGTGGTGCGGAAAGTGATGGTCGGGTGCTCGCTGGCCTCGAGGAAGCGGTTGACCATCGTGTCCTGGAGCTTCCGCACATCCTTTTCGCTGGGACCCTTCGTGAGTCCCGCGCGCTGCAGCGCGTCCGGCGTGTCGATCCGGAGCTCGCGGACGGGGACGGAGACCTGGACTCGCGTTGCGGCAGCATTCTCCGCGTCAAAGGTGATGTCCGCGGACCAGGCGGTGGCCAGGATGCCGTGCTCATGCCCCAGCGTTCTCAGCGCTCCCTCAACGCCGGTACGAGCCACGACGAAGCTCTGGGAATGGTCGACCTGGAGGACAACGGGCTCCGCAACGACGAGCGGTGTGGCCAGCGCCAGGACCGCTGCACTGGAGAGTAGGTGGATGGGCCGCATGTCTCGCTCCGTCCGAATGGCCAGTGAGGGCGAGATACCAAGGGCCATGGCGCGTGGCCTGCGCTGCTGGATATTGCTTCATGGAGGGTGATGGACACGGCGGACCGGCTCCCGCGTCACGCGGTGGTCCCTTCGCCGGGGTTCCCGCCCAGCGCCTTGGACCTCAACGTTGCACGCAGTCGCGCGGCCACCTTCTCGGGATTGTCCAGGTCCCGCTCACGCAGGACGTGAAGTCGGTGAGCGGGCAGGCCGTGCTGCGACGCAAGTCGTAACTGGAATGCCGCCTGGGCAACCTGGGACACGGGCATGAAAACGTCGGTATCTGCGTAGGCCGGGAGCTCCCGGTGAATCAGGCTCATGAGCGCCAATCCGTCGGTCACCATCCCGCGCTCGTCGGCCTGCTGGTGAAAGGGGACGAGCAGCCCGTCCGGTGCCGCGCGCTGGCGCAGGGTCTCAATGATCGCCATGTCCGGCGTGCCCCGCCGCTCGACAAGTGCATGGTCCACGTCAAAGTCGAGCATCCGCAGCGTCTCCATGACCCGCGTTCGAATAGACGCGTAATACGGACGCAGAACAAACAGGGTCTTCATGCGTGGCTCCTCGCCGTCAGGAAGGCGCGTTGGCGGATCAGCGGTCAGGGGTTGCGACGCATTCCTCCCAGGCGTCGGAGCAGCTCCTCCTTGACCTCCGGAGGCATGCTTGCCGGCGGCATCTGCCGGAGGGTCTTGATGGTGAGCCTCATCTGCCGCAGATACTCCCGACAGCCCCTGCACATGCCGACGTGAAGGAAAAGACTCACGCGCTGGGCAAGCGGCATTCGTCCCTCGAGGTAGTCCGTGATGACCTGGCTCAGCTCCCTGCATGTCAGCATCACGCTCCTCTGCCTCGCGGAACGAGCTCCTCCGGCCACGCGCCGGTGATCCGGGGCCCGCGGCGTCGTGGACCTCGCGGAACGGTCTCAGCGGTCTCACGGACGTTACGGGTTCCGTCCTGCCGGAAATGGCCGTGGGTGTAACAAAACGGCCCGTCGTGGGACCAACGTCTCATCACAGGCCAGGGCCCAGGGCTCGGGCCAGACCGCAACCTGGAGGAATCGTGATTCGTAAGCTGATCCTGATCCTGTCTCTCCCGGCATCCGCCGCAGCCGTGTCCGCGGCGACGCCGTCGGAGTGTGCCCGCCCGGAAGCACCCGCTTCCGCCGAGGACACCTGCCCATTGAAGGTGGGCTCCGTCATCCCCGCGCTCACACTGACCGCGGCGGACGGAAAGCCATTCGATTTCAAAGCGGAGGTCGCCAAGCAGCCGACGCTGTTTGTGTTCTACCGCGGCGGATGGTGCCCGTTCTGCAACGCGCAGCTGAGCAAGCTGACCGAGATCGAGCCGGAGCTGAAGAAGCTTGGCGTGCAGGTCGTCGCTGTGAGTCCGGACCAGACCACATTCCTCCGTGAAAGTACCCAGAAGCACACGCTCTCGTATCGTTTGGTTTCGGACCACATGGGTGAGGCAATCAAGGCCTTTGGGCTGGCGTATCGTGTCGACGACGCGACGGTGGCCAAGCTGAAGAGCTACAAGATGGACATCGAGGCCGCGTCCGGTCAGCGCCATCGGCTGCTTCCCGTTCCAGCCGCCTACCTCGTGGGAACGGACGGCGTGGTGCGTTTTGCCTACGCGAACCCCGACTACAAGGTGCGCGCTGACCCCGATCTCCTCCTCGTTGCAGCTCGCAAACTCGCCGCTCCGCCAAAGTGACGACGGCGTCGGGGGACTCCACCCAGGCTTCCGTGACGGGCGGAGCCCCCCAACCCGCGTCATCTACTTTTGGCCGCCACAGCTCTTCTCCCCGCCGCAGCTCTTCTCCCCGCCACAGCCCTTCTCCCCGCCACAGCTCTTCTCCCCGCCTTTCTTGTCGTCCTTCTTCTTCTTGTCGTCCTTCTTCTCGGCCGTTTGCTCGAAGGGGGCGGCCGACACCGCGAGTGACGAAAACGCAAAACCGCCGACGAAGGCCGCGACCAGCTTCTTGTTCATGGTTTCCTCCACGCCCCGGGCGGGGGCGTCGGTGATGGCGCGGGGAGGTCCCGCGCAGAAGTACGGACTCCCGACGGGGAATTCCGTTACGCGCCGTTGGTTGCGCGGCTCCCGTGGCCGGGTCCTGGTATGACGTGGTCGCTCGGCGTCGCCTGACCTCGTCATATCAAGCGCCAGCCGCAGCTCCGACAATCCGGCGACACCAAGACCCAGGCGCGCGGCGTCCCGACGACGAGTCGCCCACTCCGGCCTGCGCTGTCATGTCTGAGCCGATACCGCGGACACCCCACGCCCGGCTGTGGAGCACGGAGGCGGTGGTTAGGTTTGTGCATCTGGAGGGCCGGAACATGGCTTCCGTCAGGGAGGCGCCATGAAGTGGCAAGTTGAAAAGGACATGCTCAGGTCGCTGGTGGGCCTGGCCTCCGTCGTCGAGCTTCGCGATCCCTATACCGGTGGACACCTCTGGCGGGTCGGCCAGTTTTCCAGATTGCTGGCTGACATCATCGGACTCGACCGAACCGGCGTATTCCTCGCCTGGATTGGCGGCGCATTGCACGACCTCGGCAAGATCGCCGTACCCGACGCCATCCTCCGCAAACCGGGGCCTCTCACAGAGCAGGAATACGGAGTCATCACCACCCACCCGGCGGTAGGCCGCGATCTCCTGGGAG
Organism: Myxococcota bacterium; assembly: GCA_040752415.1. Lineage (GTDB taxonomy): Bacteria > Myxococcota > JACRCW01 > JACRCW01 > JACRCW01 > JBFMGU01. The sequence continues at coordinate 23,672 of JBFMGU010000085.1, forward strand.
GCCACCCGCTGCGCGAGCTGGCCGTGGCCGCCGTGTATCACCACCACGAGCGCGTCGATGGTTCCGGGTACCCGGAGAGGCTGGCAGGCGACGAGATTCCCCTGGTGGCGCGCATCGTCGGCCTGGCGGATGCGTTTGATGCCATGACGAGCGCCCGACCCTACCGTGCGGGACGGTCGATTCGCGCCGCGTTGGATACGCTCAAGGAGCATCGGAACGCGCAGTTCGACGCCGCATTGGTTGGCCCGTTCTGCGAGCTGCACGAGGTGCACGATACGCTCGTGCCCATTGTCGGCCACTCCGACCATGGCCAGCGGCTCGTCGCATGTCCGAACTGTGGCCCCACCATCGTCGTGACGCGCCACTTCCGGGACGGGCAGATCGCATACTGCCGGAACTGCGGGGGCCGCTTCATCCTGCATCGCAGCGGCGATACGTTCGCGGCGGAGCGCGCAGGCGCGGCCGAGAGCGCAGACCACTTGCGGCCGGTGCCGGAGCTCGAGGCGCTGGAGGACCTCGTCGAGGCTCTTCCGGGGCGACGCCTCCTGCACCGGCCGGGCCACTTCTTCGGCGGGGGAGCGACGACGTGAGTCGCGTGGCTCCCCGGTGTTCACGGCCCGGCCCATCACCCACGGGAACACAAGGCGTGCGCAGGCCCGGCTGCGGCCACCTCAGCGGACGCTCTCGCGGCGGCGTGGCGAGCTTTGACCACCTTCCGACGTCGCCGCCTGAAGCAGTGCCTCTGCCAACCGTTCCGCGCGATCAGCCGGCATCAGCCGCTGCGCCTTCACCCTGACCCAGTAGATGAGCGACTCGACGCGGTCGGGCGGAAGCGCCTCCAGGTCGACGCCGATCATTCCCCGGCATGATTGGCGGAGCACGTCCCTGGCCGCGATTCCCAGGTGCGGCGTGGCGGCCTGTACCAGCTTTTCCGCCAGGGTCATGGGCCACTCCTGACACTCACGGGTGCTGCCGTGTCGTCGACGGATTCCGTCTCCCGATAACTGCCGGAGTAGAAGCGGATGGACACGACGGCCCGATTGAAGGAGTCCGCGAGGCTTCGGACCTCGTCGGAGGCACCGGGAGCGACGACCACGTCGACGAGCTCACCCTGGCTGATCCGCTCCGCCGTTGCGGTCAGAGCGCGCAGCGGCCCCACGAGCCGGCGACTGAGATACACACCCAGGGGGATGGCGACGAGGAGGCCCAGGAGGGACGCAACCAGCGCGGCACGCATGGCGCGCGCTCTCGTCGCGGAAATGTAGGGCACCAGATCATGATCCGCCTCCACGAGCGCAACCACGCGACCCGCCGAGTTGCGAATGGGCGCATACGCAGACAACCACCACCCGTGCGCGTCCTGGTACACGCCGGTCTGGCCAAGCGGAGCGCCGTCAAACACCGGCTTCATCTCGTCCTTGAGGATGTACCCGCCGCCCATCAAGGGGGAGTCCTTGCAGGTCAACCCGAACCGGGTCGCCTCGCCGTCGAGGTGCAGCGTGTAGATGTCCGTGGTGAGCTCGTATTCACGCTGCACCGAGCGCAACTGCTGTTGAAGGCTTGCGTACTCGGCCGAGCCCGTGGCCCCACTGCGGTAGACGCGCTCCAGCAGATCGCCATCCAGATGAGCGGCTGCACTCGTCACCGCGCGGCGCAGCTCGCGAACCATCACCTGCTCGGCCTCTCCGCCAATGCTCATGCTGAACTGGACGTAGATGACCGTCGCAAGCAGCCCGCCGCTCACGAGGACGAGCGCGCAGACCAAAGCGGAAATCCGCCACGCGATTGAAAGCCTGGTTCCCCGCCCCCTCATGGTTCCTCCGGTCGTCCGGTGTGTGCGGCGTCTCCGCCTCGCCGTCCGGACACCAACGCAGACGGAGCGCCATGACATCCCACTGTTGCGCCTGGACATCCCACTGGCGCTTCACCGCGAGTTTCCCCCAGGAGCACCGGCGCGAGCGCAGTGCACCGATGGGTTCAGTCCGCGGCGCCCGTCATGCGTTACAGCGACGCTGGTCGATCGGCGCGGGGCGCGTTGCCGACCGGTCCGATGCGTTCTTCCGGGCCTTCCGGGTGAATGAGCTGTCATGCCACCGCCCGACGTCCGGGACCCGGATGGCGCCCCGGAGAGCGCAGTGCCTGGTCACTCCGATCGCACAGGCAAAGGGGCAGCGGAGACGTTGGGGAACAAGGGCTCCACCGTGCCGATCTGCGAGCGGAATACGCGAGGATCCGAGGTGGGCAGCTCGCAGCGGCGCTCACGACACACGTAGGCGGTGGGCCTCCCGCCCTGCGCGCGTTTGCCCTCCACCAGCGGGACGACCTTTGATTCACGTTCCATATCCTCGCCCTCGGCGACGGCGACGAGGATGCGATTCGGCACGAACGTCTGATGCAGCGCGGACTCGAGCTCACCCACGGAACCCCGCGCTGGGGCCACGAGCACGATCTCCAGCGGCCGATCAAGCCGGTAGTCGAGCGCACACAACATCTTCGCTGCGCCAGCGCCGCGCCTCAGCTGAGCGGAGAAGGCGCGCAGGGCGCGGTCGGCAAGTTCGCCGTAGCGGCCATCCGCCGTGAGCTCCTCGAGACGAAGCAGATTCAGGATGGCAACCGAGTTTCCCGATGGTTCTGCCCCGTCGTAGTCCGGCTTATCCCGCGCCAACAGCGCCTCGTGTCCTTGGGGCGTCAGGTAGAACCCGCCGTTCTGCGCGTCCAGGTAGTGTTTCTCGAGCGCGTCGTGGAGGCGCACCGCTTCCTGCAGCCATCGCACGTCGTGCGTCGCTTCGTACAGGTCGAGCAAACCCTGCGCCACGAAGGCATGGTCGTCCAGAGTGCCCTCCTGGCGCGCGCGCCCCTCGCGCCACGTGCGCCGCAGGCGTCCGCCCTCACGCAGGTTGTCCAGGATGAAGGTCGCTGCCTGCGCCGCACGTGTCGCGTAGGCCGGCTCGTTGAGGACCTGGGCACCCCTGGCGAACGCGGAGATCATCAGGCCGTTCCACGACGCGATCACCTTGTCGTCACGAAGGGGCGACGGGCGCTTGCTGCGAGCCTGGTAGAGCAGCTCCCGCGACGCGCGAAGGCTCTGCTCCAACGCCGGCGCGGACAGCTTGAGGGCAGCGGCAACTTCCGGGAGCGGCAGCGGCGTGTGGAGGATGTTGCGACCCTCGAAGTTCCCACGCTCGGACACGCCGTAGTACGCGGCCACGTGGCGCGCGCGTTCCTCACCGAGCACGCTCCGCAGCTCGGTGGGAGTCCACGTGAAGAACCAGCCCTCCTCTTCGTGGCCCCTGTTGGGGACCGGGCTGTCGGCGTCCGTCGCCGAGTAGAACCCCCCGGCGGGGTCCGACATCTCGCGCCGAACGTAATCCAGCGTTTCGCGCGCGACGGTGGCGAAGTCCGCGCGCGAGGTGAGCTGGTAGGCTTCCAGGTACGCCACCACGAGCTGGGCGTTGTCATACAGCATCTTCTCGAAGTGGGGGACCAGCCATTTCTCGTCGGTAGCGTACCTGTGGAAGCCGCCGCCGACGTGATCGTAGATGCCGCCGCGGGCCATCTTGTCGAGCGTCTGCACAACCATGTGGAGCGCGCCAGCGTCCGACGTGCGTCGGTAGTAACGCATGAGCAGCTCCAGCGTGGAGGGCGTCGGGAACTTGGGCGCCCGACCGAAGCCGCCGTGGCGGGGGTCGAAGCTCCGTGCCAGGTTGACGGCAGCTTGGTGGATCGCCTCGGGGCCCGGAATATCCGCGGGTGGGGCCGGTTCCGTCGCGGCACGCAGGCGAGCGGTGGTCTGCGCCGCGATGGCGGTCACGCGGTCGGGTTGACTGCGGTAGAGCTCGCTGAGCTCACGGAGAACCGTCAGGAAACCCTTGCGAGCGCCGCGGTCGCCATCGCGCGCCGGAAAATAGGTCCCGGCGAAGAACGGCTCTCGCTGCGGATTGAGCACGACGGTCATGGGCCAACCACCGCGTCCCGCCAGGACGTGCACCGCGGTCATGTACAGGGCGTCGACGTCCGGTCGCTCCTCGCGGTCCACCTTGATGGCGACGTAATGCTCATTGATGAACCGCGCGATCTCCTCGTCCTCGAAGGACTCACGCTCCATCACGTGACACCAGTGGCAGGTGGAATAGCCGACCGACAAAAGCACCGGCTTGTTATCGCGTCGCGCGCGCTCGAACGCCTCGTCGCCCCAGGGATACCAGTTGACGGGATTGTGGGCGTGCTGGAGCAGGTACGGACTGGTCTCCCGGATCAGGCGGTTCGTGTACCTGGGGGAGCCGTCGGGCAGCCGGTGATGCGTGCGAGCCCGGTAGTCAGGTCCCTTGGCCTTGAGCGCGCGCGCAAGCTCCGCCGTGAGCGCAGGATCTCCCGGGCCAGTGCCGGGCAGAGCCGGGTCGGCGGGACGGAGCATGGCTGGCGAGCCCGGTGCCGCGCTGGTGTCGCGACAAGCCCCAGCAAGGGCGGCTGCCACCACCATGAGCCCAGCCCGGACCACCAGCGATTGCAGGTCAATTCGAAACCCGTGCATGAATGCCGTCGGTCGCGGGAACGCCATGAAGCCTCTCACTCCTTCGTGGAACCACCGGCGGGGCAATGCGGACGGCCATGATGAATGGCCCATCACGGCCAGGGCAATCGCCCGACGATCACCTCCCGTGTCCGGGCGTCCGCTGCCATCCTGAAGCCGGGAGAAGCCTCAGGCCAACCCACGGCCGACGAGCCGCGTGCGGGGTCATCTGCCGGTCAATGACCAGTCGTAGTCCAGGAACGTGATGGCCGGCTGCGAGCGGCGCAGGGCCTCGGCCACGAACGAGTCCGCGTACTTCGCAAACAAAGGCGACCAGAGAACCTGCTCCACGCTCGAAGTCCTCCCGAAACCACTTGAAGTTGGAGGAAGGGTACAGCGTCCGCGTCGACGCATCGAAACGGTTCTGGATGCTTGGGCTGTGCGGTCCGAGCACCCTCCTCGCAAGCCTGGTCTACGACATCCTGATAATCACCGCGCTTCGACGAGGACGCCCCCAGCAGCTTGCTCACCCCGCCGTGTGCACGGTCTCGCGCGGGCCGCGGCGTTACATCGGCGGTTTGGCGGCGAGGATGAACCTCGCTCAAGCGCGGGCTCGGGGGGGCGCTGAGCGGTAGCTTGAGCCGTCCCATCCTCCGCAGCCGTTGTTCCGTCCGGCCCGGACCCTGGTAGTGTTCGCGCCGCGCAGACGGTCGACCGCTCGACGCATGATTGGGGACGAATGCCCAAGGACGCCAGAAAAGGGGAGCCCCAAGCGGTCTCGGCTCCGCGGACGTTGGGGCAGGGTACAACTCCGGAGGGGCCCACCGACGAGGAATTGGCCGCCCGTGTGCTCCTTGGCGATGAGGATGCGTTCACCCAGCTCGTCGACCGCCACTCCCGTCAGATGTTGTGGCTCGCCCGCACAATCGTGAGGGAACCCGCGCTGGCCGAGGAGGTGCTGCAGGAGACCTGGCTCGCCGTGTTTCAGGGGCTGAAGGACTTCGAGCATCGGTCTCGTCTGAAGACCTGGCTTTTCCGCATTGTCACGAACCGGGCGCGGACCCGCGCGCAACGTGAGGCGCGTTCGACACCGATGAGCAGTCTGAGTCCGGAAGGAGAACCGTCACGGGATCCCCTTGCGGATCACTTTACGCCTCGTGGCGGCTGGGCGGTGCCTCCGACGCCCTGGGACGGGTCCGACAGCCCCGAGGCCATTCTCGAGCGGAAGGAGGGCGTTGCCATCATCGCGACGGCGATTGCGGCGTTGCCGCCCATGCAGGCCGCCGTCGTCAGTCTCCGGGACAAGGAGGGGTGGACCGCGGAGGAGGTGTGTGAGGCGCTCGAGATTTCTGAAGGCAACCAGCGCGTCCTGCTGCACCGCGCGCGCACAGCCATCCGAGCCGCGCTGGATGCTGCTTTCTCCCGGAGATGAGTCGGCCATGATGACATGCAAAGAGCTCGTGGCGTTGATGACGGACTATCTCGAGGGGAAGCTCTCCGCGGCCGACCGTTCCCGGTTCGAAGCACACGTTGATGGATGTCGTGCGTGTGTCACCTATCTGAACCAGCTGAAGCACACGATCACGACATTAGGCCGCGTTCCCGACGAGCCGATACCCTCTCCGGTGCGGGACGAGCTGTTGCAGCGCTTCCGCGATTGGAAGAAGCGCGCGTGAGGGGGAGCGCGGACGCGCCCGTGCCAGGGTTTGAGCTCGCTGTGGCGCGTCGCGCGTAGCCGGCCGGTTCCATATATCCATGCGTTCCTCGACGTGAGGTCCAAGACATGATGCGGAGGCGACCGTCCGACGCAGCGCGACACCTCGTCGAGGCGTGGCGAGCTCGAGGTCGGCCGCTGGTCGTTCCCGGCGCGTCGACCCGCGTGTGGCAGCAGGGCGAGGGGGAGCCCGTTGTCTGCTTGCACGGCATGCCCGCGTCGTCGTTCACGTATCGCAATGTCCTTGCGGGTCTGGCTGCGCGGGGATTGCGGGGCGTGGCGTTTGACATGCCAGGGCTTGGGCTCGCCGAGCGTCCCGAGGGATTCGACTACCGCTGGTCATCCCAGGCTCTCTGGACCCTGGCCGCCGTGGATGCGCTGGGGCTCCGGCGGTTTCACCTTGTGGTGCACGACAGCGGGGGGCCGATTGGATTCGAGCTGGCGCGCCTGGCACCCGAGCGGATCGCTTCCCTGACTGCGCTGAACACGCTGGTGAATTGCGCCACGGCCAGGCGCCCACCGGAGATGGAGCCGTATGCGCATCGCGTCGTGGGGAGGCTGTGGCTGGCTCTGACCAACCCGCTGACCTTTGAGCTGGGAATGCGCCGGATCGGTGTGACGCATGCAGTTCCGCGGGAAGTCATCCTGGCCTATCTGCTGCTCCTGCGCGGCAATGACCGCGGGCTGGGGATGTTGCGAGCTATCCGGGGTTTCGAGCTGACCGCCGAATTCGAGCGACGCATCCGCGGTCACCTCGCCCGGCGTCCCTACCCAGCCCAGGTACTTTGGGGCCGTTGGGATCCCGGTCTCAAACTGGCGACGACGGGTGAAGATGTTCGTGCGGCGCTGGGCGTGTCGGCCGTCTGCCGTCTGAACGGAAAGCACTTCGTCCAGGAAGAGTCGGCAGGAGAGATCGCGAGGCTGGTGGCGCTCCTTGCGGGGGGCCAGCCCGGAGAAAGCCGTCACGAATCCGCCCGTCAGGGCTCCCGCTCGGAGACAATGCCGCCGTGGAAGTGATGCTTGACGATCCTGCTTTCGGGTGCCGTTGGCGCGCATCGACGTGGGAGCGCGCTTGCCGAAGCACAGGCTTATGCCTGGCTTATGCCGCCGCCGAACACAGGGCCCCCGAGTTGGACTCAAGCATGCTCACCGGAAGGACACGGTTGTTCTGGAAGAACGACACCCCAGGTGAGCGTCAGGCCTACATTGGACATCGCAACGCCCAGGGCATCGCGAAAGTCAGGTGGGGCGCCGAGCGGTTCCACCGCCCAAAGCGGTACGGTGGCACGTGCACGCGGTTGGGGAGATCAAGGTCGCTCACCGGCGTCGTAGCCCACCGTACGCGCGTCCCCTTGTGCGCCGCCATCAGATGTCGCCTGCAGTGGTTCGAGCAGGGCCGTCCGTGTTCCGCCCTTTATTTCGCATTCATTGAGACGGCGAACGTTGACGTCCTCGATGAACTGCGTCGCGAAGCCCTCATGATCAACGCTGATAGTGTAGGTGCCGGGGCGATCGACGATGCCCCAATAATGGTGACAGCTACCGCGAAAGTCGCCGTCGGCGTCCGTGCCCTCATTGCGGAGTACTTCGGAATAATCGCCATCCACGGCGGTCACGGACGCCTCGCACAGGCCGGAATTGTCAACCGCAGAGCGCACCACGATTAGGACATCGGGGCTGCCGTCGTCGGGATCACAGGGCGCCGTCGTGCACCCGTGCAGCACCATGCAAAGCAGTGGGCACACCAGGTTGAGGGGAGTTAGTGTCATTTCATGTTTCGTGAACGAATCGTTAGCGGCATTGTCTACGCCGGTTAACCCTTCCGCTGCCGGCCTGGCACCGTGGAGGAGCCGCGGTTGAAGACCAGACTCTTGAATAAACCAGAATGGAGTGCGCGCGAGGGGAGGGCGCCGCACGTCGTCACATCACGGATTCTGCCTTGGAATCTGCGGCGGCATCTCCAGGCGACGCAGCCCCGGCGGCATGGGCCCACCCTCACCCGGCCGACGCGGCAGCTCCAGGCGCGGCGTGGGCGCGGCCCCGCGCGGGGCACCAGCGGCACCTTCCAGCACCGGCATGGCCGTCGGCGCGGTGCGCGTCACGCCGGGAATGTCCAGCACGGCGGTCTGCACCGGGATGCTCGCGTCCCTGCGCACCTGCGCCAGCGTCTGCTGCACGGCGGGCGTGATGCGGTCCATGAACCACGTGGGGAACACGCCCATCACCACGGCCATGATGACCAGCGGAGCGAACGTGAGCCGCTCGCGCATGTTGAGGTCCTCGATCTCCTGGTTGGCCGGGTTGCGCAGCGGTCCAAAGAACACGCGCTTCACCATCCACAGCAGGTACACCGCCGCGAAGATCACGCCCGTGGCCGCCACGAACACCATCCACACGCCCGCGTTGGGGCCCATGTACGTGCTCTTGAAGACGTTGGAGGAGAACGTGCCAATCAGGATGAGGAACTCGCCCACGAACCCGTTGAGCCCGGGCAGGCCAATGCTCGAGAACGTGATGATCATGAACACCACGGTGTACTCGGGGATGCGCGCGGCAATGCCGCCGTACTCCGCAATCTCCCGGGTGTGCCGCCGCTCGTACAGCGCGCCCACGAGGAGGAACAGCGCCCCGGTGGAGATGCCGTGGTTGAGGCCCTGGTACACGCTGCCCACCACCGCCTTCTCCTCCAGAGCCGCCAGGCCCAGCATGCAGAAGCCCAGGTGGCTCACCGACGAGTACGCCACCAGCTTCTTGATGTCCTTCTGCACCATGGCCACCAGCGCGCCGTAGACCACGCCAATTACGCCCAGCAGCGCCAGCCCCGGGACGAACGAGAGCGTGGCATGCGGGAAGAGCGGCATGGCAAAGCGGATGAAGCCGTAGGTGCCCATCTTCAGCAGCACACCGGCCAGGATGACGGAGCCCGCGGTGGGGGCCTGCACGTGGGCCAGCGGCAACCACGTGTGGAACGGCACCATGGGGACCTTGATGGCAAAGGCCAGCGCAAACGCGCCAAAGAGCCAGAGCTCCCAGGAGCGGATGTGCGGATTGCGCGGCACCTGGCTGACCCAGAGTGGCAGGTCAAAGCTCTTGCCACCGGGGACGCCCTGGAAGTCGGTCACGTGCCACACGTACAGAATGGCGACGAGCATCAGCAGCGAACCAACCATGGTGTAGATGAAGAACTTCACACTGGCGAGGACGCGCAGGTCATAACCCCAGATTCCGATGAGGAAGTACATGGGGATGAGCATGGCCTCCCAGAAGAAGTAGAAGAGCAGCACGTCGAGCGCGACCAGCGCGCCCAGCATGGCCGTCTCCAACAGCAGGATGAGGATCAGGTACTCCCGCACGCGGTTCTGGACGCTGGAGAGCGTGCCCATGATGGAGATGGGCGTGAGCAGCGTGGTGAGCAGCACCAGGAACACGCTGATCCCGTCCACACCGACGTGGTAGCTGGCCCCGATGCTGGGAATCCACTCCACCTTCTGCACCAGCTGGTAGCCCGCCTTCACTTCAAAGAGCGGAATGAGGGCAAGGCTGAGCGCAAACTCCGTCAGGGTCACCACCAGCGCGGCGGACTTGGCGGCACCCTTCTCCCGCTCCGGGAACATGAAGAGCACCAGCGCGCCCAGCGCCGGCATGAAGACGAGGATCGTGAGGAGATGGCTGACGATGTAATCCATGGTTCTCTCCTCACTGCGCCAGGTACACGAGCGTGGCGCCCGCGCCGATGATGATGAACGTGACGTAGCGCTGCACGTCGCCGTTCTGGATGCGCGCGGTGAGCGTGCCCACCACGCGGACCAGCTGCGGACCCACCACGGTGAGCAGGCCGTCCACCAGGATCACGTCGACCACGCGGTACAGGAACCCGCTGATGTCCTTGATGGGCCGGACGATGACGGCGTTGTACACCTCGTCCACCCACCACTTGTCCAACGCGCCGCGGTAGGCCAGCGCCAGACCGGGCGTCTTGGGGATCTTGTAGAGCACGGGGCTGGGCTCGGGGCTGTACAGCGCGCGCGCCGCCACCCAGCCGCCAATGGCCAGCACCACGCTGGAAATCATCAGCACCCATTCCAGCGTGTGCGCCGCGTGCTCATCCATGCGCGGCACCAGCTCACCCGCGTGCGCGAACAGCGAGGCGCTCAGCGGGTTGCGCGCGGCGGAGGCGTAGACGGGCTGCAGCCAGTTGAGCAGGAAGTTGCCGTGGTAGACGTTGCCCTCGCTGCCGAACATGCGCGCCAGCGGCTCGCCCAGCACCGCCGGCACGCCCAGCAGACCACCCACAAGAGACGCCAGGCCCAGGATGTACAGCGGCCCGGTCATGGACGGCGGGCTCTCGTGCGCGTGGTGGCGGGCGTCCGGCTCCATGCGGCGTCCGTCGCCGGCGAAGGTCATGTAGTAGCAACGCCACATGTAGAACGAGGTGCAGCCGGCGGTGATGACGCCAATGACCCACAGGATGGGGCTGCCGCGCGCGCTGGCGAACGACCACCACAGGATCTCGTCCTTGCTCATGAAACCGCTGGTGAGCGGGAAGCCCATGATGGCAAGCGTGGCGAGGAGGAACGTGTCGCGCGTGCGGGGCATCAGCTTGGCCAGCCCACCCATCTTGCGGATGTCCTGCTCACCGCTCATGCCGTGGATGACGCTGCCGCTGCCAAGGAACAGGCAGGCCTTGAAGAACGCGTGCGTGACCAGGTGGAAGATGCTGGCCACGAACGCGCCCACGCCCGCGCCCAGGAACATGAAGCCCAGCTGGGAGACGGTGGAGTAGGCCAGGACCTTCTTGATGTCGGTCTGCGCGAAGCCGATGGTGGCGGCGAACAACGCGGTGCACGCGCCCACCGTGGCGATGACGCCCATGGCGGTGGGGCTCAGCACGACGAGGTAGTTCACCCGGCTCAGCATGTACACGCCCGCGGTCACCATGGTGGCGGCGTGGATGAGGGCGGAGACGGGGGTGGGGCCGGCCATGGCGTCGGGAAGCCAGACGTACAGCGGGATCTGCGCGCTCTTGCCGGTGGCGCCCACGAAGAGGCCCAGCACCGCCAGCGTGATGGCCGCGCCCAACGTCAGCCCGGACAGCGGTCCCACGTCCTTGAGGGCGACGGAGAGGTCCTTCACGCCCTCGGCCACGCGCTGCTCCAGCTCCACGGTGTCCAGCGTGCCGAACAGCGTGAAGAGGATGAACATCCCCAGCAGGAAGCCAAAGTCACCAATACGGTTGACGACGAACGCCTTGAGCCCCGCGCCCGCCTTGGCGGCATCCTGGAACCAGTAGCCAATGAGCAGGTAGCTGCAGAGACCCACGCCCTCCCAACCCACGAACATGAGCACCAGCGACTGGCCCATGACGAGGATGAGCATGCTGAAGACGAACAGGTTCAGGTACGCGAAGTACCGGTGATACCCGTCCTCATGCTCCATGTACGCGGTGGAGTAGATGTGGATGAGCAGGCCAATCCACGTGATGACGAGGATCATCACCGCGGTGAGCGGGTCCACCGTGAGGGTGGCGTCCACGGTGAGGTCACCGGAGCGGATCCAGGTGTAGAGGGTCTGGCTGAGTCGGGCGCCCTGCCATTCCCCGCCGGGGCTGCCCCAGTTCTTCAGCGTCCACACCGTCAGCGCGGATTGCCATGCGGAAAGCAGCATGACGGACACGGCGACGAAGTGCACAAAGCCCCGCCCCAGGATGCGACCGAGCGTCCCATTGAGGAGGAAGCCCAGGAGCGGGAACAGGAGGATGAGGTGCAGGTTGTCAACGGGGTAGGTGGGCATGGCGTCTGGGGCCTGACGTGATCAACAGGGAAGCCAAAAGAGGCGGCTCCCCTAGCACAGCAGGCCCGCAACTCCTACAGCCCTTGGGCCACCCGTTGGCGGAACCGGCCCGGCCAGCTATGACGAGGCCATGGAGAGGCTCAAGACCTTCGAGGAATTCTGGCCGTACTACGTGGGCGAGCACCGCAAGCCGGCGTGCCGCGCCCTGCACTACGTGGGCACCACCGGGGCGCTGCTGAACCTGGTGGGCCTGGCCCTGACCGCCAACCCGTGGCTGTTCCTCAGCGCGCTGGTGTGCGGCTACGGGCCGGCGTGGGTGGGGCACTTCTTCGTCGAGAAGAACCGTCCCGCCACGTTCACCTATCCGCGCTGGAGCCTGATGGCCGACTTCAAGATGTACGGCCTGGCGCTCACCGGCCGGATGGCCGCCGAGGTGGCACGCTGGGAGAAGCAGGGCTTCCGTCTCAAGCCCAGCCCCGCGCCCACCGCGGACCCGGTGGCGCAGGCAGGCTGAAGACGGACGGCCGGGGAGCCGTCACTGGCTGCAGGCGTTGGAGGAGTTCTGCGGTCCCGGGGAAGCCTCGGAGATCTCCCACTTGTCCTGGTTGGTCCCCTTGGTGCTGCTCACCGCGTTCACGGTGTCCGCGGCGGTATACGTGAACGTGGACGTGGTGATGCCCGTGTCGCCGTAGCCGTAGTACTTGGACCCGGTGATGAGCTTGGCGTCCATGCCGCCGTAGCTCGTGAGCGCCTGCAGCGTCAGGTACGTGCCGAACTCGCCGCTGTAGGTCAGCTGCGACGTGTAGATGCCCTTCAGCGCCCCCTTGGCCTCGGTCTGCTTGGTCCGGCACTGGAAGCGTACGAAGTTGGGCACGGCAATCGCCGCCAGGATGCCAATGATCGCGACGACGATCATCAGCTCGACCAACGTGAAGCCACGGGAGAGACGCAGCCGCTGCATGTTTTTCCCCACTCCATTCCGACGGTGAGGGGGCAGCATATCCTGCGTGGTTCCCCAGATCACGCTCTCGTCAACGGTCGTGTCCGTCGGGGGGGTGGCCGGTGCCCGCCAGGTGTTGGGCCAGCTCCATCAGCACGCCGCCGGTGGCCTTGGGATGGACGAAGCCCACGGAGGTCTGGTGGGCGCCGGGCTTGGGGGTCTCGTCGATGAGGCGCACGCCCTTGGACTTGAGGGCGCCCAGGGCCGCGGCGCAGTCCTCCGTCTCGAAGCAGATGTGGTGCAGGCCCGGACCGCGGGTCTCCAGGAACTTGCTGACCTCGCTGCCTTCGCGCGTGGGGGCAATGAGCTCGATCCGCACCTCCCCCAGCGGCAGGAAGGCCACCTTGATCCCGCGCTCCGGCAGCTCCTCCACGCCGGTGCACGCAATGCCCAGCGCCTGCTCCCAGAAGGCCCGGGCCTCCTCCAGGTCCTTCACCGCAATCCCCAGGTGGTCCAGCTTCTTCACCGTGGCCATGCCGCCTCCTCGTCCGCAGGGTGCGGAGACATGGCGCGCGTGGCGCTTGGGCGCAAGGGCAGGGTCACGAGGAGAGGAAGGCGTGCACCGCCTGGAAGAACGGCTCTGGCGCCTCGATGTTCACGCTGTGGCCCGCGCCGGGGATGATGCGCACCTGCGCGCCGGGGACCAGGGTGGCCAGGTGGTGGAGGTGCTCCGGCGGCGCAAAGCGATCCTCGGCGCCACCGAGCAGCAACGTGGGACGGGTGATGCGCGGCAGCTCGTCCTCGGTCCCGGGGTCGCGCAGCAGGCCTTCCAGCATGGCGCGGGAGCCCTCGGGCTGGTTGCGCCTGACGGCGGCCTTCACCATCAGCGGGATCTCGGTGCGGTGCGCTTCCAGGTAACCGTCGGAGAGGAACCAGGGCAGGCTCTGACGGGCCAGCGCTTCCGGGCCCAACCCCACCAGCACATCCCGCCACCCCTCCACCACGAGCTTCCTCGAGACGCTGAGCCCGCCGCTGGCCCCCACCAGCACCAGGCGCTCCACGCGCTCCGGGAAGCGCAGCACGTGCGCAATGGCCACGCGGGAACCGTGACTGAACCCCACCACGTGGCAACGTGACCAGCCCAGCGCATCCATGACGGCGTTGAGGTCGCGGGCGTGATGCTCCCGGGTCAGACCTTCCGGCGCGGGGACACCACCCTGGCCGCGTCCGTCGTAGGCCGCCGCGCGGTAGCCCGCCTGCGCGAACATGCGCAGCGCCGTGCGCCAGTGCGCCGTGGTCTGCGTCAGCCCGTTGATGAACAGCACCGGCACGCCCTGGCCGCGCGCCTCCAGGGGCAGGCTCACGCCGTCAAACGTGACCGCGCGGAGCGTCTCCACGCCGTCGGCTGTGGGGGTGCCCATGGGATCAGTTGGTGGCGGCGTCGGGCGTGGTGGCGTCGGGCGTGGCGGCGTCAGGCGGTGCGCCGGCGTCGGGGTATGGGATGGGGATGCAGGCCTTGACCTCCGGGATGAAGGCCTCCGGCGCGGGCAGGCACCGCGTCCCCGGCGGGCACGTGGTGACGACGCTGCCGGACCCGGTGGGGTACTGGCACAGCAACCAGCAGATGGGCTCGAACTCGGTGGGGTTGTTGTACGCGCAGTAGGGCAGGGGACCCTGGAGCGCGGGAGGGATGCCCTCCGCGGGCGCGCAGTATTCCGACGAGTAGAAGGGGTAGGTGGACGGTGAGGGGCAGCTCTCGCCAATGCCCAGCGGGACACCGCACACGCCAATCTCGTCGCTGCCAAGCACGCCGCCAATGCACTCCTCCTCGACGGGGCACTCGCACGCGGGGCCGGGACAGTTGGCAAAGGTGCACAGCAGCTTGCACGCGCAGATGGTGGGCGCCTGCGTGTTGTCCACCAGCGCCTGGCCGCCGCCCTCACACACCGCCAACGGGTCCACCTGGCCCGCGGAGTCCAGGCAGTCTCCGTCGCGCGGGTTGGTGCGGAAGCACAGGTTGACCTCGGTGTTCACCTGGTAGCAGTCGCGGCCCGCGCCGCAGTTGGTGGGCCCCGCGTCGGGGTCCAGGGAGCAGGTGCGGAAGCAGCGCGGGCCGGTGGGCTCGTCGAGCTGGAGGCAGTACAGGCCGGGCAGGCAGTCGTCGTCGAAGGGGTCGCAGCGGCCCTCCTCACCCACCGTGCCCCCGTCGCGACGACGCCCCGCGTCGGCGGCGCC